>NZ_JBMOXB010000012.1:0-153108 GCF_049316305.1 Sphingobacterium sp. HJSM2_6
AAGCAGCCATATACACGCTTTGTTTTGCTGTTCCAATTTTTTGCAGGAATTTTCTTTCCAATGGAAAATTCTGACTCTGAAGAATCAACCGTAATACGGCAAATAATGGGTGCTGAACCTGTTTCATCTGCTTTGGATTTTCTGTGCCAAAAAAGGACAGTTAATTTTTGATTGTTTTTCATCATTTTTAAGTTATTTTGAATAATAAAAAAGATGTTCTTACACACTGAATTACAGTGGATTAACACAAAAAGTACTGCCCTAATTTAGTGATTTAAAAAGGGCACCACTTTGGGCACCACTTTTTATGATTTGGAATGACCTATTCTGATTTACAAATCTGCGCTGAGAGCGTTTAAAGCGATATTATAAACAAAAAAGGCGCTATTTCTAGCGCCTTTTGTGATCCCGCTGGGATTCGAACCCAGGACCCATACATTAAAAGTGTATTGCTCTACCAGCTGAGCTACGGAATCTTTTAATTCTTTTTGAGAACTACTTCCTTGTTTGAAGTGATGCAAAGGTAGAAAAATACCCCATACACTCCAAATATTTTAAGGTAATTTTTCCTTCAAACAAAATAAGTGCTTAATATTCAGTTTGAAAAATTACAGCATTAAATCCCATGCTTTGATCATTCTTGCGGCATGATTGATATCTTGAATCACTTCGACATGTTGAAAACCCTTTTTGAGCAATAGTACTTTCGTTTCTTCCGCCAGGTACTGATTCACTTCAAAATATAAAATCCCATTCCGTTTAAGTTGCTGTTGAGCGAAGCTGCTGATCACATCATAAAAGAGTAGGGGATGCTCATCCTCTACGAACAAGGCGCTATCAGGTTCAAAGTCCAAAACGTTACGATGCATATTCAATTTTTCCTGCTGCGTAATATAAGGAGGATTACTTACGATCACATCAAATTGTTCATTCCATAAGGTTAAGTCCCATTCCAATATGTCCAAGCAGCGAAACTCCACATCTGCCCCCAAGCTTTTAGCATTGTCTTTTGCTACGGCAATTGCATCAGCAGAAATATCCACTGCGATCAGCTGACTGTGCGCGAGATGTTTTTTTAAACTAATTGCGATACAGCCAGATCCGGTCCCAATATCGATCAGTTTTAAAGGAATTTTGGTCGAGTGTTGTTTCAAAATTAAATCCACCAGTTCTTCCGTTTCAGGACGTGGTATCAGGGTATGTTCATTCACTCGAAAATCCATCCCATAGAAAGGTGCTTTGCCTAAGATATGCTGAATTGGCTTTCCTTGGGTCAGTTCCTGCAATGCTTCCAGCATTATTTTCAGCTGTGGTTCCAATATATGCTCGTGTAGCCTTAACGGAATCTGTATTTTCGGAATTTGCAGATATTCCAAGCAAAGCAACTGAAATAGTTGTCTAATTTCTTCCTCATCATAACTTGAAGATAATTGATCCTTAAATGCCGAACGAAGATTAGCGAGCGTTTCCATACTACAAACCTACGAAAAACAGGAGAATCTCCATTTTCTAATGAATATTTGATAGTTTTGCACTATGAACAAGGATCAATTGATGATGCAGCGCTGCTTAGATTTGGCGGTATTAGGGGCAGGGAAAACCAGTCCAAACCCCATGGTTGGTGCAGTTATTGTTTATCAAGATCGCATTGTTGGAGAAGGGTATACCGCTCCCTATGGAGGTCCGCATGCCGAGGTGAATGCCATTCAAGAAGTAATCGCTAAGTTCCCAGGACAAGAAGCACAGATTTTTCGCGATAGTACCCTGTATGTATCCTTAGAGCCCTGTGCACATTTTGGTAAAACCCCACCCTGTGCAGACTTAATCGTTTCGAAAAGATTCAAGCGAGTAGTAATCGCTTGTCAAGATCCCTATGCAAAAGTCAATGGTCTAGGCATACAGAAAATTAAAGATTCCGGCATAGAGGTGTCAGTAGGAGTGTTAGAAGACGAAGCAAAGTGGCTTAATCGTAGGTTTTTTACACGTGTTGCCCTTAGTAGGCCCTACGTTATTTTAAAATGGGCAGAGACAGCCAATGGTCTATTTGCGCCCCTAGATGGAACTCAACGATGGATTAGTTCCCCCGCTAGTAAACAATTAGTGCATCAATGGCGAACCCAAGAAGATGCGATTTTAGTGGGAAGGAATACAGCCAAAATAGATAATCCCAGCTTAACAGCACGGGAGTGGGAGGGAAAACAACCCAAACGAATTTTGATTGATCGGGATTTAGACCTTTCTTTAGAAGCGAAGCTATATGATGATGCCGCGGAAACCATTATTTTTAATGCAAAGAAAACCGATTGGAATGGACATTTAAAATTTATTGAATTGGAAAACTTTGATTGGTACCTTCCGCAACAAATTTTATATCAATTATACCTCATGGATATTCAGTCCCTAATTATCGAAGGAGGAGCAAAAACCTTACAACTCTTTATAGATGCGGGGCTATGGGATGAGGCTCGGATTTTTATAGCTCCAGTGAATTGGGAAGAAGGGATGCCTGCTCCTCAATGGAAGGGCACGTTACTTTCAGAAACGAAAGTAGCCTCTGATACATTAAGAATTATTCAAAATAGTTAATCTAAAGTTAATTTACACTTTTAGTTAAGATAGTATATTTAGGGATGCGTGTCCCCGAAGAATTAATTCATTGCATTTGGCAGCATCGATTGTATGCCAGCTCCACACTTACCTGTCAACATGGCCAACAACTAGCGGTCATTTCTCCCGGACAATACCATCAAGATGCAGGTCCTGATTTTCTTTTTGCACACATTCAAATGGATGGCCAGGCATGGCATGGACATGTTGAGATACATGTGTTATCTAGTGATTGGCAAATCCACCATCACGAACAAGATCCTGCCTACAATTCTGTGATTCTGCATGTGGTTTGGAAAGATAATGGCAGTTGTTATGCTGCGGATGGAGCAGAAATCCCAACCTTGGAACTTTCAAAATATGTAAATCATGAATTGCTGCGCAAAGCGCATGAATTACTTAATAATAGCCATTGGATCCCCTGTGCTTACCAACTTAAGAATGTACCCATTTACATCAAAGTGCAAGCAATGCAACGGATGGCTATTGAGCGATTGGAAATACGGTATGAGCAAATTTTGGATTGGTTAAAACAAGGTCGAGGCGATTGGGAACGTGTGACCCTGATGTTATTGGCTTCCAGTTTTGGTATGCGTGTGAATAAAGCTTCCATGATCGATCTAAGTCAAATCATTTCCTTGAAACTAATCCAAAAATTAAAACATCAACCCTTGACTATTACGTCCCTCTTTTTCGGACAAGCTGGGTTTTTAACGGCTATGGATTTGGCAGATCCTTATGTCAAAAAACTGAAAATAGCATATGAGTATTTAAAGCGCTGCTACCAGTTGAAAGAAATGTCGCTCTTTCAGTGGAAGTTTTTACGTATGCGGCCTGGTAATTTTCCCACATTTAAATTAGCCCAACTTTGTGGAATGTATATGCATCAAAGCCAATGGTTTTCGACAATTGTTGAGGCTAAAGAACTAACAGCTATTTTTGAAGTATTACAACAGGTGCATGTTCATTCCTATTGGGAGACACATTATCATTTTTTAAAAATTAGTAAAGGACATGAAACGCAAATCAGTTCAAGCTTAGAGCAGGCTTTAGCGATCAATTGTTTTGCGCCTTTACGATTTGCGTACGCGAAGCATAGGGGAGATCTTGAAGGAATGGCTATAGCAATCCAATGGTTGGAAGCCATTGCGATGGAAGAGAATGTAATTAGCAAGAGGTTTCGAAAAGCGGGTATGCCTTGTTATAGTGCGCTAGAAAGCCAAGGCTTGTTGCAATTGAGGGCAATGTATTGTGAGCCTAAAAAGTGTTTACAATGCCCTATTGGCTTATCAATCTTAAAGCGATAGCTAAGCTTTTAATATGGTTGCAATTTCGTGAAATCCTTTTTCTGCCGCTAGATCAGAAGCTGTTTGTCCCAAATCATTTCGAACTTGGATGTCGGCACCGTGCTCCAAAAGTACAATAATCAAATCTACATTTCCTAGCTGCGCGGCTAAGTGCAATGGACTAATGTTGGAATGTTGCAACACATTGACTTCAGCTCCTGCCTCGAGTAGCATTTTCACAATGAGGTCATGTTGATTCCCTAATGCAGCGTGAATGGGGAAAACATGATAACCATTTTGTGATGAAGCATTTGGATTAGCACCTAGACGCAATAGTATACGAACAATTTCTTCTTTTCCAAAATGGGCAGCTATTCCCAAAGGGTAAAATCCATGGGACGAGATTTCATGGATTACCTCTGGTTTCTGATCCAACATTAGCTGAACTTGTTCCAGTAAACCTGCAGCACATGCTTCATGAATTGTAATGGTGCTTATGTATTTGAGGATAACCTGAATGATCTGGTTTTTTTGATAATAACAGGCAAGTAATAAAGGCGAAATATCGTGGCTGGTGTTTTCCTTCGTTAAATTCGGCTGCCTACTCAACAATAAATCCAGGTCTTGGTAATTTCCGG
This sequence comes from Sphingobacterium sp. HJSM2_6, assembly GCF_049316305.1. Classification (NCBI taxonomy): domain Bacteria; kingdom Pseudomonadati; phylum Bacteroidota; class Sphingobacteriia; order Sphingobacteriales; family Sphingobacteriaceae; genus Sphingobacterium; species Sphingobacterium sp. HJSM2_6. The sequence continues at coordinate 4,532 of NZ_JBMOXB010000012.1, forward strand.
TCTCAATATATTCTTCCAATTCAGATAAACTCATGTTCGGGATGTTTTGTTACGAAATAAAGAAAAAAAAGTTAATTTTATATTTCCAGAACTCAAAATGTGGAAAAATACCCCAATATCAGCTGCTTATCTCAAAAGAAAATTAAGCAAATAATAAATGTCTCTATAACACTTTTTTTTAACGTTAACGAATACTATTTAATTTTTGTAGCTATTCGTCTACAAAATGTTAAATAGAATTATATTTATTATAAATATTTTACATTAATAATTACTTTTGTAATGCCCTCCCCAAGGGCATGTTTTTCATAGGTAGATGTAGGGTCGAATAAATCTTATTCGACCCTTTTTTATGGCCTTTTATTAGCATTATTAACATTATAGGTTTAAGAGACGGCCACTTTATTTTCTTGCTATAAGGCTGTTTATGGCTATTGTTTACTTACAAAAAGCTATTTTGTAGCTAACTGTTAATTTAATTTCTTGAGGATATGTTGTTGTTTCTTAATTGAAATGTTCGTGTCAGCGGAAGAATTTCATCTTAAAGCGCCTTCACAATATTCTGAATTAAGTCATAATAATGACATCAGCCTGTTTAATTCCAGAGTATTTTCTAGTTTTGCTATATGTTGAAGAAGAAAAAGTTGGTCGTTGCCATTACTGGAGCATCAGGTTCCATATATGCTAAAGTGTTATTGGATAAATTAGTGCTCTTGTCGGATCAAATCGATGAAGTAGGTCTGGTGATGTCGGATAATGCGAAGGATGTTTGGAAATTCGAATTAGGAAATGATCAATATCAACAATATCCTTTTAAGGTGTATCAAAAGCACGATTTCATGGCTCCCTTCGCATCGGGATCTGCCAATTTTGATAGCATGATTGTCGTTCCATGCTCCATGGGAGCACTAGCACGTATGGCCCATGGGATTTCTTCCGATTTAACAAGTCGAGCAGCCGATGTCATTTTAAAGGAACGTAGAAAATTAATCTTAATCTGCAGAGAAACTCCACTTAGTTTAATCCATATCCAAAATATGCAACTCATCACGCAAGCAGGGGCTATTGTTTGCCCGGCTTCCCCTTCTTTCTACAGTAAACCAAGCAGTTTTGAAGAACTTGCTGCCACGGTGGTCGATCGGGTATTGGAAATTGCGGGCTTTAATTTAAAAACTTACCGCTGGGGAGAATAGATTTTATTGTTTTTTATAAAAGGGTATGCAAAGGATTTTGTACTTTTGTTTTTTAATGAAACAGCTGTATATATCCTCACATCAGGTTATTGGGCAATTGGAGCAGATCCTAGCGAATGCTCATTCAACAAATTATCCGTTGAACCATGCTGTTATTCCATTTTTAATTTCTACTAGTTCACTTTACCTATTTGATTTTCAACGAATTTCATGGCAACACTAATCATCACTTCTGCAACCCTAATTTCCTCTTCACATCCTTTGCATTTATCCAAAGTGGATGTGCTTATAAAAAATGGGAAAATTGAGCAATTGGCAAATCACATCCCTGTGGATCCTAAAGTTCAACATATGGATGGAACGGATTGTTATCTTTCCGCTGGTTTCTTTGATTTGAATGTCAATCTAGGAGAACCAGGATATGAAACTAAAGAGGATATTAGCACTGGTACAGCCGCTGCCGCAGCAGGTGGGTTTACGGCGGTTGCGGTACATCCCAACACCAATCCACCAATACATTCTCGTGCCGAAGTGGCTTTAATCGTCAATACTGCAAAAGGTAATTTGGTCGATGTGTATCCTATTGGGGCGGTTAGTAAGAAACGGGAAGGACATGAGCTGGCAGAGCTTTATGATATGAAACAAACTGGCGCACTTGCATTTAGCGATGGTAACCACAGTATTCAACAAGCGGGTTTAATGGGACGTGCCTTATTGTACGCCAAAGGTTTCAACGGCTTAATCATGACATTAGCTGAAGATGAGTCTGTTGCTGGCGGAAATCAAATGAATGAAGGAGTCGTGAGTACGTATTTAGGGATGAAAGGAAAACCGAATTTAGCCGAATCTATTATGGTGTCCCGGGATTTATTTCTTGCTGAATACAACGAATCTAGCATTCACTTCAGCACCATATCCACAGAAGAATCGGTAGACTTAATTAAAAAAGCAAAAGCAAAAGGAATACAAGTAAGTTGTGATGTGGCTGCCCATAATTTATATTACACCGATGATGCGGTAACTTCATTTGATAGCCATTATAAAGTGAACCCTCCCTTGCGCACTAAAAAGGATGTTAAAGCCTTATTGAAAGGCTTGAAAGATGGTGTCATCGATGCTATAGTTTCGCAGCATACCCCCCATGAAATTGAATATAAAAATGTCGAGTTCCAAATAGCAAAAAACGGAATCATTGCTTCACAAACGGTACTTCCCTTATTGTTAAAAGCAGGCCTTTCGCCTGAACTTATTGTCGAGAAGTTAGCCGTAGGACCTAGAAAAATTGTTAATCTGCCTATTCCAAGTATGGAAGAGGGTGAGCAGGCTAATTTAGTGCTTTTTAATCCGCATAAAAAATGGCTGTTCAATGCACAATCCAACCGGTCAAAATCTTCAAATTCCCCGTTATTTAATCAAGAACTTACTGGACAAGTAGTTCTAAGTATCAATAATAATCAAGTCATTTTTAATAAATAAACTATGGATGCTAAAGTAAAAAGTGCATTAGACGCGAGTTTGAACGCGTATGCTGCTAATGAAAATATAGACGCTGCCTTAATTCAACAATCCTTATACCGTATTTTTGATGCAGACGATACATTCATGGGCAAAGTAGCTCAATTGGATGGATTGTTTGATGATCATCAACGTTTTGAAGAATTAAGAGAACATTATTTCGACCTATTAATGATCAACTTCTTTGCAGAAGATGTTCAGAAATTAGAAGAAGATTATTTGGATTCTGAAGAATGGGAAGCTATTGAGGAAGAAACCATCGATCGTGGGTCTGAACTATTGAATGTGTTATTATATTTAAGGGAGTGTTCGGATGATGAGGTTGAACCTTCATTAGATGATTTCTTAAAGGAATTTTTATTGGTGGAAGAGGATGAATTTCAAGATGAGTATGAAATTTATGAGGTAGTTATTGCAAATCAATTATTGATGGAAAGTAACTATGCGCAAATTGCTCAAGTTGCTAATGGTTTAACTGAAAAAGATGAATTACAAGAACTGTTTTATCCCTTGATGTCCTTTTTCTTAGAACCTCAACCAAAACAAGATCAGTTGACTGAATATTCCAATTCGGCAGCAAATAAATCCTTATCTTTGGCTCTTTACCAGTTAATTGTTCATTTTAATAACTAATCTATGAGTTTGGAAAATAATGAAACTCCAAATATATTGAAGAAAACCATTATCTATGGTGTTCTTTTGGGTGTTTTCTCCTTGATTACTTCTGTAATTTCGTTATACATTACCAAAACTGCGACAGGATTAATTACCTCAGCCATTCTAGCAGGAGTGATTAATTATGTGTTGTTTATTGCAGTGGCGGTGTTTTTTACCATCGCATTACGTAAAGCTATTGGTGGATACTGGTCTTTTTCAACGGCCTTGAAAACTATATTTATCATGTTTGCTATCAATACAGTCATTAGTACCTTAGGTACGATGATGGTGAATCAAATGATGCCAACATTGCAAGAAGAGTCTATTGATAATACGTTGAATTTAACCATCGAATTATTGGAGTCTACAGGTGTAAGTGATGAACAAATTGATGCTAAAATTGCTGAGATTGAACAACAAAAAGAGGATTTGGCAAACTTGACTATTGGGCAACAAATTAAAGGATTAATGGTGTATTTTCTATTGTATTTTGTCGTTGCTTTAATATTTGCAGCTATCTTTAAAAAGGAAAAACCTATTTTTTACAAAGTTCCTGCTTCAAACCCTGCTTTTCCCGAGGATGATAATCAAATATCTCCAAATTCTTAAGCTTAATCATTAAAGATATAATAAAAGGTATCAGTTAAAATTGATACCTTTGTTTTTTTATTAATTATGGATATTTCAGTCGTTATACCTTTATACAATGAGGAAGAATCGCTTCCCGAATTATGTACATGGATAACTCGTGTAATGGATGCCAATCAATTTACTTACGAAATCATACTTGTCGATGATGGAAGTAAGGATTCATCCTGGAAAGTGATTCAATCTTTAAAAACGCAAAACGAACATATTTCTGGTATTCGATTTAGACGAAATTACGGTAAATCTGCCGCATTAAATGTAGGATTTGCTGCTGCGCAGGGGGATGTTGTCATTACCATGGATGCAGATTTACAAGACAGTCCAGATGAAATCCCTGAATTATTTGACCGTATTAAGCATCAAAATGCAGATTTAGTTTCCGGTTGGAAAAAGAAACGGTATGACCCATTATCGAAAACTATTCCGACCAAACTGTTTAATTCCGTCACTCGGAAAATGTCGGGAATTGATAACCTTCATGATTTCAACTGTGGATTAAAAGCCTATAAAAAGGATGTAGTGAAAAGTGTCGAAGTCTATGGCGAAATGCACCGTTATATCCCTGTTTTAGCCAAATGGGCGGGGTTTAACAATATTCAAGAACAGGTTGTTCAGCATTTCCCTCGAAAATATGGCACTACTAAATTTGGTCCGGGTCGTTTTGTTAAAGGCTTTTTAGATTTAATGTCTATCTTTTTTGTTGGAAAATTTGCGAAAAGACCGATGCATTTCTTTGGCCCATTAGGGGTATTGAGTTTTTTGCTTGGGTTCTTTATTACACTTTACCTCATTTTTGATAAACTGATGAGTATCGCTAACGGTACAGCGTATAGAAATGTAACCGATCAACCTTTATTTTTCCTATCATTAGTTGCTATTGTCATTGGATTTCAGTTGTTTCTAACTGGATTTGTGGCGGAATTAGTGTCTAGAAATGGAACAGATAGAAATAAATATCATATTGATCAGGTGATTTAAGGTATGTTTTTTTCGATAATTATTCCTTTATATAATAGACCAGTAGAGATCAAGGAGTTGTTAGACTCTATGTTGATGCAAACCTATCGGAATTTTGAAATCATCATTGTAGAGGATGGTTCGTCCCTATCTGCCGAATCTATTGTAGCGAATTACCAAGATCAGTTGGATGTGCATTATTATTATAAAGCGAATGAGGGGCAAGGCTTTGCGCGGAATTATGGTTTTGAACGTGCGAAAGGTGATTTTTTCATCGTGTTTGACTCAGATATTATTGTACCGGCTGATTATCTGGTAAAAGTACAGCAAGGCTTAACCTTAAATCAGTTGGATGCATTTGGTGGTCCAGATGCAGCACATGAATCTTTTACGGATATTCAAAAAGCTATTTCTTATTCCATGACGAGTCCTTTTACCACAGGGGGGATCCGAGGTAATAAGAAGCATATTGGTCAATTTCATCCCCGAAGTTTTAATATGGGGATTTCTCGAAATGTGTGGAACGAAACACAAGGCTTCAAACTTTCTCGTCGTTCCGAAGATATGGAATTTAGCATACGGATGATTAATCAAGGATTTAAGGTAGGTTTACTCAACGAAGCTTTTGTGTATCATAAACGAAGGACGAGCTTCATGCAATTTTTCAAACAAACGTATAATTTTGGTAAAGGTAGGATTGATATATACCAACGCTATCCTAAGGAATTAAAGGCTGTGCATGCATTACCAAGTGTTTTTGTCCTTGGTTTAACCTGCTTGTTGATACTCTTACTTGTCAATGGCCTAACTGCTGGTCAATTACCCTTTATTTCTGGGTTAACTAGCTTGGGTACACTAGCAATTGGATTATACATAGGCCTATTATTTATTCATGCATTAGGGAAAACAAATCGTCTAAAGGTTGCTGGCTTAGCATTAGTTGCCGCTTTTACTCAATTGATTGCTTATGGAACAGGCTTTATCGTTCAGTACATCAGCAGTTGTATTTTACATAAAAATGCTCATTCACTTGTTTAATAACTTTGCCTTCATTAAATTGGTAGGAAATACAGTATGATTGCGTTAACACAAACTAGTTTAGATAAATTAGAAGTGATATTCAAAGATTTAGGGTATCGCTTACGGTTTGAAAAAGGATCTTTTCGTACAGGAGCATGCACATTGCAGGATTCCAAAGTTATCGTTATCAATAAGTTTTCAACAGTGGATATGAAGGTGCAATCGTTAATTCAGATCCTTCAAACCTTGCCTGTTGATGAAACGCTAATTTCAGAGAAATTACGTTCATTTTATCAACAAATAAAACAAATAAAATTATCAATTTGAAAGTAACATTTCTAGGTACAGGTACATCACAGGGTGTTCCGGTTATTGCCTGCCATTGTCCCGTTTGCACATCCACAGATGTCAAAGACAATCGCCTTCGTTCAGCAGTATTACTGGAATACAATGGCTATTCGGTCGTGATCGATACTGGTCCTGATTTTCGCTATCAAATGTTACGTCAACAAGTCAATAGATTAGACGCAGTCTTGATGACCCATTCGCACAAGGATCATGTGGCTGGCCTGGATGATGTGCGCGCATTTAACTATCAACAGCAACAATCCATCCCGATTTATTCGACCAAGGCAACTCATGAGGCATTAAGAAAAGAATTTTATTATGCCTTTTCCGAACATAAATATCCAGGGATTCCACAATTGGAACTGGAAGAGGTATTCCCAGGAATACCATTTGAACTGTACGATCAACAGATCTTACCGATTGAAGTAATGCATTATAAAATGCCTGTATTAGGCTTTCGGATTGGAGACTTCGCTTATATTACGGATGCCAAAACAATCTCCGAAGCGTCTATGAAGGCGCTGGAAGGTGTGCAAGTTTTAGTATTAAATGCCTTGCAAAAAGAACCCCATATTTCCCATCTCACCATGGATGAAGCGATTGAAGTTGCGCAACAAGTTGCTGCCAAACAAACTTACTTCACCCATATCAGCCATCGTTTTGGTCTGCATCAGGATATCCAATCTTGGCTTCCAAAAGATATTTTTTTAGCTTATGATCAGCTAGTTATCGAAATTTAATAAAATTATTTGGCGATTTAAAACAATTTTTAGGCTGATTTGTTGAACATTTTAGAATCAACAGGTTAATAATTAATAATTGTTAAATTAAAATTTTATCTATTATGGGAAATATGCTGTATTTGATCGCTGTAATTTTAGTAATAATTTGGGCAATCAGTTTCTTTGGAGGCTTCGCGACAGGTGGTATAATCCATATTTTGTTGGTAATAGCCATCATTGTCGTATTGTTAAGAATTATCCGAGGAAATGCTTAACTAAATTTATTAAATAAATAATGAGCAATAATTAAATCTTCTTCGTAGGTGATTTTAAGGTTATGGTTTTCACCCGGGATAAGATGGATAATATTGCTCATTTTTTCTACCACGGATGCATCATCCGTAAATAAGAGGTCTTCTTCCTGCTGATAGGCTTCCATCAGCAATTCTCCTAAAAATGTTTGTGGAGTTTGTACCTGCCAGACCTGATTTCGGTCGATGGCTCGGCTATTATGTTGATCTCCAATTCGAATGGAATTGCTGCTCGCTACGGCGGGAATAACTGCAGGTCTCGAACTGTCGCAGGTTGAATAAAGTTGATCGATCAATTGACTTGTTATTAATGGACGTGCCGCATCATGCACCGCAATTTTCGTGTCTTTGGTTATTTTAAACTGTTCTTGTATATATATTAATGCATTTTTCACACTTTGAAACCTGCTGGAACCTCCTACACAGCTATAATGCTCCAGTTCAAACTGGTGTTTTTGACACAATTCATCCCAAAGAGCTTCCATGCCTTTAGCAAGTACCACAATAATTTTTGGATGTATTTGACTAGTTGAAAATTTCAAAATAGTCTGCATCAGGATGGGTTTATCTGCTAATAGCTGGTATTGCTTTGGTAAATCCCCTCCTAAACGAGTGCCAGTTCCTGCAGCGACTATAATGACGAAATGTTGGTTCATAGGCATGGGCGATTTGCGCTAAGCGGTATGTAAAAGTGGATATTTCATTGATTGGCTAAAAATAAGGATTATTTCCTTGTGTTGGAATCTCCTTGTTGAATTTATCCTTTGTACTTTGGAAAAACTATTAAGAGGCTTTGTCTTTATTCCTTTCATGCAATTTTAAGGTTGATTTGTGTAGTTCAACAGGCATTTTAGGCTTTTATTCGTTCTGTAGGATTTCCTCTTCAGGCAGCTACTCGGCTGCTCTTTTCTTCGGATCTTGTTCGGATCTCGTTTGCATTTGGCTAGGAAATCATTTGAAAATTACCGAACAATATCCAAAGGAGTCTCGTTCGAGTTCCATAGGAAAATAATCCATACAGAAATAGCTGATTAAATAAATTGAACGTGTACTACGCTATTTCATGAATTCGATAAATGGAGAAGAAAATTAATAGGAAGCATAGTATGTCTTTTGGAAAGGGAGGGTTTATTGCCTAAAAAAAACAGGTTTGTATTTTATGTAAATACAAACCTGCTTATCCTATTTTGGAATTCCTTATATAATTAACATGGCATCACCATAGCTATAGAAACGGTATTTTTCTTTAACCGCAATTTCATAGGCATTCATGGTGTTTTCATAACCAGCAAACGCAGCAATCATTACTAATAAGGTAGATTGTGGGGTGTGGAAATTCGTTATCATGGAATTTGCAATGCTGAAATCGTAAGGAGGATAAATAAATTTACTCGTCCAATCGTTTGCTGCTTTTAAATGCTTATCTGCAGAAACGGAAGATTCTATAGCACGCATAGACGTTGTACCTACTGCACATATTTTTCTTTTCGAATCTATACCTTTATTGACAACACGAGCGGCTTCTTCTGAAATAATAAACTGCTCGGAATCCATTTTATGTTTTGTTAAATCTTCTACTTCGACTGTACGGAAAGTTCCTAAGCCTACATGTAAGGTAACTTCAGCAAAATCTACTCCTTTTAATTCAAGGCGTTTCATTAATTCTCTAGAGAAATGCAAGCCTGCAGTAGGAGCAGCAACTGCACCTTCATTTTTAGCATAAATTGTTTGGTAGCGGAATTTGTCTTCTGGAGTAGCTTTTCTTTTGATGTATTTTGGAAGTGGAGTTTCACCTAATATTTCGATGTTTTTGCGAAATTCTTCATCAGTACCATCAAATAGGAAACGAATAGTACGTCCACGAGAGGTGGTATTGTCAACAACTTCAGCAACTAATAAATCATCATCACCGAAATATAATTTATTTCCTACACGAATTTTACGAGCTGGATCTACTAATACATCCCATAAGCGTAATTCTTTGTTTAATTCTCTTAACAAGAAAACTTCGATCGTAGCACCAGTTTTTTCTTTATTTCCGTACATACGGGCAGGAAATACTTTGGTGTTATTCAGAATCATGACATCTTTATCATCAAAATAATCCAGTACGTCCTTAAAAATTTTATGTTCTATTTTACCAGTTTCACGATGTAATACCATCAAACGTGATTCATCTCTTTGTTCAGAAGGTTCAGATGCTAGTAATGATTCAGGAAGATTGAAGTTGAATTGTGATAATTTCATATTATAAACATGATGTTATATTCCCTCTAGCCTTACTGGGGCTAGAATTTAAAAAGGAATACAAAAATAAGAAATTTTAAATAATTACAAGGTCATTTCTTTTTAGCTGTTTAAACAATGAAAATCGCTTGTAGGCAATCCTAGACAAATTATTCCTTAAAGGTTAACTATTTTCTAATCTATAATGGTTTTGTACAAAATATATTGTAATTTAAAACGACAATTAAGACTTGTCCTTTACTAATCATGATTTTATAACTATGGCTGATACTACAAAAAAGGAAGATTTTGCGAACGACCTTTTACCGCACACGGATTCGTTGGAAGACGGAATACAACACGTAAATAACCCAGTTCTCGATTTACCAAGGATAGAAAAACAGTTTTTGAGTCGTGTAAGTGGCTATGTGCAGGATGGGAGTGCATTCTATTTTACAGACGGACGTTCTAAAGTAGAAGTTAAGGTATTTACAGAGGAAATTATTCGGGTACGTTTGGCACCTGAAGGTGTTTTTTTAGCTGATTTTTCTTATGCCATCAGTTCTAAAACAGAATTTTATGTGCATTGTGAAGTGGAGGAGAATGAGGAGTACTACCTGGTAAAAACAAGTGCTGTCACTTGCTTTGTCAAAAAGTCAAACTTCTTTATCTCTTTTGGTGAACAAGAGGATCAGCAAATCAATACAGATTCAGCGGCGATGCACTGGGAGGAAAATCCAGATTTTGGTGGATACTATGTGTATTGTTCGAAAGAAGCGAAAGCAGATGAAGTGTTTTTTGGACTTGGAGATAAAGCTTCCAATCTGAATCTAAGGGGAAGAAGGGTTAAAAACTGGAATTCTGACACCTACTCTTATGCTTTCAACCAAGATCCATTATATAAAACCATTCCGTTTTATTTAGGAGTTACCGAAGGAAAGGCTTACGGGATATTCTTTGATAATACGTTTAAAACATACTTTGATTTTGCCTCAGAAAATCCGACACAGACGAGCTTTTGGTCGGAGGGTGGCGAGTTACAATATTACTATATTCATGGGCCACAATTAATGGATGTGGTGAAACGATATCATCGTTTGACCGGAACACATTATATGCCGCCACTTTGGGCTATAGGTTATCATCAATGTCGTTGGAGTTACTACCCAGAAAATAAGGTTCGTGAAGTAGCTTATGAATTCAGAAAAAGGGAAATTCCTTGCGATGCCCTTTACTTGGATATCGACTATATGGATGGTTATCGCTGTTTCACTTGGAATAAGCGCTATTTCCCGGATCCGAAAAAAATGATTGCCGACTTGCAAGCGAATGGCTTTAAAACAGTGGTAATGATTGACCCAGGGATTAAAGTGGATGATAATTATTGGGTTTTCAAACAAGGTCAGGAAAATAATTATTTCTGCCGACGTGGGGATGATTATTTTATGGAAGGATTTGTATGGCCTGGACGTTGTCAATTTCCCGATTATACCAATCCGGAGGTCCGCCAATGGTGGGGAACCTTATATAAAGGGCTCGTTGAAGATGGTGTTGCTGGATTTTGGAATGATATGAATGAACCTGCAGTCTTTGGCCGTGGGACCTTCCCTGATGATGTACGGCATCAATTTGATGGTAACCGTGGATCACACCGCAAAGCCCATAATATCTATGGAATGCAAATGGTACGCGCGACTTATGACGGGTTAAAGAAATTATATAAAAATAAGAGACCTTTTACTATTACGCGTGCAGCATATGCAGGTACGCAACGTTATTCATCGGTTTGGACAGGGGATAATGTAGCCACTTGGGAACATTTAAGAATAGGAACTTTACAGTTACAACGATTGTCGGTGTCTGGCTTGTCGTTCTGCGGTACGGATATTGGAGGATTTACGGGAGAACCTGATGGGGAATTATATACGCGGTGGATGCAGTTTGGGGTATTTTCACCATTTATGCGTGTGCATTCTGCCGGAGATACTCGGGATCGGGAACCTTGGAGTTTTGGTCCTGAATGGGAAGCGATATGTAAGAAATTTATAGAACTCAGGTATCAATTGTTGCCGTATATCTACAGTACTTTTTGGTTACAGCATAAATATGGAGAACCTATTTTGCGTCCAATAGCCTTGTTGGAGCAACATATTGATAAAAATTTACAGCGAGAAGAAGAGTTTGGTTTTGGACATCATATCCTCGTATCTCCAGTTTTACATCCTGGTCAAGTGAGTAAAATTGTTTACCTGCCTGAAGGGTTATGGTATTATTATTTTAATCAAAAAGCGTATGTTGGTGGACAAGAACATACGGTGGCTACACCTATGGATGAAATGCCAATTTTTGTTCGTGGCGGAAGTTTAATTCCTGAATTTCCTGTGATGCAATTCACTGGTGAACGAAAATTGGATTCTTTGAAATTGACTTTATATTATGCGTTAGGGCAACATGAAACTTATTTGTATGTCGATCATGGCGAAACTTTTGCGTATGAACAAGATGTTTACACCGAAAAGCATTTGATGATGGACTGTCAAGCTATGTCATTATCTATTGTTCAAGGGGAGCAAGGCTTATATACCCCACATTTCAGTGATTTTCATTTATATCTCATTGGTTTACCTTTTCAGGTGAATCAAATTACCGTAGACGGAAGAAAATTAGCCATTCAACAAGATGCCGAAGGGTTAAATTATGTATCTGTGGAACAGGATTTTAAGAAAGTGATTATTCAATAACAATAGGACAAATAAACCTACATATGACAAATCCCGTACAAGTATACTCCTTACTATCAGATTTTGATGTTTCCTTATTCAAATCAGGAAGACATTATAAACTATATGAGAAATTTGGTGCTCATGAACTGATCGTAGAAGGAATTAAAGGAGTTTATTTTGCGGTATGGGCTCCTAATGCAGCCCAAGTATCCGTCATAGGAAATTTTAATGGTTGGAATCCATATTCCCATCCTTTGCATGTTCGATGGGATAGTAGTGGGATATGGGAAGGATTTATTCCCGACCTTGGAAATGGGGAGGTTTATAAATATAAAATTAAATCTAATACTGGAGAGCTGCTTGAAAAAGCGGATCCATTTGCATTAATGGCTGAAATACCGCCTAGTACCGCTTCTATTGTGTCAAGTACCTGGTTTGCCTGGGAAGATTCAGAATGGTTGTATAACCGGCGGGAAACGAATGCGCTAGATCGGCCATTTTCGGTCTATGAATTGCATTTGGGGTCTTGGATGCGAAAGGCAGATTCACCAGATCAGTTTCTCAGCTACTTGGAACTTGCAGAACGTTTGGTTCCTTATGTGAAAGAAATGGGGTTTACACATGTGGAATTCATGCCGGTCATGGAACATCCATACTACCCGTCTTGGGGGTATCAAATAACTGGCTTTTTTGCTGCCAGCTCGCGATATGGAGGTCCTCAGGAATTAATGGCATTGATTGATGAGCTCCATAAGCATCAAATTGGGGTGATCTTAGATTGGGTCCCATCGCATTTTCCGGGAGATAGTCATGGACTTTATCAGTTTGATGGTACACACTTGTACGAACATGAGGATCCTAAAAAAGGATATCATCCGGATTGGAAATCCTACATTTTTAATTATGGTAGGAATGAAGTGAAATCCTTCTTGATCAGCAATGCTTTTTTCTGGTTAGAACGATACCATATCGATGGTTTACGGGTAGATGCAGTCGCATCGATGTTGTATTTGGATTATTCTAGAAAAGAGGGCGAATGGGAGCCTAATGAGTTTGGAGGAAATGAAAATTTAGAGGCGGTTACATTTTTGAAAGAACTAAATGAAGGTGTATCCAAATATTTCCCTCAAGTGCAAACGATCGCCGAAGAGTCTACTTCTTGGCCAGGGGTGAGCCGAGCCACTTTTCAGAATGGGCTAGGTTTTGGAATGAAATGGATGATGGGTTGGATGCATGATACTTTGTCGTATTTTAAAGAAGATCCGATCAATCGAAGTTTTCATCATCAAAAACTAACCTTTGCTACCGTTTATTCTTTTACAGAAAACTTTATGTTGCCCTTATCTCACGATGAGGTCGTCTATGGGAAACAGTCGTTGATTTACAAAATGCCTGGTGATGATTGGCAAAAATTCGCCAATCTAAGGTCTTTGTTTTTTTATATGTATACGTTTAGTGGAACCAAATTACTTTTTATGGGTGGTGAATTTGGTCAGACTTCCGAATGGAATGTGAATCAATCCTTAGATTGGCATTTGTTGCAGTATAAACCACATGCCGGATTGCAAAAATTAGTTAAAGAATTAAATCGAGTTTATAAAACGTATCCTGCATTATATGAAAAGGCATTCAGTCCAGAAGGATTTTTTTGGATTGACAATAATGATCAACAGCACAGTGTGTTTGTTTATGTCCGAAGAGGACATGATCTAGACAACGATTTGTTGATTGTGCTAAATTTAACACCAGTGGTTCGGACCAGTTTCAGGGTTGGAGTACCCCATTTGGACCAGTGGGAGTTGGTACTCAATTCGGATGATCTGTCTTTCCATGGGAGCGGAGTTGGTATTCGGAGTAGCGTTAAAGCGGAAGCAATTCATTGGATGAATCAATCGCAATCGATGGTCATAGATTTGCCTCCTTTAAGTGGTTTAGTATTTAAAAGAAAATTAGGATCATGAAAGTTATCCATTTAAGCGTAGAGTGTTTTCCAGTCGCAAAGGTTGGAGGATTGGCGGATGTGGTAGGGGCATTGCCCAAATATTTAAGAAACTTGGGGGTTGACGCCTCCTTGATCATGCCTTTTTACGATCGTAAATTTACGCAAGAACAGGAATTTGATCTGGTCGCTGAAGGAACTTTTTTTCAAGGCTCTAATCCATTGACCTATGAGGTCTTAAAAGAGAAAACGGATATACTTGGATTTCCTTTATACTTGATCCGAATCGTTAATTTATTGGATCGAGCAGAAATCTATTGTTATCCGGATGAGGCGGAGCAATGGATCGCTTTTCAGCATGCTTGCTTACATTATTTAAAAGTAAATAATATTCAACCTGATATCATACATTGTCATGATCATCATGTGGGTTTAATTCCATTCTTGACTAAGCATAGTACTGAATTCAACGTATTTGCTTCGGTGAAAACGGTGTTTACAGTGCATAATGGCCAATATCAAGGTTGGATGAATTGGAATAAAGGAATTATTCTTCCAGGATTTGATACTTGGAAATGGGGACTGCTTGATTGGGGGGGATTGATTAACCCTTTGGCCACGGCTATCAAGTGTTGTGATGCCTATACGACTGTGTCTGAAGGGTATTTAACCGAATTGTATCAAGAAGCTAATGGACTGCAAGATTTATTTTTTGATGAACGCGGAAAAAGTACAGGAATTGTAAATGGAATCGATGTGGCCTATTGGGATCCTGCCATTGATCGATTAATTCCATCCAATTACCAAAAAGAAACCGTAGAGGAAGGTAAATATCGCAACAAATTAGCTATAACTAAAGAATATCAACTTGATCCAGAGTTACCTTTAATCAGTTATATAGGGCGGTTTGCCGCAGAAAAAGGGGCTGATTTGTTAGCGGAGATTGTAAATCTTGTATATGATCAGCATGATGGGCAGGTAAATATATTTATTTTGGGTTCAGGTGATGAACTGATTCAAGAACAAATAAGTCAATTGAAATCAGCTTATCAAAAACATCTAGCAGTATATTTTGGTTATAATGAACAATTGGCCCATCAGCTATATGCAGCCTCGGATATGTTATTGATGCCCTCACGAGTAGAACCCTGTGGTCTGAATCAATTGTATGCATTGAAATATGGTACCATACCAGTGGTTCGAAAAATTGGAGGATTAAAAGATACGGTTATAGATTTATCGGAAGATGGCTATGGGTTTGTTTTTGATGAAGTGGATGCCAGAGAGGCAGCCTTAGCGCTAGATAGGGCAATAGGAGCATGCTTGAACAAGGATATTTTGAAATTATTAAGGCAGCGAGCGATGGAATTAGATTTTTCCTGGGATCGATCGGCAAGTAAATACATCGAGTTATATAATCAATTACTTAAATGATATGGCGCATAAAGTTGTTTCCATTGTACTAGGCGGCGGTAGAGGTACACGTCTTTATCCGCTTACCGATCAGCGTTCAAAACCCGCTGTTCCAATTGCTGGAAAATATAGGTTGGTGGATATTCCTATTTCAAATTGTTTGAATTCAGGATATAATAAGATTTTTGTGCTTACCCAGTTTAATTCAGCATCGTTGAATAAGCACATCAAAAATTCCTATAATTTTTCCATTTTTAGTAATGGGTTTGTAGACATTCTTGCTGCAGAACAAACGAGCGAAGGTGATTCTTGGTTTGAGGGCACGGCAGATGCAGTTCGTCGCACTCAAAAAAATCTAATTAATGTAGATTATGACTATGTGCTCATTCTTTCTGGAGATCAACTTTATCAGATGGATTATTCGGCTATGGTCGATTTTCATGTCAAAAATGGCGGAGAAATTACCATTGCTACCATTCCCGTGACGGCAAAGGAAGCCACAGGTTTTGGTATTTTAAAATCCAATGAAGTCAATGAAGTGGTGTCTTTTATCGAAAAACCAGCTAAGGATTTATTGCCTGAATGGACTTCAGAAGTACCTGATGAATTGCAACATCAAGGGCGTAATTACCTGGCTTCCATGGGTATCTACGTTTTTACGAAAGGTGTCATGCGTCGTTTATTGGCGGAAAACAAAGGGATGGATTTCGGTAAAGAAATTATTCCAGATGCTATTGATAATTGCAAAGTATTAAGCTATCAGTTCGATGATTACTGGACTGATATTGGAACAATTTCTTCCTTTTTTGAAGCGAATATTGGCCTGACAGAAGATATCCCATCCTTCAATTTATTTGGGGAAACAGTCTATACTCGAGCAAGGATGTTACCCCCTTCGAAAGTTTCTGGTACGACCTTGAATAATACGATTATTGCAGATGGTTGTATATTATTGGCAGAAAAAATACAACAATCTGTCATCGGTATTCGGTCTCGAATAGGCAGTGGATCGGTGATTAAAAAGGTGTATATGATGGGTACCGATTACTATGAAGAACTTACCGATGTAGTAGAAATGACGAACAGTCAGCAACCTCCACCGATAGGAGTTGGCGAACGCTGCTATATTGAAAATGCCATTTTAGATAAAAATTGCCGCATAGGAAATGATGTCCGAATTAAAGGTGGTATTCATTTACCAGATGGTGATTTTCCGGAATATACGATTTGTGACGGTATTGTTGTAGTGAAAAAGAATGCTGTAATTCATCATGGGCAAACGATAGGATTCTAAACGGATTAAACATCTATCGTGGTTGGCCACAATAGATTATTTTAGGTTACCTCGTCAAGCGATTGACGAGGTTTCTTTTTGCTTAAAAAGATTGGGTTGCTTCATTATTTAATCTCTTGTTTTCGTGTATTTTATTTACAAATGAAACTCTGGCCCTAAATTATTTCTTCAAAATTTTAAATTAAATATCTTCTTTACATGTAATTGTGACAACAGCGCATATCAATAAGTCTGTTTAATTTATTGTTTCACAATAAATTAAATTTGCTAGCTGAAGTGCATTTTTGCTTGGATTTACAGTTGATATATTTTCAATTCGCAGACCTAAACGTATAATTATTAACCCTAATCCTGTTTAAACCACTTATTTAATAAAATAATACCTAATCATTAAACAAGTGGTTAAACAACTATATGTTAATTAAAAAAAATTCATGCAAACGATTGCTTAATTTAAACATTAAATATAAGGTTAAAAGTTTGTTAAAATTGCGCAAACGTTTGCAGTTTTTTATTTAAAATTTACTCTGTATAATTACGATTATAATCAAAAAAACCACTAATTATCAGATGAAAAAAAGTAAACCAATTAACAAACCATGGGTTACTGCAGTCAAGCATTTCCCTCATTATGGTCGAGCATCCATTGTTGCTTTATTGTTAAGTCAGATGTACCCAATAGGTACCAGTGCTGCTTTTCATGAACGTACTTTGTCTTCGTATGATGTTTCAGAAGCTTATTTACTACAGAGTTTATTTACAGGTACGGTTAAAGATGCCGCTGGAAACGTATTGCAAGGCGTTACGGTTTCTTTAAAGGGACAAACTAAAGCGTTTACATCCACAGATGTAAACGGTCGATTTGTCGCGGAAGTTCCAAACAATACTGTGCTAACATTTAAGCTTGTCGGATTTATTGTCCAAGAAGTTACTGTCACTGAAAGTCAGAAGGACATTACAGTTACCTTGGAGGAAGATTTGGCGGGTATTGATGAAATTGTAGTTGTGGGTTTTGGTACTCAGAAAAAAGCAAGTAACGTAGGTTCACAAGCCACGATTAAAAGAGAGGAACTAAAAGTTCCTGTAGCCAACTTGTCAACCGCCATTGCGGGGCGATTAGCAGGGGTAGTGGCGACTCAACGAAGTGGTGGACCCGGAAGTGGTGGTGCAAATTTATTTGTACGTGGGGTAGCTACTTTTGCCAGTTCTCCACAATCTCCATTATTGATTGTGGATGGAGTTCCTGACCGCGATATCAATAATATTGATCCAGAGGATATCGAAAGCTTTACGATATTGAAAGATGCTACTGCAACGGCCGTTTATGGTACACGTGGAGCAAACGGGGTAATTATTGTCAATACGCGTAAAGGAAAAGCGGGAAAGCCTCAAATTTCTGCCGAACTACAGCAGGGGATTACCGGTTTTACCTATTTACCTGAATTCGTTGATGGACCGACGTTCATGGAATTGTTCAATGAAGGGCTTACTATGCGGGGTAAAAATGCATTTTATGCACCAGATATCATTGAAAAACATCGTACAGGAGAAGATCCAGATTTATACCCGAATGTGGATTGGTATAAGGAGTTGTTTAAAAATAATGCCACGAATAATCGGGCTAACTTAAATATTACAGGAGGAGCAGATATTGCACAATACTACTTATCTTTAGGATACTACAATGAAACCGGACAGTTTAGAACGGCAGATATTGAAAACTACAATTCAGCATTAAAAGAAGATCGTTTTAATTTCACGAGTAATTTAACGGTCAACGTAACACCTAATACTAAAATAGATTTTGGTATTAACGGTTATTTGAAAAACTTTAATGAACCCGCTCGTGGAAGAGATTATATTTTCGCACTCGCTACACAAACTTCGCCTCATGTGATTCCAGTTCAATACTCGACAGGTGAATGGTCTTTTGTAAAAGGAGCTACTGAAAATCCTTACAAAGCCCTAACGCAATCGGGTATTAATAACCGATATGATAATGTGGTTCGTTCAAATATGCGATTGACTCAGCAACTTGGGTTTATTACGGAAGGATTAAGTGCCAATGTATTGTTTGCATTTGATGCTACGGTAGAATCCATACTTACTAGAAGCAGGAATTTGCCTTCTTATTTTGCAGAGGGTAGAGATCCTGATGGGAATTTAATCTTAACCAATACAGAAACAGGTTCACCTGATTTGAGTTTTGGTTTAGGTCGCTCTTCTACTCGTCGTTTGTATTCGGAAGGTTCCTTAAATTATGGTCGTTCGTTTGGCTTACATGATGTTTCTGGATTGTTATTATTTAATCAATCGGATTTCTCTGATGCGGCTACTAGAGTCGATAATTATACCAAAGCAATTCCATACCGCGCTCGTACATTAGTAGGACGTGCTACTTATGGCTATAATACCAAGTATTTATTTGAAACCAACTTCTCGTACTCTGGATCAGATAATTTTACGCCAAATAATCGTTTTGGATTATTCTCTTCTGTCGGTTTAGGATGGGTTGTTTCGAATGAAGCGTTCTTTGAACCATTGAAAGAAACGATAAGTCATTTGAAATTGCGGTATTCTTATGGTACTTCAGGAAATTCAAATACCAATGATCGTTTCTTGTTCTTGACGCGCTATGCGCAAGAAGGAGGAGGTTATAATTTTGGTCTTCCAGGATCTCAACGTGGATTTAGCGGATATACGGAATCTTTATTGCGTGGTGATGTAACCTGGGAAACATCGTTCAGACATAATATTGGTTTTGAAATCAATTTATTTAACAACGAATTGCAATTTATTGCGGAATTATTTAAAGAAGATCGTGAAGGTGTGTTAATGCGTGGCTTGGATATTCCTTATGTTTCTGGCTATAACTCAGGCAATGTGCCTTATAGAAATATTGGAGAAACTGCAAATAAAGGGATTGATTTGACGCTTGAATACAATAAGCAAATGGAAAACGGTTTCTTTATGGCACGTGGTACTATGAATTACAATTCCAATAGAGTTGTGAAAGATAATTTACCACCTTGGGCATTTCCATATTTAGATCGTGAAGGGCATCGTATTTCACAACGTTTTGGATATATCGATCAAGGATTATTTAAAACAGATGATGAAATTGCAAATTCAGCTTCTCAAGCAGGTGATGTGCGTGTTGGAGATATCCGTTATAAAGATTTGAACGGTGATGGAATCATCAATTCAAATGACCAAACAGCTATAGGTTATGGTTCAACACCATTACTTACTTATGGTATTACTTTAGGTGGTGGTTATAAGGGTTTCGATATGAGCTTATTTTTCCAAGGAGCCGGAATGGTGGATTTAAATTATTCTAGTGGATTCTCCGTAACTCCATTTTCTCAAGGAGCTACCTATGGAAATATGTATACAAGTTTATTAGATCGTTGGAATCCGGAAAACCCAGATGCTGAAACACTATATCCTCGATTGTCAACAAATGAGACTGTGACAACCAATTATTATGGCAGTACCTGGTGGATTAACCGTGCAGACTATATCCGTCTTAAACAAGCAGAATTTGGCTATAACTTTACAGAAAAAGGTTGGTTGAATCGTTTGGGATTGGCAAAACTTCGTTTGTATGTGAATGGAAATAATTTATTCACCGTATCAAAATGGGATTTCTGGGATCCAGAAATTGGCGATGGAAGAGGAGTTGTCTATCCTATTACCAGAGTATATAACATGGGATTAAGACTTAACTTTAAATAAGACTAGTGATGAAATTAAATTATAAGAGTATACAAGTAGCCTTGTTATTGACAGCATCGTCACTAACTTTCACAGGCTGTAATGATAAATTTTTTGACGCACAACCGGATAATTTACTAAATATTGAAACTATATTTTCCAATCGTGCGCAAACCGAGAATTATTGGGGAGGATTATATTCACCTATCGAAGATGTTTGGGATCAACCTTATGGGTTTTATTGGTCAGCAATTACAGATGAGATGGATATTTCCAATTGGCAGGAATTTGCACAAAACTCTGGCGCCTTGTCGGCAGATAATGTGACGACTTCCTACGTCACGTACTATAACAAAATAAGACAATGTCAAATATTTATCGATAATGTAGATAAATGTGATGAATTGCTATTGGCTGAGAATGGTGCGACTCTTGTGAAACAATACAAAGCTGAAGCACGATTTTTAAGAGCCTATTATTATTGGGCTGTCATGAAAATGCATGGACCTATTGTTATCATGCCTATGAATGTGGATGAAGCAGCTGCAAGCAATTATCAAATTCCTCGTAGTTCATGGGATGAATGTGTGACCTTTGTTTTGGGATTAATAGATGAAGCATTGGTGGATCTTCCTGCGGAGCACTATCAGTTATCGACCAATACACCTGATGGTACCCAATTGGGACGAATTAATAAGATGGTCGCAGAGGCAGTGAAATCTGAAATAACTTTGTTTAATGCCAGTCCATTGTATAATGGAAACACCGATATGTCCAATTGGAGAAATTTGGATGGTAAACAATTGATTAATCCAACTTATGATGCTTCCAAGTGGGGAGTAGCAGCAACTCAAGCTAAAGCTGCTATAGATTTGGCTGAAGCAAATGGCAAAGGTTTATTTGTTAAACAGGGAGCAGATGCGTATGAAACCGCCTTTAACTCGGTTCGTGATGTGTTCTGGGATGGTTATCAAAAAGAAGGTGTGTGGATTAGACCAAATACGCAAAGAGAGCAATGGGAGCGTCATGCGGCACCTAGAGCGGTAGTTGGAACACCATATAATGGTTTGGCTGCTGTTCAAGAGTTGGTGGATGATTTCCGAATGGATAATGGTTTGACCATTAGTCAAAGTTCCAGTTATAATGAAAACACATATGCTTCTACTGGAAATAAATATTATGTGAATGGCACAAATACGATGTACACCAATCGTGAACCCCGTTTCTATGCTTACATCACTTTTAATGGATCGATCATACCAGGGATTGCTAAAGCCAATATGACTCGTGTAGAGTTTTATTCTTCGGGTAACTCAGGTAAAAATGGAGCACCACGTGACTGGCCTAAAACTGGATATACTGCAAGAAAAAATCTTCATCCTGGATACGGTTTTAATCCACCGAGTGTAACCAATAGAGCCGCGATGTTGATTCGTATGTCGGAGCTGTACTTGAATTATGCAGAAGCATTGAATGAGTCTCAACCCAATCATGCGGATGTATTACTTTACTTAAACAAAGTAAGAACTCGTGCAGGATTACCAGCATTGGAAAGTGGATTGTCGCAAGCAAGGGTACGTGAAGAAATTCGCATGGAACGTCGTATAGAATTATGTTTTGAAGGTAAACGTTATTTTGATGTTCGTCGTTGGAAAGTAGCTGATCAAGATGGTTATAGACAGGGCGGTGCAATTACTGGAATGGATATGACGAAGGGAACTTCTTTGAGCGATCCTGGTTTTCATAAGCGTGTAGTGGCCGTGAATCGTGCCGTATGGAACGATAAAAACTACTTTATGCCTTGGCATCAAATGGAATTAGATCGAAACAAACAATTGGTTCAAATTCCTGGATATTAATCAGTTTAACATTATGAAAAAAATTAATCAATCAATAATAGCAATTTGTCTCGGATTGTGCAGCTTAACTTCTTGTAAAGAAGATGTGCCAACCTATGAAGAGAATAATGACACCCGAGAGCAAGCTTGGTTGTCGGTGCAAAAGGCAGCTAATGGAGTTCAAGACTTGGTTTTGTTTCCTCAAATTGAAGAGCGTAAGGATGCTTTTCGAGTAAATTATGGTGGGGTAGGTTATCCTGCTGAAGATATTGAAGTTACTTTTACTCAAGATCCTTTAGCCTTAGATAGTGTAAATAGAGTGCGTGAATTGTCTGGCTTGGAACCGTATTTGCCTTTTCCAGCTGGAAGTTACAGCATCGATAAATCTTCTGCGGTTATTAAAGCAGGGACAACGAATTCAGACTATTTAACTATCACCTACAATCCTACAGATTTTGACTTATCCAAACAGTATATGCTCGCATTGAAAGCAGATAATACAATTGGTTATAAATTTAGATCTGGAAGTAGTACTATATTATACCTTGCGGCAGTAATCGAAAAAGCGCATGCAAAAACAGGTTGGACAGCTAAGGTTTCTTCCATTCATACGGGAGAATCGACTGGGGTACCTGGTGCAATCGTGGATGGTAATACAGCTACCTTTTGGCATACACCATACGATGCGGCAGCACCTAATTTTCCACATTGGGCAGAGATCGACTTTGCTGGGGAGATTTACGTTACTAAAATCGGGTTGACTAAACGTCAAGGTAATTCTACTGGATTTAAAACTTTCGATATCTTAGGATCCAAAGATGGAACAACTTGGATCACATTGGCTGAGAATCAAGTGATGCAACAGTTTGAAGATGCTATGCAAACTTTCGATATTGAACCTCAATATTTGAAAAAAATCAAATTGAATCTGAAAGATAATTTTGGAACTCATGCATACACGCATCTTGCAGAAGTAGATGCATTAGGATATTAAAATTAGGGTAGAATACATAAATGAAACGGCTGGAGCAATTGTTCCAGCCGTTTATTTTTTGAAGATCTTCAAAGTTGGGTTATTTTGTTCATGCTAATCCAACAAATTACCAGAAGTGAATGATTCCTACCATACGAATGGCGGACATTAGTTTCTATTAGTTAAGGATTCAGATCTGGAGTTTGATTTGGGTTGTGCTCTGTTTTTGGATTTTTTGGTTTCTTTTTCCCAAATTCAGCCACTTCTATAATACGTGGGATGCTGCTCTTAGGAGCCATGTTTCGAAGCTTTTGAATTTTACGTTTCCTTTTGTAGTTTTTAATCATGGAACTGTTGACATATAAATTCCAATTCATAAGCAATACACTGAATAATACGACAGCCAAACCAATGATTTGCATTCTACTAACTAAATGGTCGGTAAAAAAATGAACCAATATTAGAGCGACAATAGGATTTACATAGGCGTAAGTACTAACTTCAGTAGCAGGACGTACTTGTAATAAAAAGATGTAACAGCTAAAGGCTAGAATCGACCCCATTAAAGCGAGATAAATCATAGTTGCCCAATATTCAGGTTCTACAAGCTCGGGTTGGAACCGACTATATTCCCCATTTAATAAAGCGACGGTGGTAAACGCTATTCCTGCAACGACCATTTGCCAAGCCGTTTTGACCATGACATGTAAATCTTCTTCCTGATTTTTAGGATGATCTTTTTCTTGATTTTTTTTCTTTTTATTTTCTTTACTGTATTTGGAGAGCAAAGATCCTACTGTCCAGCCAATCGTTCCAATGGTTAGGACAATCATGGCAATCAGCTTATTTTCACTTTGTGCAGACTCTGCTTCAGGAGCGAAAATCTGCTCGGCAAATAGCATCAACACACCTATAAATCCTAAGATTAATCCAAGCAGCGTGGGCACTGATGAAAAGTTTTCTTTCCATTTTGGTTTATCTAGAATTATAAACCAAATGGCAGTTGCTGCGGATAGTATGGATACAATGGCACTTGAAATGTATTGTTCGGACCATATAATCGCAGCCATATCAATAAAAAGAAGTAAAAATCCGACCATGGCA
Organism: Sphingobacterium sp. HJSM2_6; assembly: GCF_049316305.1. NCBI lineage: Bacteria > Pseudomonadati > Bacteroidota > Sphingobacteriia > Sphingobacteriales > Sphingobacteriaceae > Sphingobacterium > Sphingobacterium sp. HJSM2_6. The sequence goes on from NZ_JBMOXB010000012.1 coordinate 29,130, forward strand.
GCATCCTTAACGGGCTTTTTAAGGTATAAGGTATATCCTTTAAACTTACAATAGGCCATTAATAATGCGCCGGCAATAATAAAGCGGATGGAACCCAATACAAATGGAGAAAAAGCATGTAATGCTTTCTCAATAAAGAAAAAGGTAGACCCCCATACGATATAGACTACTGCGTATGCAAATATGATTGTTCCTACAGTCGGACTTGCAGATTTAACCATGCTTACTTAATCTTTACTCGGAATAACTAATTTATTATCTTCTTTTACTGTTTCTAAAACAATGGTGGTACGTGTAGAGATAATTCCTTCAATTTTACTTAAGGTATTTCTCATTAAATCTACCAAACCTGCAGAATCATTGGTTCTAACTTTGATCAGGTACCCGTCTTCACCAGCAATGTCGTGAACTTCTAATACGTCTGGGATTTCTGCTAAAAGTAACCCTACTTTTTGTACTCCGATGATATCTTGTGTTTTGATAAAAATAAAAGAAAGCATTTTTTGATCTAATGCTGCAGGGTTTATTCTTGCGTTATATTGCAGGATTACATCCTTTTGCTCTAGTTTTTTTACGCGTTCAAGGATAGCAGATGGAGCCATGCCTAATTCACGGGCGATATCCGCATTGTTAGTACGTGCGTTATCTTGCATGATTCTTAGGATCTGTAAGTCAATCTGATCGAGGGAGTATTCTAATTTTGCCATAGCTTGCGAATATCGGTAATTCCGAATTAAATTCAAAATTTATAGTTAAATTTAGAATTTTATTCAGAGAGAAATTTTAGTGTTCAATCGGTATATCCTAGTATCGATAATGGTTAATAGTTGTTAAACATCCTAAAAATGGATATTAAATGAGTTTCCAAGCTTATTTTTTGTGAAACAATGTGTAAGTTTGTTTATCAATCTATCTTATAGTGTCTGTGAAATTAAAATTAGAAGCTCTTGCTCAATCTCTAATTGGAGAATTGTTTTATGATGAAAATTTAAGTCTGCATCAAACTATGCGGTTAGCATATGCTACTGATGCTTCTGTTTATCAACAAATACCATTAGCGGTTTGTATCCCTCATGAAACTGGCGATTTGAAAAAATTAATTCAATTTGCTCATGAAGAACACGTAACCTTAATCCCTAGGACTGCTGGGACTTCCTTGGCTGGTCAAGTGGTAGGAGATGGTATTGTTATCGATATTTCTAGGTTTTTCAATAACATATTGGAGGTAAACGTAGCCGAAAAATGGGCTAGGGTACAACCAGGGGTTATTAGGGATGATTTGAATGCTTATTTAAAACCCATGGGCTTAATGTTTGGTCCTGAAACATCGACTGCAAATCGGGCGATGGTTGGCGGCATGATCGGTAATAATTCTTCGGGACTGCATTCGATCGTATGGGGAGATACGCGTCAAAACTTATTGAGCGCTCAAGTTTTATTAGACAATGGACAGGAAGTATTGTTTGAATCGCTGACTGAACAGAGTTATTTTCAGAAATTATCCTCTCATGGTCGTGAAGGTGAAATCTACCGTTCCATCAACGAATTATTAACGAATAAGGAAAATATAGACGCTATCCAATCTGGATATCCAAAGAAAGATATTACGAGAAGAAATACAGGTTATGCGTTGGATGTGTTGATGGATCAATCGGAACCATTCAATTTATGTAAAATACTCGCAGGATCAGAAGGAACTTTAGGAATTATTACGGAAGCGAAAATCCAGTTAATGGCGCTACCTCCAAGTGAAATTGGCCTGTTATGTGTTCATTTCAACGATATGGTGGAATGTATGCATGGGAATGTGGTTGCCTTGAGAAATCAGCCTGAGGCTTCTGAATTAGTGGATAAGTATATTTTAGATTTCACGAAAGGACATCCAACTTACCAATATAATCGATTTTTTATTGAAGGGGATCCCGAAGCTTTATTAATTATTGAATTTAGAGGAAATACCAGTGAAGAAATTCATGATAAAGCGACGAAACTGACCGAAGAGTTGAAAGCCTTGGGATTAGGCTACGCGTATCCTTTTATCACAGGGGTAGCTAAAACAAATTTAGTTTGGGATGTTCGTAAAGCTGGTTTAGGGTTGATTCGTAATTTACCTGGTGATAGCCAACCGGTCAATTTAATTGAAGATTGTGCGGTATCACCTATTGATTTACCCAATTATGTACGGGATGTTCAGCAGTTATTGCAGGAGGAACAGATTCATGCTTCGTACTATGCACATGCGGGAGCTGGTGAATTACACATAGAACCATTCATTAATTTAAAAACGAATGAAGGTCGCCAACAGTTTAGACGAGTACTTGAAAAAACGACGGATCTTGTGTTGAAGTATAATGGCTCATTGAGTGGAGAACATGGAGACGGAAGGTTGAGAGGGGAGTTTATTGGTAAAGTATTGGGAGAGAAGGTTTATCATTTGCTATTGGAAGTCAAGCATATATTTGATCCAAATGCTATATTTAATGCCAAGAAGATTGTCGATACTCCACCCATGGATACGCAATTACGCTATGATGTTGTGCAAGACGGAAAAGGGATTAAAACCTACTTTGATTTTACGAAAGATGAAAGCATTCTCCGTTTAGCTGAAAAATGTTCGGGCTCTGGCGATTGTCGTAAATCGGAAATTAGTGGTGGAACGATGTGTCCATCTTTTATGGCTACCCGTGATGAAAAAGATACAACTCGAGCTCGTGCAAATATGTTGAGGCAGTTTTTGACCAATTCAACGCAGCAGAATAAGTTTGATCATGAGGAATTGAAGGAGGTGATGGATTTATGTTTAAGCTGCAAAGGCTGTAAAACTGAATGTCCTTCCAGTGTGGATATCGCGAAGATGAAAGCCGAATTTTTACAGCATTATTACGATGCGAACGGAAGTTCCTTTCGCTCTAAGTTGATTGCCAATTTTACGCAATCGCAGAAATTGGGTTCAATGGTTGCACCTATTTATAATTTCTTTGCAACCAATTCATTTACTTCTTCGATCATAAAGTCTGTGGTTGGATTTGCGCCGGAGCGCTCTTTGCCAGCGGTTGCAGGTACGCCATTTTCTGTATGGGCAAGAAAACAGCAAGTGATTTCCTCCGCTCGTAAGGTGTATTTATATAGCGATGAATTTACAGATTTTAACGATAGTGAAATTGGAAAAACAACCTACAAATTATTAACTGCATTGGGTTATGAAGTTTTGGTTCCAAAAATAGGGGAAAGCGGACGTACATTTTTGTCTAAAGGATTTGTAAAGAAAGCGAAAGAAATTGCTATTAAAAATGTAGCTCAAGCTTCAAAGATCATTTCTGGGGATACCCCGCTAATAGGTATTGAACCTTCTGCCATATTAACTTTCCGCGATGAATATTTGGATCTTGTAGATGATTCGATGAAAGTAGCAGCTAAGACGCTGGCATCGCATACGTTTATGATCGATGAATTCCTAGTGAAAGAAATGGATGCTGGAAGGATTCATCAGGAGCAATTTACAGCGCAAGTACAAAAAATAAAGCTGCATGGGCATTGCTATCAAAAAGCATTTAAACTAGTGGATTATACCAAACGCTTATTGTCTTTACCAATGAATTATGAGGTTGAGGTAATTCCTTCGGGCTGTTGCGGTATGGCGGGTTCATTTGGCTATGAGAAAGAACATTTCGAAGTGTCACAAAAAGTGGCTGAATTGGTTCTTTATCCTACTATCCGTAAAACGGAAGAATCAACTTTAATTGCTGCATCTGGAACTTCTTGTCGGCATCAGATCAAGGATGGCTTGGCAAGGAAGTCTTACCATCCGGTGGAAATTATGTATAACGCCTTAATTAAAAAATAATAAACTTTATATTTATCAAGTTGTTTAACAAGGAAAGAATAAATATGAAAAAGTTGGCTATTGTATTATGTTTGAGCATAGGGCTTTCAATAAGCTCATGTAATCAAGCTGCGAAACAAGCGGATGGACAATCCGAAGCTCATGGATCTGCTAAATTAGTAGCACTGACCAATAGTACTTCCGCTGATAAGGTACATTTGTATTTTCAAATCAATGAAACAAATCAAACGGATTCTTCGGTTATTTACGAGGCTAAGTCTCAATATAAAGAAGATACTGTAGGATTGAAGGTTGAAGTGTTGAAAAACATTGTACCCGGATTAAATGTGGACGGAAGTCCTAATGGGGAAGTTGGTTTTCATAAAGGAAGTGTACGAATTAGTTCTATTGGCGCTGCTTCGGATAATTTAGTAAAGGGATTAGGTGAATTGTTTCAGATGCCTACCACAGCTAAGATGACTTCTGAAACCTTAAATCCATTGGTCTTTTCTTCCAATAAGGATGCTGTAGATCTTAGCAAAGCAAGTACCTACTCGTTTAAATACTTTTTTGATAACTCGACTGGTAAAGAGGCCGAGTTATTTGGCGTATTGGATACGTATAAGAAATCTTTCGAATTGACTGAAAAAGATTCCACATACCGAGCAGCGATTTTAGCTACCTTTACAGGTAATTAATTACTTTAGTTATTGTGGTTAAAATTTTAAGAATCAATAAAATATCTATTTATTAGCAGTCTTTCTTTTCCTTTTAGTTCTCTTGAATAGGAAAAGAAAGATTTTTTAGTTTTGCATGAATATTCAACTTAAGATCCTAATAATAATTATATCCGTATGTATTATTAATCCTTCTAAAGGACAGGATCTGATTACCGTTCCTAGAATCCCTTTGGGTAAAGTAACTGCGCCAGAATTGAATGAACTATCGGGCTTGATTAGTTCCAAAACACACCCAAATTGTTATTGGGTTCATAATGATAGTGGAGATCAAGCCAGAATATTTCTTATAGATCAGCAAGGCAAACTAGTGAAGATTTTGAATCTATCAGGTATCGTATCGGTTGATATCGAAGATATAGCCTGGTTGGAGAAGGATAATAAGTCGTATCTGGTAATAGCAGATATTGGCGATAATCGAGGAGTTCGCAAACAAATTAAATTGTTTGTGATCGAAGAACCTGTGTTTGAATTATTGGATGGGAAAGAATACCATTTGAAACAAGAACAAATCGAAGTTAAGACCTTGGTTTATGCAGATAAAGCGAAAGATGCCGAAGCCTTGTTTATTGATCCATGGACCCATGGTTGTTACCTCATTAGTAAACGTGAGTTTCAAAGTACCTTATATTTCACGAATATCTTTAATCTAAATCAGCCTACAGATACGTTAAAGCCAATCAGTAAATTTCCTTTCACCTTTGTGACTGCAGCGGATATTTCGAGAGATGGCTCTCAAGTCATTGTGAAGAATTTGAAAACTATATATTATTGGAAAAGAGATCAACAAGAATCTATAGTTGAAGCAATGCGTAAACCCTATAAACGCTTGAGCTACCAACCCGAACCACAAGGGGAAGCCATAGGCTTTGATTTAAAAGGAGCGCATTTTTTTACAATAAGTGAGCGTCCTTTTGGTTTAGAGTCTTATCTTTATCAATACAACTTAAACTAGTTAGCGTACGTATGAGAAAAACATGGACATTATTGTTTTTATTGGTAGGAATTCAATTTGCATTTGCCGCAAAAGTAGATACCGTGGCCGTACATAGCAAGGCTATGGGCAAAGACATTAAAGTCGTCGTTATCCAACCGGATCAACCTATCAACAAAAATCTTCCAACAGTATACCTGTTGCATGGATATTCAGGCAATTATGCCGATTGGGTTACTAAAGTACCTGCAATTAAATCCTTAGTTGATCAATATCAAATAACCGTGGTATGTCCAGATGGTGGCTATAGCAGTTGGTATTGGGATTCGCCCCTTGACAAAAACTTTCAATATGAAACTTTTGTGGCTAAGGAATTAGTTAGCTACGTAGAAGGCCATTACCCAGTAGCTAAAGATAGAAAGCAGCGTGGTATTACAGGACTAAGTATGGGGGGCCATGGTGCCTTGTATTTGGCAATAAAACATCAGGATGTGTTTTCTGCTGTAGGCAGTACAGCTGGAGGGGTAGATATTCGCCCATTTCCTAATAACTGGGATATGGCTGCTAAAATAGGCGAATACAGTGAAAATAAGGAACGCTGGGAAAATCACACCATTATAGAAATGACTCATTTATTAAAGCCCAATTCATTGGCTATATTTCTTGATTGCGGTGTCAATGACTTTTTTCATGATGTCAACCATAAGTTACATGAAAAACTGACTTATTTAAATATTCCGCATCGCTATTTGAGTATGCCTGGGGCACATAATTGGGATTATTGGAGTACTTCTATTTTATATCAAATGGCATTTTTTAAAGATTATTTTTCTAAATAGGATTATAATGGCTTTAATGGATAATTGTTTTGCGCTATTGAATAATATTAATATATTTGGTCACGTAATTTGATTATAAACCTACACAAGCCATTTTGAACTTCAGAATGGCTTTTTTATTTTTAATAATGATGTATTTATTTAGGTTGCAATACGGCCATCAAATTGGCAAAATTTTTAGTTTATTTCTTCTAATGATGCTGTTTTGTCATCAAGGAATTAGTCAGGAAAAGGTGACTTTAAGTGGGTACATCAAAGACGCTAATTCTGGGGAAACGTTGATAGGTGCGGTTATTCGAATTACCGAATTGAAAACCAGTAGTTACACCAATAACTATGGATTTTATTCGTTAACTGTTCCATCAGGTACTTACAACTTGGATATTAGTTATCAGGGGTATCAGGGATTGAGTAAAGTGGTCACGTTGAATGAAAATCAACAGTTTACATTTGAACTGAATTCACGTTCTAGTGTGATCGAGGAAGTTGTGATTACAGGTAAAAAAGAAAATGAAAATGTGACTTCCGCGCAAATGGGAACATTGAAATTTTCGATGGAAGAATTGAAATCTGTACCTGTCATATTTGGGGAGAAAGATATATTAAAAACAATTCAATTAATGCCTGGTATAGCCTCAGGAGGTGAAGGTAGTTCTAGTTTTTACGTGCGTGGTGGTGGAGGTGATCAAAATTTGATTCTTTTAGATGAGGCTACAGTTTATAATTCCTCACATCTACTGGGTTTTTTCTCAACGTTTAATTCCGATGCAATAAAAGATGCAACCCTTTATAAAGGAGGTATTCCTGCACAGTTTGGAGGTCGAATTTCATCCGTAATGGACATTAGCATGTTGGATGGGAATAACAAAAAGTTTGCTGGAGAGGGTGGTATAGGACTTATTGCTTCTAGGTTGAAATTAGAAGGGCCAATTGTAAAAGACAAGAGTTCTTTTATGTTGAGTGGTAGAAGAACATATGCGGATTTGTTTCTTAAGCTTTCCAAGGATGAAACAGTCAATCAGAGTAAATTGTATTTTTATGATTTGAATGCCAAAATGAATTATAAGTTTAACGATCGCAATACGTTATACTTATCCGGATATTTTGGAAAGGATGATTTAGGTTATTCTGATTTGTTTGGGTTTAATTGGGGAAATGCGACGGCTACTGTTCGCTGGAATCATGTATTAAATAATCAATTGTTTAGTAATACCACCTTGATTTATAGTGATTTTACCTATAATGTGAATGTAAATAACGATGATTCAAACTTTACGATTGCATCTAAAATCAGAAATTGGAATCTAAAACAAGACTTTTCTTATTATCCAAATAATAACCATACCTTAAAATTCGGCGTAAATGTATTAAATCAGCATATTGAACCAGCTAGTTTAAATGCGAATGAAGAATCGGCCGTGAATTCTATATTCGTGGATGATAGGCGTGGAATAGAAGCGGCAGCTTATATATCCCATGAGTGGAAGCCTACAGAAAATTTATCGATGATCTATGGTGTACGTTTAAATGATTTCATGGTTCGAGGTCCTGGTACCTTTTATCAATTTGATCAAGATGGTGAAGTTGTGTCGGAGGAACTGTATGACGCATCCATCATTAAACATTACTTAAATGTTGAGCCACGAGTATCATTAGCCTATTTAATGAGCCCTGCACATAGTTTGAAGGCAAGCTTTAACCGGATTGCTCAGAATTTACATCAATTGACAAATACGACCTCAAGTTTACCTACAGACCAATACGTGGTGAGCAGTTTGAATATTAAACCTCAAATCGCCGACCAAGTTGCTTTAGGATACTTTAGAAATTTCGCCAATAATAGCTATGAGTTTTCTGTAGAAACCTATTATAAATTTATGGGAAATCAAATTGATTTTAGAAATGGAGCCGATTTGCAAGCTAATAAATATTTTGAAGGCGATTTATTAAATGGGATAGGCCGTGCGTACGGGGTAGAGTTTTTACTAAGAAAAAATAAGGGAAAATTAAACGGATGGCTAAGTTATACTTTAGCGCGAAGCGAACGTCAATTTGCTGAAATCAATGACGGAAATTGGTATGCAGCACGTCAAGATCGTACACATGATATTTCTTTAGTTGGAATTTATCAGGTGAGTCCACGCTGGAGCTTAGGAGCTACCTTTGTCTATAATACGGGCAATGCCATTACCTTCCCTAGCGGTAAGTATCAAGTAGATGGTACTACGATGTTTTATTATACAGAACGAAATGGATATCGTATGCCTGCTTACCACCGATTAGATTTATCGGCAAATTTAGAACCTAAAGATAAAAACAAGAAATTCAATTCAAGTTGGTCATTTGGGTTATACAATGCTTATAATCGTAAAAATGCATATATCATTGATTTTAGAGAAAACGAACAAAACGCCAATGTGACTGAAGCCTATAAAATTGCTTTATTTGGAATTATCCCATCGGTAACATGGAATTTTAAATTTTAATAGAATATGAAACCATTATATATCAGTGCTATTTCATTGTTGTTAGTTCTCTTTTATGCTTGTGAAGAGAAAATTGAAATTGACTTAAATACGGTCAATCCAAAGGTGGTGATTGAGGCACATCTTAAAAACACAGATCGATTGCAAGAGATATTTGTGACAAGAACTGTAAATTTTGATGAAAACAGAGCTTTTGACCCCGTAAATGATGCAGAAGTAATTGTCAGAGCGAGTAGTGGAAGAGTCTATTCGTTTACCTCTGCAGGCAATGGTCGATATATCCATAATAATTTATCACTTAATGCTCAGACCAGCTACACATTGCAGGTTAATGTAGCGGATAAGATGTATACAGCCTCTTCCAGTTTACCAGATTTTGTGGAGATCGATTCTTTGGGTATAACCAAAGAAGATATATTCAATGAGACCTATTATTTTGTAAATCTCAAATTTCAAGATGCTCCAAATGTTTCAAATTATTATTTATATACCATGTCTGTAAATGATAAACCATTTACATTCAACACTGTTTTTTCGGATAAATTTAATGATGGATTGAACATAACACATCAGCTTGGAGGCAATGACTTAACGTTAAATTCGGGCGATCAAATTAAAATAAGAAGACATTTAATCAATAAAGACGTTCATAAATATTGGTCTGAATTTCAATCTACCAATCCTGGAAGTGCATCTCCGGGTAATCCAACTAGCAATATCAGTAATGGTGCTTTAGGTTATTTCTCGGTTAGTAACGTGAAAGAATATGCGGTAGAAATTCAAGATCAATCTGTAGAATTAGATCCAGAAGGTTAAGGATTCCCTATTAAAAAAGTTGAAAATTAAAGCCTTTATTTTTTAAAAAAGCAATCGCTTTCGGAAGCGAATACTGCAAATTTGCTATTGCTTTGATGTTGTCATGGAATACAATGATACTTCCATGACGCGTATTATCGATGCAATACTTCAAGCATTGTTCCTTAGAAATACGAGCATTGTAATCTCCAGTTAAGACATCCCACATGATGATATCGTACTTTTTATGAAGAGCGCTGTATTGGGCGTAGGTCATTTTACCATAAGGCGGTCTAAATAGGGAGGTTTTTGTCAGTTCTTGACATGTTTCAATATTTTCTAAATATTCCTCTAAGGTATGTTCCCAACCTTTTAAATGATTGTAACTATGATTACCTACCGCATGACCTTCATTTAAGATGCGTTGAAATATTTCCGGATGCTTCTTTACATTATCACCTACACAAAAAAAAGTCGCTTTCACCTGATGTTCCTGCAAGCAATCTAAAACCCAGGGGGTAATTTCAGGAATAGGACCATCATCAAATGTTAAATAAATATTATTTTCTTTATTTTTTTTCCTCCAAATAGCTTTAGAATAAAATGTTTTAAATAATAAGGGTGGACGTACGATATGCATCTTGCAATAATGAGTTATTTATGTCAAATTTAATTAAGAATTCTTACTTGGGCGATAATTATTCTAAAAAATGCGACGTATTTTCAACTATTTCAGCTTAAATCAACGGGAACGATTAGCGATTATTGGATTGTTGATTTTATTTTTTGTATTCCTAACTACAAGTGTATTACTACCTATGTTTCAGCAAAGCCATGGTATAGCTTATCAACGTATTCAATGGGAGGGGAAACTGACAAGACCTGCTATTGATTCCATTGGCATTATTCCAGCAACTACTATGGCAGAAAAAAAACCGATAACTTATTTCTATTTTGATCCCAATGTACTTCAAAAAGCGGAATGGATACGTTTAGGTTTACGTGAAAAACAAGCACAGGTAATATTAAATTATGTACATAAAGGAGGTCGTTTCTATCAAAAAGAAGATTTATTTAAAATTTACTCTTTGTCTAAGCAAGAAGTAGAACGGTTAATTCCTTATGTTCGGATTGAAGAACCCGCTACTCCTAAAAAGTCGAATGCCTATAATCCTCCATTGTATATTCCTATAAAAACACCTACTCCCATATTAATTGACATCAATCTAGCAGATTCCTTAGCATTTGAAATGCTTCATGGGATAGGACCTTCATTTGCAAGAAGAATAGTAAATTATAGACAAGCTTTAGGGGGCTTTTATAGCATCCAACAGTTGAAAGAAGTATATGGTATTCCAGCAGAGCTTATCGATAAGCTAAGCACCCAATTGAGTCTACAAGCTGAAAATATCCAAAAAATAGCCATTAACCATTGGAGTGTAGAAGAATTAGGCAAACATCCTTACTTAAAATATAAGCGTGCTAGACTGATAGTTGCCTATCGAAATCAACACGGTTCATTTCAATCGATAGCAGATTTGAAACATATACATTCGTTAGATGATGATTTTTTTGTTAAAATTGAACCTTATTTAGATTTTAGCTTGTAACGATGATCGAAGAAAAATTAAAAGCCATCATACGGGATGTACCTGACTTTCCTTCAGCAGGTATTATGTTTAAGGATATTACACCCTTATTGCAACATGCAGATTTAGTTGAATTAGCCGTAGAGAAATTTGTAGAAAAACTGCAAGGGGTAGAGTTCGATGTTATTGCTGGAATTGAAAGTAGGGGTTTCTTATTTGGGTTCCTTTTAGCACAACGATTGAATAAACCATTTATTCCTATTAGAAAACAAGGGAAGTTGCCATACCATACGATATCAGAATCCTATAAATTAGAGTATGGGCAAGCAACTATCGAAATGCACGAAGATGCATTTCCCGCAGGTACCAGAGTGTTGATCCACGATGATTTATTAGCAACTGGAGGAACTGTCGTTGCTGCTAGTAAATTAATAGAAAAACTTCAAGGTGTCGTTGCAGCCTATTGTTTTGTGATAAGCTTGGATTTTTTGAAAAGTGCGGGTCGATTATCCAGATTCTCTGATCAGGTGTTTTCATTAATTCATTATGAAGAATAAGGAGGTAGAAAATAAACCAAAACAGGGCGTTTATATCATATAAACGCCCTGTTTTGGTTTCATTGCTACTTAGAAATTTCCTTGTACTTTATAATAATTTTCGCCCATCACCTGAACATCTTGATTCTTTTCTAACAGGTAAAAACTTCCTTTCTCATACACTAAGAACTCTGAAGTTTGATACAATTTATTTTTCACTTGTTTTTCGATACTCAACATCATTGGATTACCTAAACTATCCAATTGTATTCTAACACAAGATAAATCAGATTTTGGATTTAGAAAATGGTATTGAACAACTTGATCGATTGTATCCACCGCTATTTGACCGGCATATGCAGGCTTATTTAAATCAATATTTTTAAAACTTGCGAATTCAGCATCCCAATCTGAAATTTTCATCGACTTGGTTTCTTCCTCCTGATCTTTGAAAACTGTTTTTTGAATCACAGGATTTCGTTTTTTTAAACTATCAATTTCAGTCTGGATAAATTGAGGCACATCAAAGTACGTCTGCTTCAGCTGATCGCTAGCAGCAGGTTTTGATGCCTGTTGACAAGAAATATTCATCGCTGTTAAAGAAATAACAGCGATTAGCATTTTTGTTATGCGATTAATAGACCAATACATCACCAGTCATTTCTATTGGAATATTCAGATCCAGCATTTTTAATACTGTTGGAGCGATATCTCCCAATTTACCATCATGGATTTGCTTGTAGTTATCATCTATCAGAATACAAGGAACTAAGTTTGTGGTATGTGCCGTATTTACACTTCCATCATCATTCAACATGTATTCAGAATTTCCATGATCTGCTAATATGATAAACGAATAACCATTGTTTAATCCAGTTTCGACTACTTGTTTGGTACATTGGTCTACTTTTTCTACCGCTTTTACTACCGCTTCAAACACACCTGTATGTCCAACCATATCCGGATTGGCAAAGTTAAGGCAAATAAAGTCTGGACCATTCACAACCATGTCTTCACAGATAGCATCAGTTATACCTTGTGCACTCATTTCAGGTTGCAGATCGTAAGTAGCGACTTTAGGAGATGGGATTAATAATCTGCGTTCTCCTTCAAAAGTTTCTTCTCGACCACCAGAAAAGAAAAACGTCACATGTGGATATTTTTCAGTTTCTGCTATGCGAACTTGTGTTTTATGTTGTAAGTATAGTGTTTCGCCTAAGGTTTGGGTTAGGTTATCTTTTTGAAATACGACTTTTACATTTTGAAACGTTTCATCATATTGAGTCATAGTGATATAATACAAGGAAAGTGGCTTCATGTTGTATTCAGGAAACTCTTGCTGGGTTAAAGCAATGGTAATCTCACGACCACGGTCTGTACGGAAGTTATAACAAATGACTACATCACCTTCTTGAATAGTCGCTTTTGGATTTCCATTAGGATCCACCAAAACCACAGGTTGGAAAAACTCATCTGTTACATCGGCTGCATAAGATTGTGCTATGGCGCTTTCTAAATCTGTCACAGGGGCTCCAATACCTTTTGTCAATAGGTCATAAGCTAATTTAACACGCTCCCAACGATTATCCCTATCCATGGCGTAATAACGGCCAATAGCCGAAGCAATAGTACCTACGGATGTTTTTAAGTGCTCATTTAATGATTTTATATATCCTAAACCACCATTAGGGTCTGTATCACGACCATCTAGAAAAGCATGAATAAATACTTGTTCACTGCTTAGTTCAGCTGTTTTAGCGGCATCACACAATGCTTTTAAGTGATTGATATGGGAGTGGACACCTCCATCTGATACTAAACCAATAAAATGAATGTTTTTTTGATTTGACTTGGCATAATCAAATGCCGCCTGAATGGTTGGATCTACGGTAAAGGCTCCTTCTTGAGCCGCTTTATTGATTCTACCTAATTCTTGGTAAACAGTACGTCCAGCACCTAAATTCATATGGCCTACCTCCGAATTTCCCATTTGTCCAGCAGGTAAACCTACCGCTTCTCCAGAAGCTTCTAATTTGGAATTTGGATAGGTTGCAAGTAAGTAATCTAAAAAAGGGGTTTGCGCAGCTATAACAGCGTTTGAATTATCATCTTTTCCGTAGCCTAATCCATCCAGGATTAATAGTGCTACTTTTTTTTGCTCAGAACTCATTACACAAATATACTTTATATTCATGAATTTCAATAGAATTGGAACTATTCCTCGCTCACTTGAAATTATTTTGAGCATTGGCATAATTTTAGTTATAAACCATCAAAGTAAGTTTGTCTATGATGGTTTTAATATTTCAAGAACAGTTCTCGTTTACTGACGCATATGGTATTTAGCAGGGGGTCTTCATTTTTTAAATTAGGTATGTTGAGTATCATGATGTTAATGATTATTTCATTAAAATCAGCTTATGCTCAATTAGATTTATCGAATGAAATCCTAGAATCATTAAGAAGTGGACAGGCCAAAAATATATCCAAGCATTTTAACACAAATGTTTCGTTATCCTTAAAAAATGACGCTGGATTTTATTCTAAATTTCAAGGCGAAATGATACTCAGTGATTTTTTTCGATCCAATAGAATATCAGAAGTTAAATTAATTCAGCGTACCAATAAAAGTAATAACAGCTATTATATGGTATGTCAATTAAAGGCTAATCATAAAGGTTATCGCGTATTTGTGAAGTTTAATATCCTGGATGGTGAATCTAAAATTACCGAGTTACGTATCGAATAAACTTCAAATTTTATCCGCAGAAGTTTCCATTTAATCTATTTTTTCTTCATCTTCGCTTAATTTTAAGTTGATAAATGGATAAATCATTCAAAGAAAAACTTATACTTTTCGTTAAAGAGGCTCTGGCAGAAGATGTTGGAAATGGTGATTATACCACCTTATCCACTATTGACCCAGCACAGCAGGGTGAAGCACAATTATTAGTTAAGGATACAGGGATTTTAGCAGGTGTTGAAATTGCTGTTGAAATATTTAATTATTTAGATCCGGAAATGGTCGTAGAAACTATCTTAAACGATGGTGCATCGGTTAAGTATGGAGATATTGCTTTCCGTGTTCGCGGAAAAATACACGATATTTTAAAAGGTGAACGATTAGTGTTGAATATTATGCAGCGCATGTCTGGAATTGCTACGCAAACTTCCAACTATGTTGCCGCTATGGCAGGAACGAAAACTAAAGTGTTAGATACACGAAAAACAACCCCATTATTGCGGTTTTTAGAAAAGAAGGCGGTAGAAATAGGAGGAGGGGTCAATCATCGCTTTGGTTTGTACGATATGATATTAATAAAAGATAATCATGTGGATTATGCTGGCGGTATTACTGCGGCAGTCACACGTGCATTTGATTATAAAAAAGAGCATCATTTGACTATCCCAATTGAAGTAGAAGTAAGAAATTTTGATGAATTAAATCAAGTTTTAGCTTTGGCTCCTGTAGATCGTGTGATGTTTGATAATTTTACTCCTGAGCAAGTTGCTCAAGCTGTCACATTAGTAAATGGCCGCTTAATCACCGAAGCTTCTGGAGGAATCACATTAACATCCATCCGTGCCTATGCTGAAGCAGGCGTGGATTACGTATCAGTTGGAGCTTTAACACATGCTGTTAAAAGCTTAGATTTAAGCTTGAAAGCAAAACTAATTTAGTAAATTGTTGGA
The DNA here is from genome assembly GCF_049316305.1 of Sphingobacterium sp. HJSM2_6. NCBI lineage: Bacteria > Pseudomonadati > Bacteroidota > Sphingobacteriia > Sphingobacteriales > Sphingobacteriaceae > Sphingobacterium > Sphingobacterium sp. HJSM2_6. The sequence continues at coordinate 44,562 of NZ_JBMOXB010000012.1, forward strand.
CATGATATCAATTTACCTAGTTGGCATTGTCATATTAGCCTATATTTTTGGATCCATTCCAACAGCTGTTTGGTTTGGCCAAGCATTTTATGGCGTGGATGTTCGCGAGTATGGCAGCGGAAATGCTGGGGCAACCAATACGTTTAGAGTATTAGGAAAAAAACCCGGTATCATTGTGATGTTTGTCGATATTTTAAAAGGATGGACAGCCACCAATTTACCCTATCTATTGGATAGCAGTGTTATTGGTAATCACGATGCTCCTCAATTTGTTAATTTTCAATTAGCATTGGGAGTGATAGCCGTATTAGGACATCTTTTCCCTGTTTTTGCGGGTTTTCGTGGTGGCAAAGGTGTTGCTACCTTATTTGGAATGGTACTCGCCATTCATTGGCCTGCTGCTTTAATGTGTGTATCCGTATTTCTATTTATACTCCTCGTTACCCATTATGTTTCTTTAAGCTCCATTATGGCGGGCTTTACATTTCCTTTTAGTGTTGCCTTTATTTTTAAGACTACTGTCCCCGCAATATTGCTGTATGGAATTGCAATCTGTGCATTAATTTTGGTTACACATCAAAAAAATATAGAGCGATTGTTAAAAGGTCATGAATCGAAAATATATTTGTTTAAAAGAAAACAATCGGGTTAAACAGCCTTTCTCAGTAATCCCATTCATTGGAGTTTAGGAGCGGAGATGGTTTTTATTTGTAAAATTTTGAGTTAGTAAACATTTGGGTACAAGTTTTGTTTAGTATCTGAATTGAATATAGACATTGGAATAACATTAAGATATTTTTTATGAAAAGGATTTTTAAATATACTGCGATGCTGTTGATGGGTGCTACGCTTGCGGCATGTGCAACATCGGCAATCACAGGAAGGAAATACTTAAAATTAGTGGATCCTAAGCAAATTAATGATCAAGCCGCATTAGCTTATAAGGAATTTTTAACTTCAGGCAAAACAAAAGTAGTGACGGGTACTGCTGCTGCAACTCAAATTAAACGAGTGGGTAATAATATAGCCATGGCGGCAAACAAGTATTTGTCAGAACGAGGTATTGCAGACCAATTTGATTTCAATTGGGAATTTAATTTAGTACAAAGTGACGATGTAAATGCTTGGTGTATGCCCGGTGGTAAAGTAGCGGTATATACCGGTATATTACCAGTAGCAAAGAACGATGCAGGATTAGCGACGGTGATGGGGCATGAAATTGCACATGCGATCGAGGAGCATTCTGTAGCGCAAATGTCCAATGCTTACGCAGCTCAAATGGGAGCACAGGTATTGGGTGTAGCGGGTGCCATGTCCAATAGTAAAGCAATTGGTATTATCAATCAATTTTATGGAATTGGGTATCAGGTTCAATCCTTAAACTTCTCTAGAAAAGATGAATTAGCAGCGGATAAAGCAGGTTTAATATTGATGGCTATGGCTGGTTATGATCCTCGTGAATCAGTTTCATTTTGGGAGCGTATGGCTCAAGGAAAAACTGGTGCAGCGGCGCCTGAATGGTTAAGTACACACCCTAGTGATGCAAGAAGAATTTCTCAACTTCAGGCTTTAATTCCTGAAGCAATGAAATACTATAAGAAATAACAACAATTGAATTAATTAAGAAGCCGACTTATGTCGGCTTTTTTTATTTCTAGGCTTGTAGGGAATGAGGATTTTTTCCTTAAAATGGATCAAATTAAATCTGTAAAAGAAATAGTTCAGTTCTTACTGTTACTAATATTAAGTTTTAGCGACTAATAGGTAAAATGTGGAATATATATGGAATTAAGCATCAGTAATCTAAGTAAAACCTACCCAAATGGTGTTAAAGCACTAGATCAAATCAATTTAACCATAGGACCAGGTATGTTTGGCTTGTTAGGGCCTAACGGCGCTGGGAAATCCTCCTTGATGCGTACAATAGCTACCCTGCAAAGTCCTGACGTAGGCGAGCTTACCTTCGGAGATATTAATGTCCTTCAAGATAAAAATGAACTTCGTAAAGTGTTGGGGTATTTACCTCAAGAATTTGGGGTCTATCCGAATATGTCTGCGGAAGAATTATTGAATTATTTTGCAGATTTAAAGGGTATCAACAATAAACAAGAGCGTAAGGTAATTGTAGATAAGGTCTTAGAAATAACAAATTTAAGCTCGTTTAGAAAAAATAGTGTAAGTGGTTATTCTGGAGGTATGAAACAACGCTTTGGCATTGCACAAATGCTTTTAAATAATCCTAAATTAATTATTGTCGATGAGCCAACAGCTGGACTAGATCCGGCGGAGCGACACCGCTTCTTAAATGTATTAAGAGAAATAGGTGCTGAACACACGGTTATTTTTTCAACACATATCGTGGATGATGTGCGAGATTTATGCCATGAATTGGCGATCATGAATGCGGGCAAGGTCTTGTTCAGAGGAACTACCCAAGAAGGGACTGCTCAGTTGATGGGGAAAATATGGACTAAACGTATAGATAGAGCTTCTTTCGATCATGAAAACAGCTTACACAACATTATTTCATCAAATTACAATCCGGATAATAGCTTGAATATTCGAGTATGGAAAGATGAGCAGCCAAATGATACATTTGCTGAGGCTAAGCCAATATTGGAAGATGTCTATTTTGTTGCCCTAAAAGCAGAACAAATCCATGTTTAGTACCATATTTTTGTTCGAAATAAAACGTTGGTTGAAGCAACCTGTGTTTTATGTGTATTGTGCCATTTATTTCAGTTTAGCCTATTTCACCTCCTTATCGAGTTTAGGTGCTTTTGATGGGGTTACGAGCACGACTGATACCCCCGTTTACATCAATGCGCCTTTAAATATTGCTGGATTTTTTAACTCCTTTTCTACATTGATCTATTTTCTTTTACCGACTATCATAGGAGCGTCAGTAATCAGGGATTATATGTATCAGGTTCATCAGGTATTATTTTCTTATCCATTGCATAAATTTACCTACCTGTCGGCAAAGTTTTCCAGTTCCTTTTTAGTAGTCACGTTTATTGCTTTTTTATGTGCTGTAGGTTTCTATGCAGCTCAGTTTTACCCAGGCATAAATTTGAAATTATTAGGGCCCAATAATTTTCAGGCGTATTTAGAGGGCTTTTTTGCGACTATTATTCCAAATTTCTTATTATTTGGAAGTATCATTTTTGCTTTAGTTACGTTTACTAGAAGTATTTATGTCGGATTTATTTGCGTAATAATCCTCATGTTACTCCAAACATTGTTGGATATCGCTAATGCAAATGTTGATAACCGGTACCTAGTTGCTTTATTAGACCCTTTTGGATTTGAAGCCATCATGTACCATACCAAGTATTGGAGTATAGCGGAGCAAAACACCAATTTATTGCCTTTTAAAGGAGTTTTACTTTATAATAGGTTGATTTGGTCATCCGTTGCCCTGCTTATTTTGGCTGCAGTATATTATACCTTTTCATTTTCTCAATCCGGATTTAATTGGTGGAGAACTAAAAATGGGAAATCCGTTTCAAAAGACAATTTTGGAAATATCATAAGAATCAATCTTCCCAATGTTTCGATGAATTATTCTTTTTGGAATAATTTGAAATTAAGTTTTAGACTTTCGAAAGTCGATTTTAAATTCTTAATTCGCAATTGGACCTTCTATATTCTGTTATTTGTCGCTTTTATTTTCACGTTGATCGTCATCAGCATGACGGGTGAAATATATGGTACAACAACCTATCCTGTAACCTGGCAAATGTTGAATGCGACGTCTTCCATATATGGATTTTTCTCACAAATCATGCTTTTGCTATTCTCAGGAATGCTTATACAGCGTGCTCGGATGAGTAATATCAATTTATTAGTTGATGCAACGGCAACTCCAAATTGGGTGCTGCTCTTATCAAAGGCAATTGCACTTTATAAATTAATGCTGCTAGTTTTTCTAGTCAGTATGCTCAATGGAGTCATTTATCAACTTGTTCATGGATTTTATGATTTAGAATTAGGTCATTACTTTTTTGAACTCTTTGTTTTAGGAAGTGTTAAAGCGGTATACATGATCCTATTCAGTTTGTTGATTAATAGCTTTTTCAAAAATTACTTTATTGGTTTTATTTTGGGATTGTTCATTGTCCTTGGCGTACCTCTTCTTGCTAAAATTGGTATTGAACAAAATATTTATAAACTTAATGCAGATCCAGGCTATAATTATTCGGATATGAATGGCTATGGCTCATTAAGACATTTCCTTTATTATAGACTCTACTGGTTTTTATTAGCCTGTATATTTTTTATTGCAACTTTGCTGATATGGCGAAGAGGAATTGTTGTTTCTGCTAAAGAGCGTTTATTGCTTGCCGCGAAGCGTTTCAATGTATACCTTAGTTTGCCACTTGTGTTATTTTTGCTTGGCTTTTTGGGATTAGGCTACAGTTTTTATTATATGAACAATGTCGTTGAGCCGTTTCAGTCGAACCAAGAAAGAGAATTGCTTCAAGTAAAATACGAGAAAGATTATAAGCGGTATGAATCCATACAAGAACCTCGTTTAACACAGGTTTTTGTGACCGTAGATTTAGATCCTGAGCAGCGAAACATGCAAATTAAAGGAGATTTTACGTATAAAAATAAATCGGCAGTTCCCATTGATACTTTATTTATGAATTTGTCATCCGCAGTCATTACTGAAGTAAGTTTTTCCAAAGCTGTTTCAGAGATTTTGAATGACAAGGAATTGGATGTTAAAATTTTTGCTTTAGGTCAAAGCTTACTTCCTGGAGATAGTTTGCAGATTACCTATGCGATTAAGAATAAGCCGAATAATTTTTTGTATGATCAATCGCCTGTAAAAGAAAATGGAACCTTTATTGATAATTCCATGTTTCCTACCTTGAAGTATGCCAACGCGGCTGAATTGGCTAATAATGCCATTCGACAAAAATATGATCTCCCTAACAAAACCAGGATGCACGATCCAAGAGATAGCTCTCAATTGAGAAACACGTATATCTCTCAAGATGCTGATTGGATTAATTTTGAGGCGGTGGTCAGTACCGTAGACAATCAGACAGCACTCGCACCGGGGTATTTGCAGAAAGAATGGACCAAAGATGGTAAGCGATATTTTCATTATAAAATGGATGCACCCATATTGAATTTCTATGCGTTTATGTCTGCCCGATACGAGGTGAAAAAGGAACAATATCAAGGTAAGAGCCTCGAGATTTACTACCATCCAAATCATACTTATAATTTGGATAGAATGATGCTTTCCATGAAGAAGTCCTTAGATTACTACGAGCCAAATTATAGCCCTTACCAATTTAAACAGATGCGAATCATTGAATTCCCTAAAACGAAGGGTACTTTTGCGCAAGCATTTGCCAATACGGTTCCGTTTTCTGAAAGTATTGGATTTATTGCAAAGGTGGATGAAGATGATCCTAAAGCTGTAGATTATGCTTATACGGTGGTGTCGCATGAATTTGCGCATCAATGGTGGGCTCATCAAGTCATTGGGGCTAATGTACAAGGTGCTACCATGCTTTCTGAATCTTTGGCAGAATATAGCTCCTTAAAGGTGTTGGAAAAGACCTATGGAAAAGATCAAATGCGGCGGTATTTGAAAGAATCCTTAGATTCTTATTTAGCGGGAAGGGCTTCTGAAGCTCTTGGAGAAAGTCCGCTTATGTATAATGAGGGGCAAGCTTACATACATTATAACAAAGGTTCTTTGGTTATGTATGCAATGAGTGAATTGCTGGGGGAGAACAATTTTAATCAATTCTTGAAAACTTATATTCAAAAAACGGCTTTCCAAAACCCACCGTATACCACTGCCATTGAATTTGTGGATCAGCTAAAAACAAAAGTTCCAGACTCTTTATCGTATGCAGTTAAGGATATGTTTGAAACGATCACTCTTTACGATAACTATGTCAAAGAGGTGAACCTTAAAGAATTGGCCAATGGAAAGTATGAAGTTACCTTAAATTTTGTGGTTTCCAAATACAGATCGGATGCCAAGGGCAAGAAAAGCTTTTCCGATAGCGATACTCCAAATTTAACCGAACAAGTAGATAAGAAAGAGGTGAAATCTTTACCCTTGAACGATTATATTGAAATTGGAGTTTTTGCAGAACAAAAGAAAGAAGGAAAGCACCTTTTGGAGCAACCCTTATTAATCAAAAAAATGAAAATTAATAAGATTAATAATTCCATAAAATTAATATTGGATAAAAAACCTGTATTAGTTGGTGTAGATCCTTATAATAAATTGATTGATACCAATTCAGGTGATAACCGGAAGGATATTTAATATTTCGTTCGGTTGTAAAACCGAACGGATATTAAGTCTTATTTAATAAAAAACAAGAGGTTTTATGGTTATAGAACCTCTTGTTTTTTGTATAGTCCATACAAAAACCTCTTATATCTATAGGCTGGGAATAGGAATAGAGGATATTCCTATTATTGTCGGGATAATTAATGAGCGAACAATTAAAAAAAACAAGAACATAATAATGAGCTTAAATTTTGTTAAGAATGATCTTCGTAATAAAAAGCTCTGTAAATTTGCGGCATGCATATCCAAGATTTAATAATTAAAGATAAATCTCCTATTCGATTGGAAGATGTATTTTTAACTCCAGATAATCTTCAACAGATTCAGCAATTGATTAAAGAGCATTTGTATGTAGAAGATCTAAAACAATATGGTTTGCCTGTAACGCATAAAGTACTCTTGTACGGCGCTTCGGGTTGCGGAAAAACAACGACTGCAAAAGCTATTGCCAATACGTTAGGAAAGCCCCTAATCATTTTAAATCTGAGTAATATTATCAATTCCAGAATTGGTGAAACCTCCCAACATTTGAAACAAGTGTTTGATCGAGCGGTAAGAGATAAAGCTGTTTTGTTTTTGGATGAATTTGATCAAATTGCCAAGTCTAGGGGAGAAGATGATCAAGATGTTGGAGAGATGAGAAGGTTAGTGAATACATTGATCCAATTAATCGATTATTTTCCGGAAGAATGTGTTTTAATTGCAGCGAGCAATCATGTGCAAATCATAGATCCAGCTATTATCCGCAGATTTCAAATACGAATTTCTTATGAATTGCCCAATCAGGCAAGTCTTGACCAGTATTATGATGCTATTTTGCATAAATTTCCTGCAGAACTACATCCGGAATATAGAAAATACCATATCTCTTATGCGGAGGCTAAAGATTACGCTTTCTCTGTAGTGAAGGGTAGATTGCTCCTTAAATTGGAAGCTCGGAGAGCATAATTATTTTGAACTGTCTTCTGCCAATAGGCTCGTTTAATCTTATTTCATCGATAAGAATTGAACTAGCCTATTTTGTTTTTGGTCCAATAGTTACAGAAAACGGATACCGACATCGAAACCTAAATGATTAATGGCTGCTATACTTTTGTTTATTTCTAATAGTTGTCCTTTTTGGATTGACTGTATATCGGACCTTGACCGGAACTTAATCGGATTTATTCACTTGAGTTCCGCTTGAATTCCGGTAAAGATCCGATGAAGATCCGTTGAAGATCATAGCAAGCTTAAAAAGACAACCTGTGGATTACGGATGTAAAGCGTTTAAATTTTGCAGCAAATTGCGAAAAAAGGTAAAGCAAAAGTGGGGGGTATTAAGCAAAATAGGAGCATAAAAAACCACCAAGAGGTTTTCTTGGTGGTTTATATCTTATAATAAGTAGATTTCTCCTAAAATTAACTCCAATATTATTTATACATCGCTTCACGCTGCGCTTGCACAGCCTCCGATTTGATGTACTCATCATAGCTCATCAATTTATCAATAATTCCTTTCGGAGTTATTTCAATGATTCTGTTGGCTACTGTTTGTGTTAATTCATGATCTCGTGAAGTAAATAACATAGAACCTCTAAAATCAGTCATGCCGTTGTTTAAAGCGGTAATAGATTCCAAATCCAAGTGATTGGTTGGTTCATCGAAGATTAGGAAATTAGCACCTTGCAACATCATTCTTGAGAACATACAACGCATTTTTTCACCACCAGAAAGTACAGAACATTTTTTAAGTACTTCTTCTCCGGAGAATAACATTTTTCCTAAAAAGCCACGAATAAATTGTTCGTCAGCATCAGGCTTCGTGGTATAATCTCTTAACCAATCAATTAAGTTGTCTGTCTTCCCTTCGAAAAAATTAGCATTCTCTATAGGCATATCGGCAGGAGTGATGGTGATACCCCATTTAAATTCGCCTTTAAAATCCTGATCGCGACCACTCAAAATTTGGTAAAAAGCAGTAGTTATTAAGTTGTTTTCTGCTAATACAGCGATTTTATCGCCTTTATTAATCATGAAACTTATGTCCTTAAAATATACCTCTCCATTTACTGTTTTGCTTAGTCCTTCTACATTCAATATTTGATCGCCGGGTTCACGATCCATTAAGTTGAACATAATCGCAGGATATTTTCTATTGGAAGGTTTAATTTCTTCAATATTGATTTTATCCAAGGCTTTTTTACGGGAAGTCGCTTGTTTTGATTTGGAAGCATTGGCAGAGAATCTACGGATGAATTCCTGTAGTTCTTTTACTTTATCTTCCATTTTCTTGTTTTGATCAGAGCGTTGTTTTAATGCCAACTGCGATGATTCATACCAGAAACTATAGTTACCAGTATAAATAGACATTTTTCCAAAGTCAATATCTACGATGTGTGTACACACCGCGTCTAAGAAGTGACGGTCGTGAGATACCACCAAAACAATAGCTTCATAGGAAGCTAAGAAATCCTCTAGCCAAGCTATGGTGTTGATGTCCAAATCATTGGTAGGCTCATCGAGAATTAAAATATCCGGATTTCCGAAAAGGGCTTGTGCTAACAAGACTCTTACTTTTTCATTACCGTCTAATTCTTTTACCTGCTTATAGTGCAAAGTTTCTTTGATCCCTAAGTTGCTTATTAAGGTTGCTGCATTATTTTCTGCATTCCAACCGTCCATTTCAGCAAATAGACTTTCCAGTTCGCCAGCACGTTCTCCATCAGCATCGGTAAAATCCTCCTTCATATAGATCGCGTCTTTTTCTTTCATGACCTTATAAAGCTCTTGATTTCCCATCATGACGGTCTCAAGTACGGAGAATTCATCAAATTCGTAATGGTTTTGTTTTAATACAGACATGCGCTCACCAGGAGTGAATGCTACAGAACCAGAAGTTGGATCAACTTCACCAGATATAATTTTTAGAAATGTAGATTTACCAGCACCGTTTGCACCAATAATACCATAACAATTTCCGGTAGTAAATTTTAAGTTTACATCTTCGAAAAGTATACGTTTTCCAAATCGAAGGGATAAATTAGAAACATTAATCATGGCGCAAAGATACAGTTTATTCTTGAGATAAAAAGTTGTGTGAAAGATAGATTTTGGATCTATTCCACTGGCTAATTAAATGAATTTAAAGGGCCTGTTGGGCATTGAATTATTATTTCAACAAACGTTCTTGTCTTTAAAAATTGGTAAATTTACTGTTGCGATACTACCCATATTTAAAGGCGTAGGAAATCAATTTATTTTGCACTAACACGCATGAATTTTTTGCTAATGCCCGTTGTAAGTTGAAATTAAATACTGTCTTTAGCATAGGTTCTAATTGATGTTGAGATTGCGAATCGATTCAAAATGAGGTAGGGGAGCATATCTATAATAAAAAACGCCTAAAGACAGTTAGTTTACATATTAAAGGCAATATTCCTCCTACAATAGCAAGTGTTGAAAATCCTATCAGCTACCTTAAATGGAATAGGGAATGTACAGAAACGATTGAAATAGTATAGATACTGTTTCCATAGACTAAATTGCCCGGATTATTCCTGTATTCGTCCAAAATAACAGCAGTTTGAGTGAATCTTCATTGTACATAGTGGATTGGAAATAATTGAATTTGCGTCTTAATAAATCGTGTAAAATTTAAGAAAACACATTAAATCTTGAAATTTATTTAATAAAATCAATGCATTTTCATTTTTTTAAGTGAAAATCGCATTTATGAAATGTCTTTTTAGATTATTTTAAGGTTTTGCTGATTTTTATTTGATTTTTTTATATTAAAATGAATGAAAACAAGGTGAATTGGTTGGATTGTGGATTGGTGGTGAATATTTTTAATCAAAAAGTGACTTTTGTTTTTTGATTTTAGCATTAAACCTTTCTGTAACTCATTGAAATATTTGATATGTTTAGGTTAATTTGTTGCTGTAAATTAATAAATTGATAAAAAGTAACGTAAAAAGTGTGATTTTTTTTAAAAAAAGTAGTTTCTTTACAAATAATTTATGCTAAATAACACTTTAAGCCCAATAAATGAATAATTTTATTTCTACCCTATCCAACCTTGTTTGGAGCGATGTTTTCATCTATTTATGTTTATTCACAGGACTTTATTTTTCCATACGAACCGGATTTTTGCAAGTCACCTTTATCAAGGATATGTTGCGCTTATTGTTTGCCAAGAAGAAATCCGATGAAGGGATTTCATCATTTCAGGCCTTTGCATTAGCCATTTCAGGTCGAGTAGGTACAGGTAATATCATTGGTGTTGCGACGGCAATTTTTTACGGAGGTCCAGGGGCTGTCTTCTGGATGTGGGCAATCGCATTTCTAGGTTCCGCATCTGCATTTATTGAAGCGATGCTTGGCCAAGTGTATAAGAAAAAAGACGGAACAGAATTTCGTGGAGGTCCAGCCTATTATATAGAAAAGGGATTAGGTGTAAAATGGTATGCGGTCTTATTTGCGATATTAACGATTGTAAGTGCAGGTTTGTTGCTGCCAGGCGTTCAAAGTAATGCCATTGCATCTTCTATAGAAAACGCATTTGCTATACCTGCAAACTATACCGGGATAGGTATTGTCGTGCTATTGGTACTCATCATTTTTGGTGGAGTAAAACGTCTTGGTACCGTTGCGGAATATGTTGTTCCATTTATGGCGGGGGGATATATTTTGATGACATTGGTAATTATTGGAATGAACTTTTCGCAAATTCCTTCGGTTTTTACGTTAATTTTTAAAAGTGCCTTTAGCCTAGATGCTACCTTTGGAGGGATTATAGGTATGGCGATTTCCTGGGGAGTAAAACGCGGGATTTATTCGAATGAAGCGGGGCAAGGAACTGCTCCACATGCAGCTTCAGCGGCGGAAGTAACTCATCCAGCGCAACAGGGATTAGTTCAAGCATTCTCGGTGTATGTAGATACTTTATTTGTTTGTACTGCAACGGCTTTAATGATATTATTTACAGGAAAATATAATGTGACTGCAGTAGATGCTGCAGGGAAAACAACGAACTTTATTCAAGAAAATATCCCTGGAATTGATTATAATGGATTTACACAAGCGGCTGTATCACATCATTTTCCAGGAATAGGGAATGGTTTTGTCGCAATTGCTTTATTTTTCTTTGCTTTTACGACCATAATGGCATATTTCTACTATGCAGATACGAATATTGTTTATTTAATAAAAAATCCTAAATATAGAAATATTGCAGGATGGGTTTTTAAAGTCGTATTCTTAATTACCGTTTACTTTGGTACTGTACGTACGGCAGATACTGCATGGGCTATTGGGGATATCGGTGTGGGTTTGATGGCTTGGACCAACTTAATCGCGATCTTGCTGTTAAGTGGAACAGCGATGAAAGTATGGAATGATTATAAGCGGAAAAGAAAACAAGGAATCTTGGATCCGGATTTTAAACCTACAGAAATAGGGGTTAAGAATGCGGAATATTGGGAAAGTAAGGAGAATAAAGATTAATCCTATAAATTATGATCTTGCTGTATGGTTTTATCTTTTTTAACGCGTAAAACGCTTCGCTTCGAAAATAATAACCTATAAAAAAGGGGCTCATCAAATATTATTTGATGAGCCCCTTGATGTTTTACTTGTTATTGTAGGCCAAAACAAGTGGTTGCAAATAACAATATAGCCGCTACTACTAAAAGTAGCACTAGCGTTGTCAAAGGCGTTCTTTTCATGTTTATGTTGTTTTTGCATTGGTGTTTAAACTAAAGTTATGTAAAATTTTTAATTTAGCACTTAAAAATTATAGATTTAGGAATTAGTTAAATTTATTAATTTATAAATTTCCTGAGATTTTGAGTGATTGCTTCATATTGTAATCCTTTGGTTTGTATTTAATTTTCTGAAATGAAAAACGGTAAATTTTGGGCATTATTCCCATTAATATTTTTTGTCATCGTCTATTTTGCAGGATCCTATAGTTTAGGTGATTTCTACGCATTACCTGTATTATTGGTATTTATTTTATCCTTATTTGTTGCATTTGCACAATATCCTAAGGTCAGTTTTAATCAGAAATTGGCCAGTTTTGCCAAGGGCGCTGGCGACGAGAATATTTTAATCATGATTCTCATATTTCTATTAGCAGGTGCATTTGGTGAATTATCAAAAGATATTGGGGCGATTTCCTCTACGATTAATTTTTCTTTAACGTACATTTCCCCTGAATTTATTGTTGCTGGTTTATTTTTAGTTGCCTGTTTTATATCAACCTCCTTGGGTACTTCGGTTGGGACAATTGTAGCTTTGGCGCCCATTGCAGTGGGTTTAGAGGAACATATTCCTCATGTTATGCCGATTGCTTTAGCAGCAGTGATAGGTGGATCTATGTTCGGTGATAATTTGTCTTTTATTTCGGATACGACCATAGCAGCTACCCGTACTCAACATGTCGGCATGCGCGAGAAATTTAAGGTAAATTTTAAAATGGTATTGCCTGTCGCGATTTTGGTATTTGTAATCTATTTGTTTTTAGGTTGGCAATTGGTTTCTACAGGCCAGGCTATGGAGGTTGGTCAATACGATTTGATAAAAATCATACCTTATGTATTGGTTTTTGTTTTGGCATTATTAGGATTGAATGTAATTTGGACCCTAGGTATAGGGATCATCACGGCAACCCTAATTGGCTTGTATACGCATTCTATCGATTTTTTAACGGTATTAAGTTCCATCAATTCTGGGTTTGCTGGTATGTTGGAATTGAGTGTGCTTTGTTTAATTATTGGAGGAGTAGTAGGCATTATCCGATTTAATGGTGGTATAGACTATTTATTAAACCAAGTCACCAAACGCGTAAATTCCAAGAAGAAAGCGGAATTAGGCATCGCTTTTTTGGTTAGTTTAGTGAATTTAGCCATTGCAAATAATACAATCACCATCATCATTGTAGGGCCAATAGCGAAAGATATCTCCGATAAAAATGGATTAAATGGGCCTCGTGTAGCCAGTATTCTGGATACTATTTCCTGTTTCATTCAAGGTCTAGTTCCATATGGCGCTCAATTACTTGCTGCATTAGCGGCAGCAAATTTAGTCTTAAGAGATCAACAACAAGATTTATTGTCCCCTTTGGAAGTGATGCAATATTTATATTATCCCTTTTTAATAGGGCTCGTAACCTTTCTATTTATTCTATTCAGAAAGAAACAAGAAGCTTAACCTAAAATCGAATCCATCAATTTTAATTTGATGGATTCGTCTCGTTTATTTCAATTTTATAAATGGTTGATTATGTCTAAGATTAGAGGATAGGTGTTTTCTTTAACCTTTTTAATATCCGCTACCTCAAGCCATTCCGCTTGATCGATATCTTCTTCTAATTGTGGCGTTAATTTAGGGGTTTTATTTACCCCCATATCATACCATTTGGTTTGTTTAAGGACAAATTTATTACGCATATAATACGTATGATAGGTTGTTTTGATTTTCTTGCCTAGATAATCAATTTTTATACCGCACTCTTCTTCCACCTCTCTTAGGGCAGCATCTTTCATCTTTTCTCCTTCTTCCACTTTACCTTTTGGCAGGTCCCATTTGCCTAATCGATGAATAAATAAGTATTGACCATGGCCATTTCGAACCAAGCCTCCAGCAGCTCGAATAATTTTGTTGGTTGAAAATAGAGTTTTAAAAACTTTTTCAACATTTTGATGTATGTATAAATAAATGGTTTTTTCAGGTTGCTGGGATGATTCAATAAAAAGTTTTTCCAAATCAATGTCTTGTAAACCAATCGTTTGAACGTTTTCTTTAATATGAGGTGCGAAATCTGCCAAAATTAACAGAGATTGGTTCATATAAATTTTATAAATTTGTGCCATGAATTATTTAAATGAGGTTGAACAAAAAGTTGCTGAATCCTTATTGCAAATTAAAGCAATAAAATTACAACCTAAAAGTCCTTTTACTTGGGCATCGGGTTGGAAGTCTCCAATATATTGTGATAACCGTGTTACACTATCTCATCCAGCGATTCGGACATACATTAGACAAAAACTTTCTCAGCTTATTCAAGAGGAGTTTGGATCTATCGATATGATTTCGGGAGTTGCTACAGCTGGGATACCTCAAGGTGTGCTTGTAGCTCAGGATTTAGGATTGCCTTTTTCCTATGTACGCAGCAGTGCAAAAGATCATGGAAGACAAAATCTAATTGAAGGTGAAGTCGTAAGCGGTCAACGTGTTGTGGTGATTGAAGATTTGGTTTCTACCGGAAAAAGTAGTTTAGTTGCTGTTAAGGCATTACGTGAGGCGGGTTGTAATGTAGTAGGTTTAGTTTCTATTTTCACTTACGGTTTCGAAGAAGCACGTAAGAACTTTGAAGAAGCTAAATGTGCTTTGCATAGTTTATGTAATTATGATGCTTTAATCCGTGTTGCTGCATCCAACAGTTATATTCTAGAATCTGATATTGAATTTTTAGAGAAATGGCGTCAAGACCCAGCTAATTGGAATCCAGAAAATTAAGCTATGACCATTATTCAAAATACAACAGTTATTCAAAAACCGCTGCATGAGGTGTATACCTTTTTAGCAGATTTGAATAACCATGAACAATTGATGCCAGAAAACATTTATAATTGGACATCTACAGCTGATGAAGCTAGTTTCACTATTCAAAATATGGCTAAATTAGCATTAAGAATAAGTGAACGAATAGTGGATAAAGAATTGGTTTGTGTGCCATCTGCTGAAGCTCCATTTGCAATAACTTTGCGCTGGAAATTAGATTCTGACTCGGAAAATTCTACTCAAGCGACTTTTGTGATAGAAGCTGAATTGAATATGATGATGAAAATGATTGCTTCAGGACCATTACAAAAATTGGTTGATCATCAAGTAACTAGACTAAAGGAAGTGTTGGTTTAAAGCTGGTATTTTTCTTTTGATAACAATATTTAAGCAGCGATTCGCTGCTTTTTTTGTGTTAAGCAGCTAGCATAGGGATGATTTTTAATCTAGCAATGGCTATGGCTTTGTATAGCTATTGAAAATTTTACGTAATAGCGATTTATTGTTGAAGAAGGATTTTAAATGTGACAAATAGATTTAGTATTTTTGTACACTTTATCATTAAGTAATTAAAATAGAAATGGAGTTAAACCTTAAACGCCCTTTGGCATTTTTTGATTTGGAGACAACTGGTGTAAATGTATCGTTGGATCGAATAGTTGAAATATCCATATTAAAAGTATCACCAGGAGGGAAAGAGGAATCTTTAACTTTGCGTGTTAATCCAGAAATTCCAATTCCCGCTGAATCTTCCATGTTTCATGGAATTTATGATGAGGATGTACAAGGAATTCCTGCATTTAAAGAACGTGCTCAGGAAATTGCGGATTTTATAGCTGATGCGGATTTAGCGGGCTATAACTCAAATAAGTTTGATGTGCCTGTGTTGATGGAAGAATTTCTACGTGCAGGGATTGATTTTTCATTAGAAGGACGTGCCTTTGTAGATGTTCAAAATATCTTTCATCAAATGGAACAACGCACGTTAAAAGCTGCTTATAAGTTTTATTGTGATCAATCCTTAGCTAATGCTCATCATGCGGAGGCGGATGTACGTGCGACTTATGAAGTTTTGAAAGCGCAGTTAACCAAATACGAAAATGTACAGTATGAGGATAAGCATGGACTGGTTAGCCAGCCTGTAGTGAATGATGTGTTGGCATTACATGAATTTACCAATTTGAGTAAACCGGTGGATTTCGCAGGTCGGTTGGTTTATGACTCGGAAGGAGATCCAACCATTAATTTTGGAAAGCATAAGGGTAGAAAGGTTGTGGATGTATTTGAAGTGGAGCCAAGTTATTATGCTTGGATGCAAAATGGGGATTTTCCATTGTATACGAAAAAGGTATTGGAAAATTTATGGAATACGTATCGAAATAAAAAGAAAGAATCTAAGCAACAACTACAAGAGAGGGTGCCTGCTCAACCTAAACCGGCACATGCAGTAGAAAAGAAGGAAGTAGTGAGTAAACCAATTACTGAAAACATGCTTAAGGGTTTACAAGATAAATTTAAGAAATAATTGAACCAATAATATGATGTTATCAAAAGAAGAAGTGTTGGAACGAGTTCCTTGTTTAATCATTGGATCAGGCCCAGCAGGCTATACGGCTGCAATTTATGCTGCTCGAGCAGATATGAAACCGGTAATTTATACGGGTTTGGTACCTGGTGGACAATTGACGCAAACGACTGAAGTAGATAATTTTCCTGGTTATCCTAAAGGAATAACCGGACCGATCATGATGGAAGATTTGCGTGCGCAAGCGGAACGTTTCGGTACAGATGTACGTTTTGGATATGCTACCAAAGTAAATTTTTCAAAAGATGGAGGAATTCATCAAGTTGAAATTGATGGAATAAAAACAATAGAAGCAGAAACGGTAATAATTGCTACTGGAGCTACCGCAAAATGGTTGGGCTTGGAATCTGAAGAGAAATATAATGGGTTTGGAGTGTCAGCTTGTGCGGTATGTGATGGGTTTTTCTTTAAAGGGCAAGATGTAGCTATCGTGGGTGCTGGAGATACGGCAGCTGAAGAAGCTACTTATTTAGCGAAATTATGTAGAAAAGTGTACATGTTGGTACGCAGAGATGAATTTAGAGCTTCTAAAGCTATGGTTCACCGGGTTATGAATACCGCTAATATCGAAGTGTTGTATAATGCGGAAGCAAGTGAGATATTAGGTGATGGTCAAGTTGTGACGGGTGTTCGCGTAAAAAATAACCAAAGTCAAGAAACGAGAGATTTGGATGTTACAGGATTTTTTGTTGCTATAGGTCATAAACCAAATACGGAATTGTTTCAAGGAGTATTGGAAATGGATGAGACGGGCTATTTAATTACGAAAGCTGATAGTACTGCTACAAATATCCCTGGAGTTTTCGCTTGTGGCGATGTGCAAGATCACATCTATCGTCAAGCTATTACTGCGGCTGGAACGGGCTGTATGGCCGCTTTGGAAGCGGAGCGCTATTTAGGTGCGAAGGCTGATATTGCATAATATACGTACGTTATTTTATAAAAAAAGGAGAACTTAGCGTTCTCCTTTTTTTATGATATAATTTTCAGCTAATATTCATTAAATGAGTTGAAATTGTTTAAGGGCATTCCATATGCCATCTGAATCCACATCATCCGTGATATAATTTGCGATTTCTTTTACTTCTGGATTGGCATTGCCCATAGCGACTCCAATTTGTACATGCTCCAGCATACTAATGTCATTTCCACCATCACCAAATGCCATGGTATGTGCGATGTCTATACCAAAATGCTTGCAGAATATATCAATTCCGATTTTTTTACTTTGACCTTTTGGATTGACATCTGCAAATAGTGGGGTCCATCGAGAGGCTAATGAATTAGGCATTACCTCGTTCATGAATGCGGGTTCTTCTTCTGGTCCTAGAAATATATTTGTTTGGAGGATGCTAGCGGTATCTACGAGATCTAAATCAACCAACTTAGGTACTGGAAGGTTTAAATGGGCGTACATCCCTGCGATTTCTGGTGTTACATCATGAATCGTAATTTCATTTTCTGACATAAAGGAGAAACTTAAGGAATTGTTCTTCGCATAATTCAACACCGATTGGATGTCTTGACTATCAATGGTTTGTCTGTATAGGATTTCCATGTCTTTGGTGACGCAGTATCCTCCATTGAAGGTGATGTAACCATCAAAATCTAAAAATTTGACATGATCAATACTATTGATAGATCTACCAGTGGATAAAATGGTTTTAATTCCTTTGGCTTGTAAAAGACGGATAGCTTCTCTGCTGGATGGAGAAACTTCATGAGTTTTAAAACTCAATAAAGTACCGTCAATATCGAAAAATACGGCTTTTATGGGTGACTTTTGCATAATCAAAGTTAAGGCTATAAAATTTAATAAGCATTCTTTTCTTGTGATTATCCACGTAAAATATTGGCGATAATTTTTATGGTCAAATATTTGAATCCCGGATTAGATTATCTTGATTATCTTTGTGGGATAATTTCCCATGTATGTCGGTTTACGAAAAATTTATTTCTCAGCTTGAAACACAAATTCAACAACAAAGCCTTGTAAAACTATCTTTAGGTAATTACCATGGGGTGGATGCAGATCTCAAACAAGTGATTGGGAAATTGGTATTAATTAAAACGGAATTGAGAATTTCTGTCATATTTCGATATAAAACAAAAGATATCACCAAAAACTACTTCATTAATGAGTTTGTCGATTTACTCGCTACGCTGCTGGGATATAAAGGTTTTCGATCTATGCATGCGCTTTATCAGCATGGGGAAACACAATTGCAGATGAATAAAAAGGCGGAGTGGAAAGTGACCGAAAAAAACATCGTTACCGACCGTTCTATAGATCTTCAACACGACAAACAAAAAGAGCGAAAATTAAAAGATAGTAATCAAAAATACCTCCATAGCCTTAACTTAACCGATGCGGAAGGTGAAGTGTATAAAAATGCACAGCATAAATGGAAGCAAATCAATCATTACATCGACTTATTGTCGCAACCTTTGCAAGAGCTCCCGAAAACTAAAAAGTTGCAAATTGTAGATATGGGTGCAGGGAAAGGTTACCTTACTTTTGCGCTGTATGATTATTTACAACGTGTGCTAAATCGAGATGTAGAAGTTGTGGGTGTGGAATATCGGAAGGATTTAGTTGATTTTTGCAATCAAGTCGCTTTGGATGCTGGGTTTCTAGGCTTGAAATTTAAAGAAGGAAGCATTGAAGGGTTTGTTCCTGAGCAAAATTTAGATGTACTTATCGCTTTGCATGCCTGTGATACGGCGACAGATGATGCTATTTTTAAAGGTATTGAACATCAAGCATCTTTAATTGTGGTGGCTCCTTGTTGTCATAAACAAATCCGTAGGGAGTTAGAGCGCATCGAAAAGAAGAATGATTTGGATTTTATGATTCAATACGGCATATTTCTTGAACGCCATGCAGAAATGCTAACGGATAGTATCCGTTCATTAATACTGGAATATTTTGGGTATGAAACGAAGGTGATGCAGTTTATTTCGGATCAACATACGCCTAAAAATGTGATGATTGTAGCGAGTAAAAAAACAATCGATTCCAACAAACAACAAGAAATATTAGCTAAATTAAAGCAGATTAAGCACTATTTTGGCATAGAGAAGCATCACTTGGAAGTGTTGTGCCAACTGGACACGTTATCATAATTTATTTTTTTCTTTCGGTATAATTTCAATGGAAGGATGATTTACCTATCAGCCATGAACCTATTTTTCTGAAAATTTCAATTTATAAGTTGTTCAATTCAAATGGTTTGGATAGAATAAGTACTTGTATATAAGCCATAAATTAGCTATTTTTAGTTATCTAAAACAATTTAGTTTTTCATCATTTCCGATAAGTTTTTGTTATTGTAAAATGTGAGAGGCTGAATTGTGTTATAGACAAATCAACCAAATAAACTAAGGATTATGAATAATTGGAAAGTACCCGTTTCAGTAGGCTTTTTTTTGGCTATCTGTGGAAACCTCACTGCACAAAGTATAAATAATGTAAAAACCACGTTTCAAACTTCCCGTGAATGGAGGCCTACGATAGATAATCGCGCAGATGCGGTTATGGTCTATGGGATAGGTGGAAATCCGTCGGATAAACATCGTCGAGTTCCTTTTGCAGATCGTGTGAAATCGTGGAAAGACCGTGGCTATATCGTGCATTTTATGACTGGCATCGCCTGGGGTGAGTATCAAGATTATTTTACTGGAAAATGGGATGGTAAATGGCATTTGGATGAGGGGCAAGTGACACAAAATCAAGACACCATATGGCATGGACATATGGTTCCCTATATCGTTCCTACCGATAATTTTATAAAATATTTGAAAGAAATGCATGTTAAACCCGTAATAGATGCAGGTATAGATGCTATTTTTATGGAAGAGCCTGAGTTTTGGGCAAGAGCTGGTTACAGTGAGTCTTTTAAAAAAGAATGGAAAAAATATTATGGTTTTGATTGGAGACCTCAGCATGAATCTCCTGAAAATACTTATCTCTCCAATAAATTAAAGTATTGGTTGTATTATAAAGCGCTTAAAGAAGTGTTTAGTTATGCTAAAGCGTATGGAAAAACAAAAGGAATGGATGTGAAATGCTATGTGCCTACACATTCTTTAGTAAATTATTCTCAATGGCAAATTGTATCTCCTGAGGCAAGTTTGGCTTCCTTACCGGAGGTGGATGGCTATATAGCACAAGTTTGGACTGGTACTTCTCGGGAGCCCAATTTTTACAATGGTGTAGAAAAAGAACGTGTTTTTGAAACGGCTTACCTAGAATATGGGTCTATGGAGTCCATGACCGCTCCAACGGGACGAAAGATGTTTTTTTTAACGGATCCGATTGAGGATAGGCCTAGGGATTGGGTTGATTATAAAAAGAATTACGAAGCTACTTTTACGGCTCAGCTTTTATACCCCAATATTGCAGACTATGAAGTAATGCCTTGGCCAGAGCGTATTTATGAGGGCTTGTATAAAACGAGTGCGGATAGTGAGCAGAAAGAACGGATACCAAGGCATTATTCTACGCAGATGCAAGTGATGATCAATAGCTTGAATTCTATTCCGATCAGTACGAATAAATTATCGGGTACTAGCGGATTGTCCGTGTTGATGGCAAATTCTTTAATGTTTCAACGGTTTCCAGTTCATGCGAGTTACGATGACCCGCAATTAGCCAATTTCTATGGTCAGGTACTTCCATTTTTAAAATTAGGGGTACCAATTAAAACGGTTCACCTAGAGAATGTGGGTTATCCGGAGGCGTTAAAGGAAACGAAGGTGCTATTGATGACTTATTCTAACATGAAGCCTCTAGACCCATTGTCGCATGATCATATCGCCAATTGGGTAAAAGCAGGCGGTCAGCTGATTTTTAGTGGGACTGATACGGATCCTTTTCAAGGAGTTCAAGAATGGTGGAATACAGCAGGAAATAATTTTGCAGCACCTTCTGACCATTTGTTTAAATTAATGGGGATGCCAGCCTCAGCAATAGCGGGAACATATTCTTTCGGAAAAGGTCATATTCAAGTGCTTCGAAATGACCCTAAAGAATTTGCGACGCAGCCAAATGCAGGTAAAAAATTAATTGATGCAGTGCAAAAAAGCTTTGCTACTTTAAATGAAAAGTTGTTGTTTAAAAATCATTTTTATTTGAATAGGGGCGTTTATGAATTGGTCGCGGTATTGGATGAAAGTCTAAATCAAGATGCTTATACATTGAAAGGAACCCTGATCGATTTGTTTGATCCGAAACTTCCAATTTATCATGCTCGTCAGATTTTGCCCGGGACGCAAGGATATTTTTTAAATATTGATTTAGTTCAAGACAAAAAGAAACCTCAAGTGCTGGCGGCTTCCAGTAGGGCTTATGAGGAAAAAATAAACAGTAAGGGTTATTCTTTTGTCGCAAAAAGCCCGATTGAAACCAATAATGTTTCTAGAGTATTATTGCCTTCAAGGCCAAAAAGTGTTTTGATAGCTGGAAAAGAAGCTTATGATTTGAAGTTGTGGGACAAAGCTTCAAATACGTATTTGCTAGAGTTTGAGAACAATCCAGATGGTGTAATGGTTGAATTTAGTTGGTAATCCGGATTTTTACGCTTAAAATAGAATACAATTATCCCTGTGAAATCGCTCTCAAAATCCTATCTTTGTTTTCTGAAAAAATGAGGCATGAGAATTTCATATAATTGGTTAAAAAATTTTATAGATATAAATAAAACTCCAGAAGAATTATCTTTAATCCTAACAGATATTGGTTTAGAGGTGGAATCATTGGAGGTTGAACAGCGTATTCCTGGTGGCTTAGCAGGTTTAGTGGTCGGTGAGGTCATCACTTGTGAACAGCACCCTAATGCTGATAAGTTAAAAATTACTACTGTTCAAGTTGCTGGAACGGAGTTGTTGCCGATTGTTTGTGGTGCACCGAATGTTCGTGTAGGATTGAAAGTGATTGTAGCGCAGGTGGGTACGACTTGTTATCCAACGAGTGGGGAGCCATTTAAAATTACTAAATCTAAAATTCGTGGCGAAGTTTCTGAAGGTATGCTTTGCGGTGAGGACGAAATTGGGTTAGGGAACTCTCATGCAGGTATAGTAGAATTGAACAGCGATGTGGTGGTCGGGAGCTTGGTGAAAGATTATTTTGACATGCAAGATGATTACTGTTTCGAAATTGGTTTAACCCCAAATAGAGCAGATGCAGCATCGCATCTTGGTGTGGCGAGAGATTTGGCCGCTTATTTAAGAATCCCTTTAAAACCTATAGATAATTCCAATTTTACTGAAGCATTTGAGAAAGGTACTTCTGTAAATGTAATCGCTATAGATGATGCTCCTCGATATTCAGGATTGAATATTTCTGGGATTACAGTCGGAGAATCACCAGCTTGGTTAAAGGAAAAATTGCAGGCAATTGGTGTTCGAAGCATCAATAATATTGTGGATGTGACCAATTATATCTTGCATGATTTAGGTCAACCTTTACATGCATTCGATGCAGGTAAAATTTCTGGAAATCAAGTGCTTGTGCGTAAAGCAAAAGCAGGAGAGAAGTTTGTTACATTAGACAGTATAGAACGCGAATTGTCCGCAGAAGATTTGGTGATTGCAGATGCTGAAAAGCCGATGTGTATCGCAGGAGTTTTTGGTGGTGCGTATTCAGGTGTAACGGAAGAGACACAGGATATCTTTTTAGAATCTGCTTATTTTAATCCGGTTACAGTTCGTAAAACGTCTAAAAGACATGCGTTAAAAACAGATTCTTCTTTCAGATTTGAGCGTGGTACAAATCCTGATATTACAGTAGATGCGCTAAAAAAAGCAGCTTTGTTAATTGTTGAAATTGCTGGTGGGCAAATTAGTTCAGCAATTATCGATCAATACCCTACAACTATCCTTCCTTTTGAATTTCCGATTCGTTATGGAAACATTCAACGGGTGATAGGTAAGGCAATTCCTGAAGATACCATCAAAGAAATTATTTTAGGTTTAGGTATAGCCATAAAAAATGAAACGACAGCGGGATTTGATGTCTTGGTTCCTCCTTACAAAGTGGACGTTACACGCGAAATTGATATCGTAGAAGAGGTTTTGCGCATATATGGTTATAATAATATTGAATTAAAATCTCAAATTAAAGCTTCACTGAATACTTCGGAGAAGCCAGATAAGGAGTTGGTTTTGAATCAAGTGGCCGATTTCCTTATTGCGAATGGATTTCGAGAAATATTGTCAAATTCGTTGACGAAGGACTTGTTTTTAGAAAATCCTAATACAGCAGTGAAGTTATTGAATCCATTGAGTTCGGATCTGGATGTTATGCGTCAGAATTTGCTGTTTTCTTCTTTGATTTCCATAGGTTATAATCAAAAGAGAAAAAGTGCTGACCTCAAAATTTTTGAATATGGTCGTTCTTACCAATTGATTGAAGGGAAATATGTGGAAAAACAACTATTTTCTATTGCATTAGCTGGTAGAAAGAATGTAGAGCAATGGAATAACCCGGCTGTAGATGTTAATTTTTATGACATTAAAGCGGTTGTGGACGGTATTATCAAACGTTTGAACGTAGAAGGGATTCGTGTTGAGGATTATGAAGGAACATATTTTGATTTCGGTTTAAGTTATAAAAAAGGGGAGAAAGTCCTTGTTAGCTTCGGATCTGTTGCAAAAGACAATCTAAAGAAAGCGGATGTTTCTGGAGCGGTATTTTTTGCGCAAATAGATTGGGATTTGTTATTGAAAGTAATTAAAAAGAATAAAATCACGTATAAAGAAGTCTCGAAATTCCCTTCTGTACGTAGAGATTTAGCTTTATTGCTTTCTGATTCAGTGACTTTTGACCAATTGCGATTGATTGCCAACCGTACGGAGCGAAAATTATTGAAAGATGTTCAGATTTTTGACGTGTATAAAGGGGATAAATTACCCGAAGGTAAAAAGTCTTATGCATTAAGTTTTATCCTGCAGGATGAAGAAAAAACGCTCACGGATAAACAAATTGATGGAATAATTCAAAAATTAATTATTAACTTTGAGAAAGAAGTAGGTGCTTCGGTACGTTAACTTATTTTTAATAATTGCGAAATACTATGGCGTCTTTATCTTCCCAAATGAATGTTATCGTTGAGAAAACGAAAAATTTAATTCAATTGTGTGAAGCCCTTCAAGAGGAAAATGACCTATTAAAATTGGAAGTTCAATCCTTGCAAGTGGCGTTTGAGACGAGTTCTGAAAAAGTTAAACAACTGGAAGAGAATGTGAAAGCATTGGCAGTTGCAAAAACTTTAGATAATTCGTCCATTGATAAGGAAGCTATAAATGAAAAAGTACTTGACACAAAACAAAAAATTAACGATTTTGTGCGAGAAATCGACAAATGTATCAATCTTTTGAGGTAGCTATGAAGAAGTTGGAAAAAGATTTACAATGTTATAAAGCTCAATAAAATGGGAGATATTTCCATAAAAATAAATATAGCTGATCGCGTTTATCCATTACGTGTTGACACGGAAGAGGAGGAAGTTATTCGATATGCAGCTAAACTTATAAACGAAAAAATTAAAGAACTGCAAGACAATTATGCGGTTCGTGATAAACAAGATTTATTGTCCATGTGTGTGTTACAGTACGCTACAGGGATGATAAAAGCAGAGAAAAATGCACAACAACAAGATGTTGGTCTTGAGAAATCAATTCACGAATTGGATAATATATTGACAGATTTCTTTAAAAAATAAACGTTTACGTTCTTATTATTTAGAGCTTGTAACGACGAATTTGCCGCAATTAAATTCGGGTTGTCACTATTTTAAACTTAACGCTTCAATATCACGAGCAATATAAGATGAAGGCCATTTTGCGAAAGCCATCTAGGTCATGATCATACGCTCAAATCATGTGTAATCGAAGTTTAATAATACATGGTACCTGAAGATTTAATTGCGGTTTTTTTTTGAAAAAAAATGAACAATACAATAACATATAAATATTAACACATGGAGTTATCAACTACTATATCAATTATAATTTCTTTGGTCGTAGGGGTTTTTATCGGTCGATACTTGATTCAGATGCTTTTCAAGAAGCAAGAACAATCGGCTCATGAAAAAGCTGCACAGATTATTAAAGAAGCAGAACAACAAGCCGAACACAATAAGAAACAACGTCAGCTTGAAGCCAAAGAAAAGTTTTTGCAATTGAAAGCAGAACATGAAAAAGAAGTAAATCAACGAAATAATTCTATCGTTCAGAAGGAAAATTCTATACGTCAAAAAGAACAATCACTGAATCAAAAGTTAGAAACTCTTAACCGCGAAAAACAGGAATTAGATACTAAAAATAAAAAACTTGATCAACTAATCGAAGTTAACGAAAAGAAGAAAGAGGAAGTTGAAGTTCTTAAGGGGCAGCATATTAAACAATTGGAAAGTATTGCTGGTTTATCAGCGGAGGAAGCAAAAGAACAATTGGTTAGTTCCTTACGTGAAGAAGCCCGCTCTCAAGCCATCATTCAAATTAAGGATGTTGTGGATGAGGCTAAGTTAACAGCATCTAAAGAAGCAAAAAAGGTGGTTATTCAGACGATTCAGCGTACTGCTACAGAGGCTGCGATCGAAAATACAGTATCGATCTTTAATATCGAGAATGATGAGATTAAGGGCCGTATTATTGGTCGTGAGGGTAGAAATATTCGTGCATTAGAATCTGCAACTGGTGTAGAGATTATTGTGGATGATACCCCTGAAGCGATTATTTTATCAGGATTTGATCCTGTGCGAAGAGAAATAGCGCGATTATCATTGCACCGTTTAGTTACAGATGGACGTATCCACCCTGCTCGTATTGAAGAGGTGGTTGCTAAAACTAGAACACAGATTGAAGATGAAATTGTAGAAATTGGCGAGCGCACAGTCATAGACCTAGGTATTCATGGATTGCATCCAGAATTGATTAGGATGGTGGGTAGAATGCGTTACCGTTCTTCGTATGGACAGAACCTATTACAACACTCTAGAGAGGTTGCGAATTTTGCAGCTACCATGGCAGCGGAATTGGGGTTAAATGTGAAGCATGCGAAACGTGCAGGTCTATTACATGATATTGGTAAAGTACCTGATGATAATCCAGAATTGCCACATGCAATTTTAGGGATGCAGTTAGCGGAGAAATATAAAGAACATCCTGATGTGTGTAATGCAATTGGAGCTCACCACGATGAAATTGAAATGACTTCCATGATCTCACCAGTGGTGCAGGCATGTGATGCAATTTCAGGTGCACGTCCAGGAGCTCGTAGAGAAGTTGTGGAGAGTTATATTAAGCGATTGAAAGAACTGGAGAACTTAGCATTATCTTATCCTGGCGTTGAGAAAACATTTGCTATTCAAGCTGGACGTGAATTACGTGTAGTGGTAGAAAGTGAAAAGGTATCTGATGCGCAGGCAGAAATATTAGCTGCAGATTTATCTAATCGTATTCAAACGGAGATGACCTATCCTGGTCAAATTAAGGTAACCGTTATCCGAGAAACAAGATCAGTTTCTTATGCGAAATAATAAAATCTAACAATATATTTAGAGGCTTACCGATTCGGTAAGCCTCTTTTTTGTTCTTTAGCTGGGGATGTTAAAAGGCTCATTCCAAAACTTTTATTCCAATACCTTATTGAAAGGTCTTAAGCACTCCGATAAGAAAATCTAATTGTCTTTACTCATTGTAGGATTAAAATAATCGCTATAGCTAGTTTATTTGATATGCATTTTTCTAAGACCGAAGTCTTGATAAAAGAATTTCTTGTTCCACGAACTGCTGCAATGATTGTATTTTACCTAGGCTATTGTTTTTATTTGATAGCGTAAATACCTATTAACTTTGTCATGAAAGTTTTAGTATAGTTCTATTCTAGGAAGGGAATCGATGGATTTTAACTTACATAATAATGACCATTATAAACGAGTATTGTCGTTTTATTCATTATTTTTGCCAGATGAAAAAAAATGTGAAATCTACTCATCAAAACCCTCAATTTAATCGCCCTGTTGAAAAGATTTTTTTGGAATTGAATCAAGTATTTGGTTCAGGCAACTATTTAGCATATGCCATTTTCATGATTTTATTCTTTTTCGGGTTGATGGGATTGATTTGGATGATTCCATTTCCAAAACTAACTATTTTAGAGCGAATGAATGCTCAGACTTTTTTAAATTGGGGATCCTTTTTCATTGCGATTGTTATCTATTGTTACTTAAGGTTGGCCCCAACCTTGTCCTACGCTGTGCTGTTTAGTATTGGAATCATGAGCTATTTTATTGTACAATTGGAATATGTAGAAAGGGATGGTGGTCCAACTGTAGTATTGGTAACTAGCATCTTGATGCTTATAGGGCTTATAGGCTTGTGGTTTTCAGCAAATAAACAGAATGTTACGATAAATCAATTTACGAAGCTATTGACTTATGGACCTGTATGGCTATGGTCTAAAGTATTTACAAAATTAAATTGGAAATTCTAATACGCGCTAAGCTTCTTTTCCTGCTGAATATTTAAAAGCTCATAAATTTTTCTCGATAGCTGGGTGTTGTCAATAAATCCTTGAAAGTACTCAGCGCCGGGTCCATAAGCTGCTAAAGGTACAGGGATTCCAGTATGGTCTGTAGTAGCAAAATTACCAAACAACTTTCCATGTTGAGCATTAGCATCCAATAGCGTAAGGCCACCAGTTTCATGATCCGAAGTAACAATCACCAAAGTCTCTTTATTTTCATCCGCAAATTTCAAGGCCAATCCTACAGTTCTATCAAAGCTTAAATATTCTTGAACCGTAAAATCTAGGGCATTGCTATGTCCGCCACCATCTATTTTAGCACCTTCGATCATTAAGAAAAAACCTTTAGACTTTACACTAATATTGTTAAGGAATGTAATCGCAGGAATAAAGCTGGTTTCAATCATTCTTGAGGAGGTAATTAAATCCGATTGATTATCGCTTAATTTATTCCATTTATGATCCACTTCATCTTCCATAAATAAGCGTACTTTTTCTTTTTTCAAGGAAGAGAGGTTGTTGAGATCATTTTCAATATAAGTTCCCTTGTTGCTCATTTGTTTAAGAATGGCACTGTCATTTTCAATGAATAGCGAATGAGGAGCAGCGATCATTAAGTTTAAATTAGACTCCATTAAATCTGACGTGATTTTAGCGATATCATCCCGTTCTTTCACATGCGCATAGAAGGCAGAAGGCGTGGCTCCAATGATCTCATCATTACTGACTATTCCAGTTTTGTAACCCTTATTAAAAAGTACTTCAGGGATATTTAACACGCTATTTCCTAAAGAATCCACCCCGATGTACCTATTTTTAGTTTTATGACCAGTCGCAATAGCACTTCCACCTGCAGCAGAATCAGTATGATAATTGTCTGCCGATTGCGTAAATAGATACCCTGCATAAGGCATATTAAGTACATTTAAGGCCCCTTTATTAGCATATTTTGCAGCCCATAATTGAGAAAGTCCTGCACCATCGCTAATTAAAAGAATAATATTTTTAGGTTTTTTACCAATTGGGAATTTATTTTGAAGGGCATAGACTGCATGTGTTTTCTGTTCTACGTAGGAAGTCTTTGGGAGAGACCTTAAAAATTCAGCTAATTCAAAGGTTTTATCCGTATTGATGTAATCTATACGCAGTTTTAACCATTCCATCCAAGTAGTTTTCGTATCTGGGGCCGCCCAAAACCTTATTTTTTTGCCTAATTGATGTACTGAATCTACTTTTGTTGTTAACCTTAACAGATCCTCTTGAGTCAAGCGGCCTAGCCCATTCCAAGTGGTAATAGCACGCAGAGGAGCACTGATAAGACCAATTCTAGCCAGTTCACTTTGATTATAAATTTCATTTAAATTACCATCAAAATAGAATATCTCATCATACAATTTAAAATCTTTAGCAGCAGGTCTATTACCTGAAATCACTAATTTAACGGCTTTCGGATTATTTTTACTGTCGAAAAACTGCCTATAGGGTTTTAATAATTCTTCCAGTTTTCGCAAAATAGGAGCACCATCTGTTTTAGGATCAATTAATAATTGCAGTTGACCCTGATTAGGATAAAGAAAACCATCCTTACTATTCTTAAAAGCGTTTAATAGAGGTTTTAAATATAAGGCATCGAAGGTTCTATCCGGTTTGATATCCTTCCAATCATGAGCCACGTATAATTCATCATCCTTGAGAAAGAGATCCACTTCGATAGATCCGAAACCTAAGCTGTACGCTTGAATGAAAGCATTTGGACGCGAATAGTCATTATGTGAATGCGCATTAGCTAAGTAATGTGAAGGAAATTCCTGCGCTTGTGCATTGTTGAACCACAGCAGTAAAGAACTTAAGATACTATAAAACAGATAAGGTTTCATGAACAAATGATGTACTGTATAATGAATTTAAAATAGTCTTCTAAAATAGCTATTAATTATGAATCCTATAATTATTCTATATTAAGCTTATGTGTAATCGATTAAGAGCACCTTAAAATATATGATCACTTTATTATTTCATTAAAAATCTTTATAGTCATCTCTTAATTTTTTAGTAATTTACTTGTCAATTAATTTTATTCCATTAATGAAAGATTTAATTTATCCATTACATTTTCAATTTCGAATCAGTTCGTTTGCTAATGATTTTCGTGCCAAGGATTCCCAAGGGAATGATTTGTATTATGTTCGGGAAAAGATTTTTTCATGGAGAGACCATATTCAAGTATATCTTGATGAAACGAAGACGGAATTACTATATGAAATCATTTCCAATAAATTAATAGATTTTCAACAAACCTTTACCATTCAAGACCATTCAGGAAAAGTTATCGGAAAACTGCGAAGGAAAACCATCAAATCCTTATGGAAATCTACCTTTAATTTAATGGACGAATTTGATCAGCAAGATAGCACCATAAAAGAAAAGAATCCATGGACAAAATTCTGGGATGGATTATTTGGTGAAATTCCATTAATTGGGATACTATCAGGATATCTTTTCAATCCATCCTATGTGTTGCGGACTAATGAAGGAGAGGAGTTGTTTGAAATAGTCAAAGAACCATCTTTTTTTGGTCGTAAATTCTCCGTTCATAAACTGACCAACCAAGAAGTCAATGAAGAGCGATTTGTCTTAAGTTTAATGCTTATGATTTTGATTGAACGTACAAATGGTTAAACCAATTTAGCGATAAAGCTCTTTTTTCAAAATATATTCTATTTGTTCAGAACTATTATCTTCCGCAAGGTAAGTTTTGTTAAAGACTGCGCCTAATTTTTCAATCGCCTTTTGAGATCTTAGATTTTGATCGCGAACATGGAAATAAATGCTATCTAAACTTTCAAAAGCATATTCGATCATCAATTTTTTGAGGGAGCTGTTGTAGGTTCCACCCCAATACGCTTTCTTTAAAAAAGTAAATCCGATAGCCACAGATTTTTGAGCCTCATTGCATTGGTAATATGAAGTTGCCCCAATGACTTGTTCGGTTTTCAGATCAAGAATTAAGTAGGGGATATCGCAGGCCAATAACTTTTGAAAATACTGAGTAAAACCAACCGGGGTATAGCGATTTCGATCAGGATGTTGTTCCCAAATTTCAGGATCAGATGCTGCAGCATATACCCACTCAAAATCAGATTTTTCTAATGGAATTAAGTGGATAAGATCATTTTTTAGCTCCTTTCGTTCTAGCATATCCTTTATTTAATAATTCGTTTAATTTTATTTGATTTCTTTATCCATTTGTGCACAGCATCAAATTCATCCCCTTTAATTTTGTCATGAACAAACTGCAATTGCTTGATATGCTCTTCCAATACCTCCAAGACATTGGTTTTATTCTGTTTAAAAATAGGAGTCCACATATCAGGAGAAGATTTTGCTAGTCGTACGGTAGACTGAAAACCAGAACCTGCAAGTTCAAATATCCTACCCTGCGATTTTTCTTTTTCTAGGACAGTAAGTGCTAATGCAAAAGAAGTAAGGTGAGAAATATGCGACACATATGCGGTATGCGTATCGTGCTCTTCGGCAGTCATAAACGAAGTTTTCATTTCAAGTTGCTCCGTAATCGCGTCGGCAAGTTCAAAAGCATCTTCATCTGACTTGAAGGCTTCCACATAAACCATCATTTTATCTTTAAACAAATTTGGAATTGCGGCTTCCGGACCAGAATATTCTGTTCCTGCCATGGGATGTGCCGCTACATATCGGCCCCGTTTTGGGTGATCTTTTATTAAGTTTAAGATATTCGATTTCGTAGATCCCATATCGATGATCACTTGATCAGTAACCTGATCCAAAATACCAGGTAGCAGGGCTAAGATAGCGTCTACTGGAATCGTTAATATAATCACCTTAGCATTTGCTATCGCATTTTCCAATGATTGTATTTCATCGGCTAAGCCCAAGGCGATTGCTTTTCGTTGATTCGTTTCACTTTTCTCAACGGCAATAATTTTCTCGCAAAAATGTGTTTCCTTAAGTCGAATGCCTATGGATCCTCCAATCAGACCTATTCCGACAATTGCTATATTCATGTTATGTTTTTCAATTAATGTGTAGAAACCTGCTTGACCGCTTTTATTTTTTCAATAGCTCGGTCCAGGGTCGTTTGATTTGCGCATAAACTGATGCGAATATATTGATCTCCTGCAGAACCAAAAATTCCACCAGGGGTAATAAATACCTGTGTATTATACAATATTTCATCACTAAGCGCATAGGCATTAGCATAGCTGTTCGGTATTCTCGCCCATACAAACAAACCGACTTGCTTGGTATTGTAAGTACAATTTAAGATGTCCATGATTTCAAAGACCTTTGTTCTGCGCTTCGCATATTCAGCATTCAGTTCTTTGTACCAGGAAGCATCCAAACTTAATGCTTTTGCGGCCGCTAACTGTAAAGGTAAGAAGGTGCCAGAATCCATATTGCTTTTGAAACGTAAGATTTCCGCGATACGTTTTTCATTAGCCAATAGCATTCCGATTCGCCAACCGGCCATATTAGATGATTTACTCAAAGAATTCAGTTCTATGGCTACGTCCAATGCTCCTGGAACCGATAAAATACTTTCAGGATGATCGTTTAGGATAAAACTATATGGATTATCATGGCATAGCAAAATCTGATGCTTTTTAGCAAATGCAATAATTTCCTCAAAAAATGAAGTAGAAGCTAAGGTACCTGTTGGCATATGAGGGTAATTGATCCACATCATTTTCACGGTCGATAGATCTTGTTTTTCAAGTTCTTCTAAGTCTGGCAGCCAATTGTTTTCTTCTTTTAATTCATAAGGCAATAGTGTGGCTCCCGTAATGCGAACAGCGCTCGCATAGGCTGGATATCCTGGATTTGGAATTAAACAACGATCACCCTCTTGCAAATAAGTCATGCAAATATGAACGATACCTTCTTTAGAGCCAATTAATGGTAAAATTTGAGTATTCGGATCTAAACTAACTTGATAATACCGTTGGTACCAATCCGCCATAGCCGTTCTCAGTTGAGGTACACCTTTATAATTTTGATAACCATGGGTATTCGGTAAAGCGGCTTGTTCTTGCAGTGTTTTTATCACTTCGGGATGTGGAGGTAAATCAGGACTGCCAATACCCAAATTAATTACTTGAGCACCTGATTTATTCATCTCGTCTATTTCCCTTAGTTTTTTTGAAAAGTAATACTCTTCAGTTTGTTGTAGTCGTTTTGCAACTTCAATTTCCATTATTGCTTATTTTGTCAATAAAATTATAAAATCTAAGTCGTTTTATTAAATACAATAGCAATTAATGCCTATTTATTCTATAAAATTGTCAAATCCTTTTGATTTTTAGGAGCTTCAATCCATGCATCGACTTCGATCTATGCTTAAACACCTTTCATCCACGTACAGCGATACCTATAAAGAGCTGTTCGGAATGTCAATTTAGGACGATGAGGATGGTTTGCATCAGGCCTTATTTCAGGCAAAAGATATATGTTTCGCTTGATGGAAGGCAGTTGAGGGCCATGCAATTTGTGCGAAATAAATGTGCTTCAAAGCAGAAGGTACATGCAAAATTTTTCCTTCTCCATATACTTCGTTTAGAATCAGAAGCTGTTCGAGGCTTCGAGATTCGATTACTTAGCAATTTGTTGTCGTAGTGCAACATTTTAGCTGTAGGAATTTTCAAAAATCAAGATAGGCACAATTTTTCTTACCTTTGTAACTTAGTTTTTTAAATGAGAACATATTTTAGACTTCTTACCTTTGCCAAGCCTATTGAAAAATACGCTATCCCTTATATTATTTGTACGTTAATTATGGTTATTTTCAGTACGCTGAATTTAGCCCTCTTAGCGCCATTATTGCAAACCTTGTTTGATTCCCAAAATACGGTCATTGAACCGGTCGCTAAACCAGATTCTTTAAATGTGATGAAGTATTTCAGTTACATTTCTTATGAGCTGAATATGCGTTTTGGAGCGTATGATGCGTTAAAATTTACATGTATAGTGATTGTCGTATCGGTATTTATAAGCAATTTATTTCGGTATTTATCGCAACGAATAATGGAGAATTTAAGAATACATACGCTATTAAATCTTCGTAAATCTGTTTTTAGTAATGTCATGAACTTACATTTAGGCTTCTTTTCGAGCCAAAGAAAAGGCGATATTATTTCAAAAATTGCTTCGGATGTTCAGGTTGTGCAGTTTTCTGTTACCAGTACCTTACAAGTTGTGTTTAAAGAACCTTTGCAATTATTAGCGTATTTAGTGATGCTCTTTATGATATCCACTAAGTTGACTTTATTTTCTTTATTAGTTATTCCAGTATCTGGTTTTCTTATTGCGAAGATTGTGAAGACGCTTAAACAACAAGCTCAGGAAGGGCAGCGCAGTTATGCCAATATGATTAGTTACTTAGAAGAAGCACTATCAGGCATTAAAATCATTAAATCTTTTAATGCAATTGATTTTATCAAAAGCAAATTCAATAAAGAAAATGATCAATACGCTACGATCAATAGGAGGATGGTGCGAAGACAGCAAATGGGATCTCCAGTTTCTGAATTGCTGGGTGTCATTATGGTTGCCATTATTTTATTGTATGGAGGACATTTAGTCCTAGACGGCAAAGGAGATTTAATGGCTTCAGAGTTTATTGCATATATCGGTATCTTTTCTCAAATTATGAGACCTGCAAAAGCATTAACAGATGCGTTTAGCAGTGTACATAGTGGTATTGCGGCAGGGGAACGGGTATTGCAATTGATTGATGAAAAAAATATGGTCGCAGATAAGCCAGATGCTAAAGCGATTGAAAGCTTCCAACATCAAATTTCATTTCAGGATGTGAACTTTTCCTATGAAGATCAGCCAGTTTTAAAACATGTGCAGTTGGATATTCAAAAGGGACAAACCGTTGCTTTAGTCGGGCCTTCTGGAGGTGGTAAGTCTACCTTGATCGATCTAATCCCTCGATTTATGGATGCCAGTTCCGGAAAAATTACTATCGATCAAGTGGATGTTCGCGATTTAAAACAAGATTCATTAAGGCAATTAATCGGAGTAGTTAATCAAGAGTCCATATTATTCAACGATACGATATTTAATAATATTGCTTTTGCAAACGAAGAAGCTACGGAAGAGGAAGTAATAAATGCTGCAAAAATAGCCAATGCACACGAATTTATCATGAACAGTGAAAACGGTTACCAAACCAATATTGGTGATCGGGGATCAAAACTTTCAGGAGGACAGCGTCAACGTATATGTATCGCGCGTGCTGTATTAAAGAATCCACCTATTATGTTATTGGATGAGGCAACCTCCGCATTAGATACAGAGTCTGAAAGATTAGTTCAAGATTCCTTGTATAAGCTGATGGACAATCGTACGACCGTTGTGATTGCACATCGTTTAAGTACCATTCAAAATGCCGACAAGATTGTGGTATTAGAGGCGGGTAAAATTGTGGAAACTGGAACTCATTTAGAATTAATTGCGCACAATGGCTTGTATAAGCGGTTAATTGATATGCAACAATTTTCAGAGGGATAATTCAGGTATATACGGTCTTTTTAGCGTATCATTTTGTAATTTTGTAGGTAAGGAGTGAGACATGAAATCAACAGAAAATTTAAGATTTTTATTAAACTACGAGCGCTTAACGCAAGAGCTTAAGCAAATTGCAGATAAAGTCCTAGCTGAAGAACGAATTACTTTCGATGATGCAGTTTATTTATATGAACATGCCGAATTGGGGTATTTAGGAGTTCTTGCTAATTTTATTCGAGAAAAACGTCATGGAGATGTGACTTATTTCAATCGAAATTTCCATATTGAACCAACCAATGTATGCGTTTATGACTGTAAATTTTGTTCCTATTCCAGGTTAATAAAAGAACGAGCGGAAGGTTGGGAAATGGATGTTGATGGCATGATGGATATTGTTAAAAAATACGATCAAGAGCCTGTCACGGAAGTCCATATTACTGGAGGCGTAGTTCCAAAACAAAATTTAGAATTTTATGCAACGTTCTTTAAACGTTGTAAAACGCATCGTCCAGATCTACATATCAAAGGATTAACCCCAGTAGAATATTATTACATCTTTAAAAAGGCTAAAATTAGTCATTATGATGGTATGAAATATTTACAATCGTGTGGGTTAGATTCCATGCCTGGTGGGGGTGCAGAGATATTTCATCCAGAAGTTAGGGAAAAAATTGCACACGATAAATGTACCGCCGAGCAATGGTTGGATATTCATGAGCAAGCCCATAAATTAGGGATGAATACCAATGCGACCATGTTATACGGACATATTGAAGCATATTGGCATCGCGTAGATCATATGCAGCGATTACGTGATTTGCAAGATAAAACAGGCGGTTTTCAAACCTTTATTCCATTAAAATTTAGAAACAAGGACAACCAAATGCATTATGTTGCTGAAGTTTCTGTAGTAGAGGATTTAAGAAACTACGCTATTTCTCGTATATTTTTAGATAATTTTCCACACATAAAAGCTTATTGGGCAATGATTTCTAGGAATACCGCTCAAATGGCTTTAAGTTTTGGTGTCGATGATATCGACGGGACATTGGATGACACCACCAAAATATACAGTATGGCAGGTGCAGAAGAGCAAAATCCTGCGATGAGTACAAGGGAGTTAGTGGAGCTGATTAAGCATGTTGGTAGACATCCGATAGAACGTGATACGCTTTATCATGTGGTAACGGACTACAAGGAAGTGGTTTTTGAAGATGAAAATCCTAAAAAACAGTATTATTCACTACCCGTTGTAAATTAAGGAGTACATATCATTGAAAAAAACATTTTATTTTATACGTCATGGGCAAACTGACCTCAACTTGAAAGGAATTGTTCAAGGAAGGGGAGTCAATAGTCCATTGAATCAGAACGGACTGCAACAGGCCCAAGCTTTTTATGAAGCTTACAAACATATCCCATTTGATAAAATCTATACCTCTACGTTGTTAAGAACCCATCAAACGGTACAGCATTTTGTCAATGATGGTATTCCTATGATTGAACTGTCAGGCTTAGATGAAATTAGCTGGGGTATTTATGAAGGGAAAGAACAAAACCAAGAGATTTTAGCCGGATTTGAGCAGGTGGTTAACTCCTGGAGAAATAATGAGCTGGATTTAGCCATTCTTGAAGGCGAATCTCCTAATGCACTTGTATTGCGTCAGCAAGTAGCCATACAAACCATGTTGGAACAAAAGCAAGAACAAGAAGTTTTAGTTTGTATGCATGGTCGTGCATTACGTATTATGCTATGCCATTTGACAGGTGTTCCGGTATGTAAAATGGATGAGTTCCCACATACCAATACCGCCTTGTATAAATTGGAATACGAGCATGATCAATTTTCTATCGTTGATTATTACAACACGAAGCATTTAGATCGTTTAGTGAATGAATAAATATAGAGTTTCTGCAGTTTCCTATACCAATACCTTACCATTTTTAAGCGGAATACATCATTCAGAAATTATGCATGAAATCGAATTGTCCTTGGACTATCCGAGTGAATGTGCGCGAAAAGTAATGGAGGATGAGGCAGATTTAGGAATTATTCCCATTGCAGCCTTAGCAAATATGAATGAATATCATTTTGTTGCAGATTATTGCATTGGGACAAACGATTACGTGGATTCAGTTTTTATTTTTTCCGATAAACCAATTCAAGAAATTAAATCCCTTCGCTTAGATAAGCAATCTAAAACATCCAATGGACTTGCTCAGATCTTGTTGAAAAAGCTTTGGAAAGTGGATGTTCAGGTACTCCATGAAGGTGATGCAGACGCTTATGTATTGATTGGTGACCGTACTTTTGGGAAGAAAGACGAAGTTCCCTACGCTTATGATTTAGGTCATTATTGGAAGCAACTGACTGGTTTACCCTTTGCATTTGCTGTGTGGGTTTCCAATAAAGAATTGCCCCTTTCTTTTACACAGAAATTTAATCAAGCCTTAGCTGATGGGGTGGCTAATCCCGAGGCGGTGCTGGGTGAATTACCTGCTATTCCGAATTTTGATTATCAGTATTATTTAACAAAGAACCTTGATTTTCATCTTACAGCAGAAAAATTGAAAGCTATATCTTTATATTTAGAATGGTATAAAGAGTTGTAAATAAATGAATTGTATCTAAATATATAAAGCCTTACATAAATAATGTAAGGCTTTATATATTTAGCTCTTATCCATAGCGATCAACGCAATTTAATCCGAAATTCTAATGATTTATATCCTTCGATTATAGGTAAGATACCAATAACACCACCCAGGAAATAATCATAAAGAAACCACCAAGAGGCGTAATTGGTCCTAAAACACTAAGCTTAATTTTCCAAACATCTTGAAAACTCAATAAGTAAATACTTCCAGAAAATAAGATCGTTCCCCATATCATCCCATTGACAATCCAATTTTGATACGATTGCACAAAATTGAAATTAAATCCGATAAGAAGTAGGTATAAAGCAGCATACATTTGGTAGCGAACTGCGACTTCAAATGATGATAAACGCTCTTCAGTTAATATTTTTTTGAAGGCATGGGCTCCAAATGCTCCTAATACAATGGCTAATATGCCAAATATGGATCCTGTAATTAATGCGACTTGATTCAATGGATGAAGATTATAAGTTAATTAATGGGGATAAGTTTAGCAATCTGACTTAATAAAGTGGATTCCGATACTACGCCTGTTTTAGTCCAAGATTCACGACCATTTTTATACAAAGCAAGTTTAGGAATGCCTTTAATTTTTTTTAATTTTAATAAACCTGCATTTTTATCTGCGTCAATACGAACCACTTTCAGTTTATTTCCTAATTTTTTCTCTACGTTATCGATGCTCGGTTTCATTTCTTGACATGGAACACACCAAACGGCCGAATAAACAACCAATACGGGTGTTTTTGACTGTATTAGATGATCAAATTGTTCTAAGGATAGGCTTTCTACGTTTTCAGTCGATACATTTTTTATGACTTTATGGTCGGTATTTTTCCATTCCATCATGCCTCCTACATATTCATAGACCTCAAAACCTTGTTGTACAAGGTAATCTGCAGCTTGCTTACTTCGGCCGCCAGCAAGGCAATAGACATATACAGGTTTAGCCTTGTTTAAATTCTTTAGCGATGCTTTAAATTCAGACTGATCTTTCCAATCCGTATTTGTAGCCCGTTCTATATGGCCTTCATTATATTCTTTTGGCGTTCTAACATCCAATAATTGAATCTGCCCTTTTTGGACTAATTTATCCAGTTCATCAGCGGATATCTTTTGCTGAGCAAAAGATAAGATAGCTAAACAGGAGAAACATAGACTACAAAACAATTTTTTCATCCTTGTGATTTTAATGTTCCAATGCAATTTAAGAACCCTTTCTTAAATATTTAGTTAATATAACGATGGTCTGTCCTTCTACTTTTCCTTCAATTTGATCAGTATTATCAGCAACTAAACGAATATTTTTAACGACAGTACCTAATTTAGCAGATATGCTTGAACCTTTAACATCCAATGTTTTTATTAGCACCACGGTGTCTCCATCATATAAACGGGTTGCATTACTATCTTGATGAAATTCTACTGTAGCATCCGCTTCGTGATCGCCGGTTTTCTTTGCCCAGGCTAGGGTTTCATCATCCAAATACAAAATGTCCAAGTTATTGGCTGCCCAACTTTCATTCCGAAGTCTACTAAGCATGCGCCAAGCAACTACCTGTACCGCCGGATACGATGACCACATGGTATCGGCTAATACTTTCCAATGATCGGGATTGATTTGTTCTGATTTTTCTAGTTGATTTTTGCAAACAGAACAGACGAGTATGCTGTTATCTACATTAGGATTGCTGGTTGGAGGAACTTCATAAATGTCCAAATTGTTTGTTGATAAACATAACTCACAAGCTTGGTTACTTCTAATTTTTAAGTCGTCTAATAACATAGAATATAATGATATAATAATGGTCCAAAGATAAGAATTTTAAATGAGGGTAGGGAATCGCAGTTTCTTCTACAGCAATACACTTATGGCAGAGATTTTGTGTATAGTACACAACAGGTTAACTTAAAAAGAAAAGATATACTTATGAAATGGCAAGGCGGCCGCCGTAGCGGCAATATTGAAGATCGTCGAGGAATGTCTGGAGGACAAAAACTCACATTAGGAGGAATTGGTGGTGTAATTGTATTGGTAATAGGTTTTTTAATGGGCGGTGATCCTTCGGAATTACTAAATCAGATGCAACAGGGTTCTGGAGCAGGGGTAAGTCAAACGGAGGGTCCTGTAGAATCTACGCCTGAAGAAGACCGTCTTATCGAATTTGCTGATGTGGTATTAGCAAGTACCGAAGATGTTTGGGGCAGTATATTTCAAGAAAATGGAAAAACCTATCCTAAATCCAAAATTGCAATTTATCGGGAAGGCACAGAAACAGGAGGCTGTGGTTTTGGGCAAAAGCACTTTGGACCATTCTATTGTCCGGGGGATCAAAAAATATATTTAGATTTAAGTTTTAATCGAGAATTGTCTCAAAAATTTGGTGCAAAAGGGGAGTTCGCATTAGCTTATGTGATCGCGCATGAAATTGGCCATCATATACAACATGTTTTTGGTGTTTTAGCGCAGACGAATGCTATGCGTGCGAAAATGAGTGAACGGGAATACAATAAAATATCCGTAATGACGGAGTTACAGGCCGATTTTTATGCCGGCGTATGGGCGCATCATGCTAGCAAGCGTAGTGATGTTGCATTGACTTATGAAGACATTCTCGAAGGCATGCGTGCAGCAGCAGCTGTAGGCGACGATCATATTCAAGAACAAGCAACAGGACAATCTAATCCGGAGTCATTTACGCATGGCACCTCAGAACAACGCGCATACTGGTTTAAGAAGGGTTATGAAACTGGTGATGTAAATGCTGGAAATACTTTTAATGATCCGAGCTTACAATAAGTTATTGGACTAATAAATTACAGCCACGTATATCTGCATGGTCGAATCTTCCTAATATTTCAAAGGATTCATCCTCATGACATCTGCCTAAATCTTGGCTTGCTATAAAAGAACAGGAGTGATAATTGGCTAAATCTATGACATTGATAGCTCCTGTTTTTGATTGATCGACTAAGGTAAATGGATCATTCACTTCCCGAATTAAAATTTTCATCCATGGGGGTAATTTAAATAAACCATCGCCCGACGAATAGCCTTGAGAAAGTAATTCCGTCATTCCATATTCGGAGTGAATTTTAGACAGACCAAAGCCTTGTGAAAGGATCGCATGCAATTCTTCCCGAACCATTTCTTTACGTTTACCTTTCATTCCTCCAGTTTCCATGACGATTAAGTCTGGAAAATGTAGTTGATACTGTTCTATAAAATCAAGAAGGGCATAAGTGACACCAAATAAAATGGTTTTCACTTTTTTTTCTTTTAAGCGGAGCAGTGTATTAAAGAGCTCCTCATGATTGTATAAAAAATAATTACTCTCCTTTTGCTCCGATCGCTGCATTAAGTCATCCACCATAAAAATTAAGGATGAACCTTCACGTTCCAGGTAGGATGGAAGCAAGGCGAGTATGGCTATATCTTTAACCTCGCCGTAAAATTGTGCAAATGTTTTGCGAAAGCTTCGGATATACCATTCCTTGTCGGCCACTAAATGCCTTGAACTAATCATTCCAGTGGTACCAGAACTCGTAAAAGTGAGTTCCACAGGTTTGTTTTCAGTAATAATAGCCTGGCTTTTGAAAAACTGAATTGGCAAAAATGGAATCGCTTTATAGTGATGTATGGTTTGTGGCTTAACTTGAAGAATCTCTAGAAATTGTCGATAAATTGGGCTGTTTTCGGCTTGATACCTAAAGACGGCTAAACTACATTGATTAAATTCATCCTCCGTTTGGATATCGAATATTTTATCGGCAATGTTCATTGTTGCAAATATACGAATGAAAAATAGATACCTGGTGATGTAAGTCGTTATTTGCTTAGTTTTATATTAATTCTGCTGTTTCACATAGCGATGCTCGTAGCAATCGGAGCAGTCTTCGTTTAATATCAGCATAGAATCTTGTATCTGCACGGCTACTTTGATATCATTCTTTAGAAAATACCAAGAGGGTTCCTCTTGAAGCATTAATTTACCGTAATGTAGTTTGCTCGGCCAAGTACTTGTTAAGGTTCCATTTTCATATTGAAAGATGCTATCCTTTTCTATACGGAGTAGTAGCTGCGTTTCTGTAGATGCTGGGGTTCTTTTATGGCCAGCAATTCCTCCAAAACTTGACACCCATTCCCAATTGCCTTCCCATTTTAATTTTTTAGTTTGCTGCTTTTGGCTTGCACAGGCAGAACATAAAAGTATTCCACTTAGTATAAAATAGATTGTATTCCTCATGCTGATAAGCTAAGTTTTGTCCAGTATAGAACGAATTTAAGTTTTAATTGTTTGCTAAGATTCAGATAGGCTATGAAAAAAAGCGTTAATCGCTGTTTATTCCAATAATTTCGTGAATGACCTGCAGTTCCCATGCATAAGCATCGGTACAGCAAGGCATCTCCTTCGGTTTTTTTCATAGCTGGACCGAGTCATATCCGAAGGAGATCCGACTAAGATCCGTTGAAGTATTTGGCAAGCGAATGAAAAGAAAAGCGTAGTGGAAAGAAATATGATGAAAATGGGTAAATAAGATGATATAGACATAGCGATGAATAATTAGCGCTACTCATTAAACTTTAAAGCA
Organism: Sphingobacterium sp. HJSM2_6; assembly: GCF_049316305.1. Taxonomy (NCBI): domain Bacteria; kingdom Pseudomonadati; phylum Bacteroidota; class Sphingobacteriia; order Sphingobacteriales; family Sphingobacteriaceae; genus Sphingobacterium; species Sphingobacterium sp. HJSM2_6. The sequence goes on from NZ_JBMOXB010000012.1 coordinate 87,360, forward strand.
TAAAAAAAACCAGTATAGGAATACATATACTGGTTTAATGCTGTTATAGGTTCAAATTAGTTGAACCAATTCAATACATCCTCTTTACTAGGCATACTGATAGCTAGTTTCATTTTTTTGCGCATTCCTCCTAAATCATTGAATACTTTATTCGGATTTGCTTCTTTTAAAGATTCGATGGTTAAAAAGCCCATTTTTTGTAAAACAGGAACCCATTCTTCTGGAATACCTAACGCAAGGTAGTCTGCAAGGGATGTTGCTTTTGCCACTTTTTCAGGACGCATTTGCGGGAAGAATAATACTTCTTGAATCGACGGGTTGTTGGTTAAGAACATAATTAATCGGTCCATACCAATCCCTAATCCAGAAGTAGGAGGCATACCATATTCCAATGCACGAAGAAAATCTTGATCTATGAACATTGCTTCATCATCTCCTTTTTCCGATAAACGAAGCTGATCTTCAAATCGTTCGCGTTGATCAATAGGGTCATTTAACTCGGAATAGGCATTGGCTATTTCCTTACCGCAAACCATCAATTCAAAGCGTTCGGTCAATTCTGGATGTTCTCTATGCTTTTTAGTTAATGGAGACATTTCGATCGGATAATCGGTAATAAACGTAGGTTGGATAAAATTACCTTCACATTTTTCACCAAAGATCTCATCAATTAATTTGCCTTTACCCATGGTATCATTTACTGCAATCCCCATGTCTTTGGCTGCTGCTCTGATTTCATCCTCCGATTTTCCGGTAATGTCAAAGCCGGTAAATTGTTTGATAGCCTCGGTCATACTTACCCGTGGGTAAGGTGCCTTAAAATCAATTTTATGTTCATTAAATGTAGATTCGCTTGTTCCGTTTACCGCAATGGCACAATGTTCCAATAGGCGCTCTGTAAAGTCCATCATCCAATGGTAATCTTTATAAGCGACATAGATTTCCATCGCCGTAAATTCTGGATTATGCGTACGGTCCATACCTTCATTTCGAAAGTTTTTAGAGAACTCATATACCCCATCAAATCCACCTACGATTAATCTTTTTAAATATAATTCATTGGCAATACGCAAATAAAGAGGCATGTCCAAGGTATTATGATGAGTAATAAATGGCCTAGCAGTTGCTCCTCCAGGGATAGATTGTAAGATCGGAGTCTCCACTTCCATATAACCTGCGTTGTTAAAGAATTCACGCATGGAAGAATAGAGTTTACTGCGTTTTACAAAGATATCTTTGTTTTGCGCATTAACGATTAAATCGACATAGCGCATACGGAAACGTTGTTCTGGATCGGTAAATGCATCAAACGTTTTGCCATCCGCTTCTTTGACAATCGGTAAGGGTCTTAAGGATTTAGTTAATACTTTTAAGCTTTGAACATGGATACTTATTTCCCCAGTTTGCGTAGTAAACACATAACCTGTAATACCAATAATATCACCGATGTCTAGAAGTTTTTTAAAGACGGTGTTATATAATGTTTTATCTTCTTCAGGACAAATATCATCACGCTTTACGTAGGCTTGAATTCTTCCGGTCGAGTCCTGTAACTCTATGAAAGAAGCACTACCCATGACGCGACGATTCATAATACGTCCAGCAAAACTTATATTTTTATAATTTAGTTTATCTCTTTCGTAATGCTGTTGAATATCTTCAGCAGTTGCATTTATTTCGTACTCTTCGGCAGGGAAAGGGTTTATTCCTAAATCTACCAAAGCTTGAAGGTTTAGTCTACGTTGTTGTTCTTGTTCTGATAATCCAATACTCATATTTTTTTTTCGGATATGTAATGATTTGCAAAAGTATGAAATTAGAACTATTATCTCTATAAATGTCTATAAAAAAGCAGTTGAACTGCGTAAAGAAGTTTGGATTTAAGCATATTATTTAAGACCTTTGAAAAGTCTACGCCGATGAAGTGATTGAATCTAAATAGATAGATAATTTATGTTAGAACTTTTTTGCTTTTAAAAGGAAAATAAGTTATCTTTGCACCTCAAATGTTGAATATATAGTAATCATAAGATAAAATGAAAAAAGATTTGCATCCTTCAAACTACAGATTAGTTGTATTTAAAGATATGTCTAATGACTATTCTTTTATTACTAAATCTTGTGTTGATACAAAAGAAACCATTACTTGGGAAGATGGCAATGAATATCCATTAGTGAAATTAGAGATCTCTCATACTTCACACCCATTTTATACAGGTAAAATGAAGTTAGTTGATACAGCAGGACGTATTGATAAATTCCGTAGCCGTTACAACAAATAAGAAATATAATTCCTGCAAAGGAAGAATTGGAATCCCGATAATCATGTTATCGGGATTTTTTATGTAATTTTAATTATGTTCAAGACGGTTGTTTTATTTGATCATGCCGCATGGCGCAATCAGTTGCTGCCATTGTCCGCTACTCGGCCGGTAGGAAATTTGAGGGTGGGGATTTGCACTTTGGATAAGAAATGGGAATTATTATTGGGTTGCCCAGTTACCTATGCTACTGTGCCTTATTTGCAATCATTTGAACAGGATCAATCCACATTACCTAAAGATCTTTTAATCATCAAGGCCAATGTGTTGCCATCTCGGGAACTCTTGGATGAACTCGTATTGCTTCAATCGGATGAGGTATTAATGGATGTTGCAGGATGGGTTGCTTTTCGTTCCGAGGGTATACCGATTGATTTAGATCATTTTTTTACCGAGCGAAAACAAAAATTTGTTCAGCAAAGCATTTCATCGATAGAACATCCGGAGGATATTTTTGTAAAAAATAAAGAACAGCTGTTGTTTGATTTTGAATTACTAACTGCGGGTCGTAGGTCTCAGGAAATCAGTACTAGCAATCAATTATTGGGTTCTTGGATTTTTGTGGAAGAAGGCGCGAAAGTAGAAGGTTCCTTTTTAAACAGTTTAGAAGGTCCAATTTATATTGGCAAGAATACTATTGTTGAAGAGGGTAGTTTCATTCGTGGCTATGTCGCTATCGGAGATCATGCTCGCGTAAAAATGGGCAGTAAGATTTATCCCAATGTCAGTATAGGTCCTCATTCAACCGTGAGTGGAGAACTTAATAATACAGTGATATGGGGCTATTCTGCCAAAGGCCATGAAGGCTATTTGGGCTGTGCAGTTTTAGGGGCCTATTGTAACATTGGGGCAGGTAGTTCGAATTCAAACTTAAAAAACAACTGGAAGACGGTAAGCATGTATGCCTATAGTTCAGGTCATTATCGAGATACGCAATTGGCTAAATGTGGAATGATCATGGGCGATTTAGCGATGTTGGGAATCAATTCTGCGGTGTCCACAGGTACAGTCATTGGTGTAGGAGCTCAAGTGGCGACTTCGCAAATAATATCTAAATTTGTACCTGATTTTATGTGGATGACGGATGAAGTCAAACAATCTTACGAATACGAGCGATTTATGGATATGCTGGTACGTAGAAATCTTGTTGCTAATTTAGCTAAATCGGAAAATATTGCCATATTTGAATATATATATAAACAAACCCAACGTCTTCGTGACGAGGTAATCAATACTTAAAAACAAATTATTTTATGCGTAAAAACATTGTAGCAGGAAACTGGAAAATGAATTTAGATTACGAGCAAGGTTTAAGCTTGTTTTCAGAAATTGTAAATATGGTGAAGGATGAGGTTCGCGGAGATCAACAGGTTATTATCTGTAGTCCATTTATTCATTTGGCTAGTCTTTCTAAGTTAAGTGCTGGAGTTACGAATGTAGCTGTAGGAGCACAAAATATCAATGAGGCAGCTTCTGGAGCTTATACAGGAGAAATTTCTGCAAGCCAAGTGAAATCTACAGGTTCGGAATATGTAATATTAGGGCATTCAGAACGCCGTGCTTATTATGGAGAGACCGACAGCTTATTAGCAAAGAAAGTTGATGCAGCTTTAGCAAATGGATTAAAACCTATTTTCTGTATTGGTGAAACCAAAGATGAGCGCGAGTCTGGATCGTATTATGATGTCATCAAAACACAATTGAGTGCAGGATTATTTCATTTAGATGCGGAAGCATTTGCTGCCATAGTATTAGCGTATGAGCCTGTTTGGGCTATAGGAACTGGTCTTACTGCAAGTCCGGAGCAAGCACAAGAAGTACATGCATTTATTCGTAAAACATTGGCAGAACAATATGGACAAGCAGTAGCTGATCAAACCAGTATTTTATACGGTGGAAGTGCAAACCCAGCGAATGCAGAAAGTTTGTTTTCACAACCTGATATAGATGGAGGTTTAATAGGTGGAGCATCTCTAAAATCTCGTGATTTCTTGCAAATTATCAACGTATTTAACGGATAAGTATGAAATACTCAGCAGTTACTTTTACATCATCCAATATGGAGGGATGGCAAAAGGATTTGCTTATCGCTGAATTAGCAGGTCTTGGTTATGATACTTTTGAGGATCAGGACCAAGGCTTTGTAGCGTATATACCAGATGCGAATCTGGATATTCAAGCCCTTGAAACATTATTGCTTCATGAGGTGGATGGATATGCTATTCAGTACCAAGTGGAAGAACTGGAAAATAAAAATTGGAACGAGTTATGGGAAAGTAATTTCAATCCTATACTGGTGGATAATCAATGTTATGTTCGGGCTACTTTTCATGAAAACAAACCTCAATACCCCTATCAGATTGTCATAGATCCTAAAATGTCCTTTGGGACAGGCCATCATCAAACAACATCTATGATGCTTTCTTTTATTTTGGAAAACAATTTTCAGGATATGGAGGTTTTAGATATGGGCTGTGGGACAGGTATCCTTGCGATTTTGGCTGCTAAAAAAGGAGCAAAGCATGTGTTGGCCGTAGACTATGATCCGATATGTGTGGATAGTGTGGCAGAGAATAAGCAGTTAAATCAAACTTTCAATATTACTGAAAAAGAAGGATCCAAGGAAGCTATTGCCGATATGACCTTTGATGTAATTTTAGCCAATATAAATAGGAATATTTTATTGGATCAAATGGATGTCTATGCGCAAGATCTAAAACCACAAGGATCTTTATATCTTTCTGGATTTTATGATGGAGAAGACTTAGATATTTTAACAGAAAAATTAAAGAGCTTAGGCTTTCAATTTATAGAAAAAAAAGTAATGGACTCTTGGTGTTCGGCTAAATTTAAAAAAAATAACTAGATGCGTATTCATTTTATAGCTATAGGTGGTAGCATCATGCATAATTTAGCTATTAATTTGGCAGAGCAGGGGCATCAAGTTACGGGTTCTGATGATCAAATTGTGGAACCCTCCAAATCGCATCTACTTGCTGCGGGTTTGCTACCTAAAGAATTAGGTTGGTTCCCCGAAAAATTAAATGAAGATATTGATGCGGTCATACTTGGTATGCATGCCGAAGTCAATAATCCTGAACTTCTACGTGCGAAAGAATTAGCGGTAAAAATCTATTCATTTCCAGAATTCGTTTTTGAGCAAAGCGTAGATAAAATAAGAGTGGTTATTGCAGGAACCTACGGTAAAACGACTATTACGAGTATGGTGATGCATGTGTTGAAAAAGCTCGGTAAGTCATTTGATTACTTGGTTGGTGCTCAGTTGGAAGGCTTTGACGATTTATTGCAATTAAACCCAGAGAATAAATTGATTATCATCGAGGGGGATGAATATTTTGCTTCTTCTGTAGATCGTCAATCTAAGTTTTTAATGTATAAACCAAATATTGCATTAATTAGTGGGGTCGAGTGGGATCATTTTAAAATGTTGATTTCAGAACAGGATTATTACAAGCAATTTGAAGACTTTGTACGCACGATAGTACCCAAGGGTACATTGATCTATAATAAAGATGATAAACGCACCAGGGATGTGGTGGAGCACACGATGGACAATAAAATCAACAGGCATGGGTACAAGCTTCCTGAATATACCATAAATAAAGGGGTTACTTATGTTCATGTAGGTCAAGAAAACATTCCTTTAAAGATCTTTGGAAAACATAACCTATCCAATATAGCGGGAGCATTCACCGTTTGTGAATGGGTAGGCGTGAAGCGAGACGAATTTTATGCGGCAATCCAAGATTTTAAAAGTTCAATCCGCTATTTAGAATTTGTTGCCAGTCAGAATGGCAGTGTGGTATATCAAGATTTTGCACATACACCAAGTAAATTACGTTCCAGTATTCATGCGGTTAAGGAACAATTTCCTAACCAAGCCTTAGTTACTGTAATTGAGTTAAATACTTACGATAGTTTAGATCATCAGTTCATTGAGCAATATGCAAATTCGATGAATGAATCGGATTTTGCTGTTGTATTCGTTAATATTTCTCTTATAAAAGAAAAAAATATTTCCTTAGGAAATTTTACTGAGAGTTTAACTGTAGCGTTCAATCACCCATCTTTCCGTGTAATTACACAACTTTCTGATTTAGAGGTCTTTTTAGAGGATTTTAAGTCTAATGGTTACAATTTACTATTTATGAGTTCAAACAATAACAATGGAGTAAATATGTCTAGCTTTGCGGATAAATTTTTGAGAAATTTTTAAGATTCTTTCAGTTTTTTTTTAAATTTTTAATATTCTCGTTTTGATTTATGCTTTATTTGCTTAAATTTGATAATTACTTAATAAATAAATATTTTACATTTTACCCATGAATGCATTAGGAAAGAAAATCAGATTACTTAGACATCAAAAAGGTTGGAGTCAGGAGGATGTGGCTAAAAGGCTAGACATCTCAATTCCAGCGTTTTCCAAGATCGAAACAGGAATTACAGATGTCAATTTGTCTAGGTTAAATCAAATTTCAAAATTATTTGGTTTATCACTAGTTCAATTATTGTCCACTTCTGATCCAGAAGAAGATAAACAAATTCAAAATGAAGTTAATGAGTTGCAAAAACGCCTTCAAGCTCGTGAAGTAGAGGTTATTGATTTGCAAAAGAAGGTAATTGATCTATACGAACAATTGCATAAAAAATAATTTAATTTCTAAATTTTTTAAAATAGCCCTTGGATTTTCCAAGGGCTATTTTTTATTAAAGACAATTTTTAAGTTTAGGTAAATGAGTAAAGATTAATTTATTTTCATTTTTAAAATTTCTATATTTTTAAAAATTGTTCTTCCCTCTTACTTGAAAATCAATGTTGTAACGTTAAATTTCAATAGAATACAACTTATAATCTTATATTTTATTTTTACTATTAATCTTAAAATAATTAGCTGTTTAAACGAGTAATTTCTACAAACTTTGATTTTAAATAGATGTTCATAAGCTGTTTGGATAATTATTATAGTGAAAAGAGCTGTACGCATACGGAAGCTAGGAAGGGGAGATGCGAGGGAAAGTTTGGAGTAAGGTAATTGTGTCAGGTCCTTACTTCCTGCTGATTTTTGGGCAATCCTGCTGGCGTCAACTCGGAGCACTATTTCCTAAATATGCAGGATGATGAACAAAAAAAAAGCGCAATTATTCGTTGCGCAATTCCTTGTTGTTTAAAATAAGATGGTTATTATCCTAAATAGGATTTTAAGATTTTGCTTCTAGAGGTGTGTCTTAAGCGTTGTAATGCTTTGTCTTTAATTTGACGAACACGTTCTCTAGTAAGGCTAAATTTCTCTCCAATTTCTTCTAGTGACAATTGATGATTAGAACCTAATCCAAAGAATAAAACTATAATTTCTCTTTCTCTTTCGGTAAGAGTAGCTAAAGAGCGTTTAATTTCTTCAGATAATGATTCATCAATCAAAGAACTGTCCGTGTCTGGGTCGCTATTTTCCAATACATCAAGTAAGGTGTTTTCTTCTCCTTGAACGAATGGAGCATCCATAGATACGTGACGACCAGAATTACTTAAAGTGTCAGATACTTTATCTACTGTAGTTTCCAAAATATCTGCTAACTCCTCTGGAGAAGGTTCACGTTCATATTCTTGCTCTAATTTCGAAAAGGCTTTGCTAATTTTACTTAATGAACCTACTTGATTTAAAGGTAAACGAACGATACGGGATTGTTCCGCAATTGCTTGTAGAATAGATTGACGAATCCACCATACTGCATAAGAGATAAATTTAAAACCTTTAGTTTCATCGAAACGCTTTGCTGCTTTAATTAAGCCTAAATTGCCCTCGTTGATCAAGTCACCTAATGTAAGACCTTGATTTTGATATTGTTTTGCTACGGAAACAACGAAACGTAGATTGGTTTTTGTTAATTTCTCTAATGCCACTTGATCGCCTTCGCGGATACGTTGAGCAAGTATTACTTCTTCTTCGGCGGAAATTAAATCTACTTTACCGATTTCGTGTAAATACTTATCTAACGATTGCGATTCACGATTAGTGATGGATTGTGTAATTTTGAGCTGTCTCATTTAAATATATAAACCTTTCTATTCTGAAATGTTTGCAAACATAACGAATTTTATCGAATTTTTTCTAATCTAATTGTAAATTATTAACTCATTATGAGTTAGTTAGCGATGCTGAGTTGACGTGATACTAACTACAAAAATCATTCCAAAAGACCCTAGCTAACTGTAAATGTGATTGATATTTTACAAAGTTTAACAAATACCTAAATCTTCAAACCTCTAAGATTCAATTAATGGAAAAACAAATTGAAAACTTATTTGTTTTTCCATCAAGTCTATAATATTAATTTTTTTTATTATGCCAATAGTTATACATCTAGATGAAATCATGACCAAAAGGAAGATGTCACTGAATGATTTAAGTGAAAAGGTTGGGATCACATTGTCTAATTTATCCATTATAAAAAATCAGAAATCGAAAGCGATTCGATTGAATACGTTGGAGGCCATTTGTAAGGTGTTACACTGTCAACCTGGAGATATACTTAGATTTGTTGAACAATAGAATTGCTCTCAAACCGATAACCTCTTAAAAAGTCGATGTCATTCATCCTTTTTTTACCTTCAATTTGTAGGTCTGTCAAATGAATAAAACCATCGTTGCTAGCTACTTTTAGTAAATTTTTTCCATTTGTTAAGAATGTTCCTGCCGGATATTGATGGGCTACAAGCTCTTTTTTACTAGCAAATATTTTTAATACTTTTCCGTCAAGCAAGGTATAGGCTGTTGGGTATGGACTTAGCCCTCTAATTTTATTGTAAATATCATTGCTGCTTTGATCCCAATGGATAAGGCAATCTTCTTTAAATATTTTGGGCGCATGCTTCCAGGTTTCAGAGGAGCTGATGCTGTCTTGTGGAATTGGGTTTAGCTGATTTTCTTTGATGGCCTGCACTGTTTTTAGCAGGAGTTCAGCACCCGCATGCATTAAATTGTCATGTAAGTCGCCTGCAGTATCCGTTTCTTTTATGGCTACTTCTTGGGCAAACAAAATGTTTCCTGTGTCAATCTCATGTTGTAATAAAAAGGTCGATACCCCCGATTTGGTTTCCCCATTGATTACGGCATGGTTGATAGGTGCAGCACCTCGGTAGTTCGGAAGTAAGGATGCATGTACATTGACGGTGCCTTTTGGAGGCATATTCCATACCATTTCTGGAAGCATTCGGAAAGCAACAACGATTTGTAAATCGGCATTAAATGATTCAAGGGTTTTGATAAACGCAGGGTCTCTCAGTTTTTCAGGTTGTAAAACAGGAATTTGATGACTGCTTGCAAATTGTTTTACAGCAGATTCATGCAATTTCTGACCTCTACCTGCGGGTTTGTCAGGAGCTGTAACCACTGCGACGACTTCCTCTCCTTGTTCAATCAATGCTTTTAACGAGGCAACCGCAAAATCAGGTGTACCCATGAAAATAATACGCATATCTATTTTATATTTTGTCCATATTGTATCGTCATTGCTTATGGCAGGATGACATTTTTTTATAACTTTGCGAAGTTACAAATTTAATTTAAGCTTGAATTTTCCTTATTTCCTAGCAAAGCGAATAACCTTATCAGGACAACGAACGTTTTCCAAGTTAATAGTACGAGTGACTATTGGGGCTCTTTCATTGGCTATTTTGGCGATCATCATGGCTGTGGCTATACTCCAAGGTTTCAAGCAGGAGATTACGGATAAACAGCGAGGGTTTTTTGGGGATGTGATCATCGTAAAAAATGACCGCAATGACTCGTATGTGAACACCCCAATCTCCTTAAGTGCTGAAGAAATTGAAAAGTTAGAGCAACATCCTAACATCATCAATATCTATCCTTTTGCTACCAAAGCAGGCATTATGAATGTGGATGGAGAGGTAGAAGGCGTACTTCTCAAAGGAATCGATGCGGATTATGATCAAGAATTTTTATCAAAAACCATTCTAGAAGGAGAAACTATTGATTTTAAAGATGATCAATCGGAAAATCAATTACTCATTTCTTCCCTCATCGCAAATCGATTAGAACTAAAAGTGGGTGATAGTTTTATCATGCATTTTATTCAAGAATCGGTACGAAAAAGAAAATTTGTCGTTCGAGGAATATTTAGCACGAATTCGGAAGAGCTAGATAAAATGTATGTGATTGGGTCCTTATCCTTAATTAGAAAATTAAACAATCTAGAGAACAATGAAGTAGGGGGATATGAAGTCCGGGTGAAAGATTTTAATCAATTGGACCAAACCACTACGGATGTCAATGAAGAACTTCCGGTGGCTTTATATGCGACGAATGTGGTCGAACAATTGCCGGATATTTTTAACTGGCTTAATATGTTGGATATGAATGATAATGTCATTTTTATCTTGATGGTGATTGTAGCCGTTATCAATATGATTTCCGCATTATTAATCAGTATTTTAGAACGATCGTCCATGATCGGATTATTGAAAGCATTGGGTATGCAGAATTCAAAAATTAGAACCATATTTTTATATAATTCTTTATATTTAATTGGATATGGGCTAATTTTAGGGAACATATTAGCGATTTTACTTTACGCCTTTCAGAAAAGTACCCAATTTTTTAAATTAGATCCCGCGGTTTATTATGTGTCTTATGTTCCTATGGAAATTTCATGGATAACAGTGCTAATACTCAATTTATTATTGATTATTATCGCCCTGTTTACCTTATTTATACCGTCCATGTTAATCTCCAGAATCTCTCCCATTAAAACGCTACAGTTTAAATAATAAGCCGGGCAACAACAGCCAAAGGCTTTAAATTTGTCAATTTTTCCTTATCTTAACCCTGATGAATCAGGAATGTTGTTCATTAATTTTGTTTTATACTTTGCATTTATGGATAATAAAATATTCAATCACTTAGTTCATGCATTCGAGGCCCCGCTCACTAATCCGGTTCTCATATTTTCACTCGTACTCCTTATTATTTTATTATCTCCAATACTATTAAGACCGATCAAAATACCTGGAATAATAGGATTAATCATTTCGGGGATGATCATTGGACCTCATGGATTAAATTGGTTAGAGAAAAATTCAGCTGTTGATTTATTTTCTACGATTGGCTTACTCTATATCATGTTTATCGCAGGGCTTGAACTGGATATGAATGAATTTAAAAAGACCAAGCATAAAAGTATTATGTTTGGAATTTTCACTTTCATTATTCCCATTTCTATTGGTTTTCCGGTATGCTATTACCTGCTGGATTATAGCTTGTTGACCAGTATTTTAATCGCAAGCATGTTTGCGACTCATACATTGGTTTCTTATCCTATTGTGAATCGGTATGGTATATCTAAAAAAGAAGCCGTAGCAATAACGATAGGTGGTACGATATTAACAGATACGGCTGTGTTAATTATTTTGGCAGTCATTAAAGGAGCATCTCAAGGGGAAATAAATAATGAGTTTTGGGTAACCTTAGGGGTTTCTTTTGCTATTTTCTTGTTTATAATGTTTGGGATCATCCCTAAAATTGCGAAATGGTTTTTCGAAAAAGTGGAAAGTGAAAAAACAGGGCATTATATATTTGTCTTAACGGTGGTTTTTTTCGCTGCATTTATGGCTGAGTTAGCGAATTTAGAACCCATTATTGGGGCTTTCGTGGCAGGGCTGGCACTGAATAAATTAATTCCTCATTCTTCTGCGCTAATGAACCGGATTGAGTTTATTGGGAATGCGATATTTATACCTTTCTTTTTAATTTCTGTGGGTATGATTGTCGATATCAGCGTATTTGTACATTCCGAAGGTTGGACCGTTTTCTATGTTGCTGGCGTATTAACCATAGTAGGGGTCGTTGGTAAGTTTTTAGCGGCGACAGCTACTCAATGGACTTTTAAGTATTTGACTGTTGAACGAAATTTAATCTTTGGTTTAAGTAATGCTCATGCTGCAGCTACTTTAGCTATAATAATGGTTGGATACAATAATCAGATTATAGATGAGAATGTATTAAATGGAACCATTATTTTGATTTTAGTTTCTTGTATTATCGCTTCCGTAGTGACGGAGAATGCCTCCAAGAAGATTGTATTAGCAGGGCATCAGCATGTAGAACATGTGGAGCATGTGGAGGAGCATGATGAACAAATATTAATTCCTATTGCCAATCTGAACAATATGGAGCCTATTTTGGATTTTGCAACGTTAATCAAATCTAAAAAATCACCACATCCGATAAACATATTGCAAGTTGTTGCTAATAATGAGCTTGCAGAGGAGAATTTGCAATTGGCAAGACAATCCTTAGATAAACTAGCAAAATATGCATCGGGATCTGAAACAGAAGTGGACTTAGTTACTGAAGTGGATTTTAATATTGCCAATGGAATTGGTCGTGCTTCTAAGGAAATTTTTGCAGATTGTATTATTTTGGGCTGGCCAAGTGCCGCGAGTTTTGTGGAAAAGATAGTAGGAGAGAAATCCGAAAGTATCTTAAATCGTACCGATGCAAATTTGTTTATGTGTCGTATAGAAAAGCCTTTAATCACAAACAAATTAATCACCTTATTTGTTCCTCCATTGGCAGAATCAGAAGTGGGATTCGCGTATTGGATGGAGAAGATCACGAGGTTAGGTCAAGAGTTGTCTTTAGCGGTGAAATTTGTTTGTAACGAGCGGAGTAAGACCTCTATAGAAAAGGAATTGGATCTTTTAGGGTCTAGTGTACCAAGCTCATTTGAGCTCTATGAAGATTGGGATAATATTTATGGATTAGCGACCTTTAGTAACACGGACTCATTATTGGTGTTTGTGTCGTCCAGGTATGGAGACCTATCTTATCGCGATTCATTAGATGGTTTAGCAAAGCGAGTGGGTAAGTATTATAAAAATCAAAATTTGTTATTGATATTTCCTTCTAGATTAGAAGATCGACATATCGATGAATATGAAGATGTACAAACGGCACCAATATTCCGCAAAATAAGTCGTGAAATTGGGAATATGTTTAGTAAGGAAAAATAAAATAGAATACGATGGAATTTGAAAAAGTAAAAATCGACGCACACGGAAAATTAAGTGTTCCTCATCAAGTGGTCATCCCATTTATTATAGGTGATGGCATAGGGCCAGATATATGGAAAGCCTCAGTACGTGTATTTGATGCAGCTATTGCTAAGACTTATCAAGGAAATCGTCAGATCAATTGGCTGGAAGTTTTAGCGGGTGAAAAGGCTTATAATGAAACTGGAGAGTGGCTTCCGACTAAAACATTGGAGGTATTTAAGGAGTATTTAGTCGGCATAAAAGGACCACTTACTACACCGATTGGTGGCGGTATTCGATCTTTGAATGTGGCATTACGTAAAGAACTAGACCTATATGTGTGTCAACGCCCTACGAAATGGTATGAAGGCGTTCCTTCACCAGTAAAACATCCTGAACGTGTAGATATGGTTGTGTTTCGTGAAAATACAGAGGATATATACTCCGGTATTGAGTTTGCTGCAGGCACCTCAGAGGCGAAACAATTGCAAGATTTTTTAAAGAATACCTTAGAAGTTCAATATAATTTTAATAATAGTACGGGACTTGGTTTAAAGTTAGTTTCCGAAGAAGGGACAAAACGGTTGGTACGTTCGTCCATTGATTTTGCATTAGCAGAGCGTAGAAAATCGGTGACCATTGTTCATAAAGGCAATATCATGAAGTTTACTGAAGGAGCTTTTAAAAATTGGGCATACCAAGTTGCTGAACAAGAATATGGCGATCAGGTTTATACCTGGAATCAATGGGAACAAACAAAAGCTAAAGCAGGAGTGGAAGTTGCAAATGCGGAACAGAGTAAAGCATTGGCGGATGGTAAATTACTGATTAAAGATATCATTGCGGATAATTTTTTACAACAAATTTTATTGGCACCACAAGAATTTGATGTGATAGCGACATTGAATTTGAACGGTGATTATATATCGGATGCATTAGCAGCCATGGTAGGAGGGATAGGAATTGCCCCAGGAGCCAATATCAATTATAAAACCGGGCATGCTATTTTTGAAGCCACGCATGGGACAGCTCCTCGTTTCGCGGATACAGACAGCATGAATCCTTCTTCAGTCATATTGAGTGGCGTGATGATGTTGGATTATTTGGGATGGAATGAAGCAGCAGATGCGATTGTAAATGCGGTAGCCGCTACGATTAAACAGAAGACCGTGACCGTAGATTTTTATAATTTAATGACGGATGCAAGCCTGTTAAAAACAAGCGAATTTGCTGATAAAATTATTGAAAAGTTATAGTAAATTTCTTGTAAATGATTGTTATTCCCGAATTTATTAAACAGTCCGCCATTTTCAATGAAGAAGAATTAAGGCAATTGGCATCCATTGCTTCAGTTCCTACTGCTCAAGAAATTGACGAATTTCAATATGAACCTGATGTTCAAGAATTATTGAATGCGTTTATAGGAGATGAGCAAAGTAGGTTGACACATCAGTTTTTGAAGGCGAAAGAGTATTTGAAAAATGGTGAGTTTATGGAAGCTTGGAAGATCATTCTAATCTGATAGCTGCAGTATTCCCTGTGCTGGAAGAAATGGAGGAGAGATTGGGCTAAATAAACCTTGCTATCCCAAAATTACCCACTAGCTAAACGTGATGAAGGTGGTTAGCGGCTGTTGAAAGCTCTATTTTTAATTGCACCCAGGTAATGCTCAGAACTTAGGGGATGATTTACTAAGCGGTATACAAATTTTGATTAATTGCTCAACGCAAAAAGTTTTTAAAAAATAAATAAAGGGCTGCACATTTTCATGGCAACCCTTTTTGATTTTCATAGGTATAGAAAATCTTGTTTTATTTTTTAAGGTCGTAACGATCTGCATTCATCACTTTAGTCCATGCAGCAACAAAATCTTTTACGAACTTTTGTTGCGCATCGCTTCCAGCATAAACCTCTGCAATGGCTCGAAGTTCCGCATTGGAACCAAACACTAAGTCTGATCTCGTTGCGGTCCATTTTGGTTGGCCAGTTTTACGGTCTGAACCTAAGTACTCTTCTTTGTCAGCATCTGTTGCTTTCCAAGAGGTATTCATATCCAACAAATTCACTAAGAAATCATTGGTTAATTGACCCGGTCTAGCGGTAAATACACCGTGTTTAGATCCATCGAAATTCGTATCAAGTACACGCAATCCGGCTACTAATAAAGTCATTTCAGGAGCACTTAATTTTAATAATTGCGCTTTATCGATTAATAATTCTTCTGTTGATGAAGTAAATCTAGCTTTTTTGTAATTTCTAAAACCATCGGCTATTGGTTCTAGGTAATTTACAGACTCGATATCCGTTTGTTCTTGCGTAGCATCCATTCTACCTGGAGAAAAAGGAACTTTAATGAATGAACCTGCCAAAGAAGCCGCTTTTTCAATTCCAGCATTACCCGCTAATACAATTAGGTCGGCAATTGAAATTTTCTTACCAGTCGCTTGAACATTATTGAAGTTAGATTGTATTCCAGTCAATACATTTAATACTTTTTGTAATTGCGTTGGATTGTTTACTTTCCAAGTATTTTGAGGAGCTAAACGTATTCTAGCGCCATTTGCACCGCCACGTTTATCAGATCCTCTAAAAGTAGATGCAGAAGCCCAAGCAGTAGAAACTAATTCCGAAACAGTTAAGCCAGAATTTAAAAGTTGGTCTTTCAATAATTGTTCGTCAGCCTCGTTAATTAACTCATGATTTAAAGCAGGAATTGGATCTTGCCAAATTAATTCTTCCGCTGGAACATCTGGACCTAAATAACGAGTTCGAGGTCCCATGTCGCGGTGAGTTAATTTGAACCATGCGCGAGCAAAAGCATCGGCAAAGGCGTCAGGATTTTCAAAAAAATGTCTAGATATTTTTTCAAATTCTGGATCGAAACGTAGCGTTAAATCAGTAGTAAGCATAGTAGGCTTACGTTTTTTATTTGGATCAAATGGATCCGGAATAATATCATCTGCATCTTTAGCTACCCATTGGTGTGCACCAGCAGGGCTTTTGGTTAATTCCCATTCAAATCCAAATAGATTTTCAAAGAAATTATTACTCCATTGGGTAGGAGTCGTGGTCCAAATTACTTCTAATCCGGAGGTGATAGCATCAGCTCCAACACCAGAACCGTAGGAGCTTTTCCATCCTAATCCCTGTTCTTCAAGACCCGCCGCTTCAGGTTCTTTACCAACATTGTCTGCTGGACCAGCGCCATGTGTTTTTCCGAAGGTATGACCACCAGCAATTAAGGCTACTGTTTCTTCATCATTCATAGCCATACGACCGAAAGTATCGCGAATATCTTGTGCAGAAGCTAATGGGTCAGGGTTACCATCTGGTCCTTCCGGATTTACATAGATTAATCCCATTTGTACAGCAGCCAATGGGTTCTCTAAATTGCGGGAATGAATTTTTCCATCCGCATTATCTTCAGCAGATAAAACCCCATGATCTTTGTCCGTTACGCCTTCAGAACCATGTTTATAGCGTACATCTCCGCCTAACCAAGTGGTTTCAGCTCCCCAATATACATCCTCATCTGCCTCGAATACATCTTCACGTCCTCCTGCAAATCCAAAGGTTTTGAATCCCATAGATTCTAAAGCGATATTTCCTGTCAGTATTAATAAATCTGCCCAGGATATATTATTGCCATATTTTTGTTTGATTGGCCACAATAAACGTCTGGCTTTATCTAAACTTACGTTGTCTGGCCAGCTATTTAAAGGAGCAAAACGTTGTTGTCCAGCACCTGCACCACCACGACCATCACCAACGCGATATGTACCAGCACTGTGCCATGCCATACGTACAAATAAACCACCATAATGACCAAAATCGGCAGGCCACCAATCTTGAGAATCGGTCATTAATGCATGTATGTCTTGTTTAAGGGCATCCAGGTCCAGTGAGTTAAATGCATCGGCATAATTAAAATCACTTTCCATCGGATTACTTAAATTAGAATGCTGTCTTAAAAGATTTAATTTTAATTTTTTAGGCCACCAATCTTGGTTAGTTGTTCCACCTCCAGCAACAGTGTGTTTCATACTACCATTGTGAAAAGGGCATTTACTGATGTCATTAGATCCGTTTTCCATATCTCATTTAGTATTTATATATTTTTAATTCATTAAAACATATTCATTTATATTTTATAAGATCTTAGAGGTTTTCCCGATCTTATGTATATAAATTTACTACATTTTTTATAAAATTAATTGAATTCACTAGGATATTATAATAGATTTTATCTATAATTCATGTTAAAAATATATAAAGTCTGATTTTTCTATGCTGAAATGAATTTCAATAAATTTATGCTTGTAAAACTTTTTATATGCTACCAATTATTGAAAGCAAAATACTCGGGATATGGATTGTTCAAATTGTAAATAGGGATTCGTAGATACGGTTTAAATGGACGTAATATTTTAATTATTAACTTGAATAATCAAAATAATTCTTTTATTTTACGACATAAGAATTAATACAAGCCGAAGTTTGAAAACGATTTGAACTGGTTTAAGTATTAAGACCACCAAGTTATAATCTTAGAAATCATGCTGAAAGGAAAAGTTTGATTTTTATACCTAACCCTAAAATAACTAATGATTAATCGACGGAAATTTATATGCAATTCAGCATGGATATTGGGATCCAGCATGTTGTTCAATAAGCACGCATTAGGCGATGTTTTTACGTCAAGATATGATAATCAAGCCCTGAAAATGGGATTAATCCCGGCACATTTTCCCTCTGCATTGCATGCTTTTGTGTGGAGAAATTGGAGTTTGGTACCCATTGAGCGTATGGCCAAAACGGTGGAGGCTAGTGTAAAGGATATCAAAGTGATGGCAAAAAGAATGGGTTTAACGGCATATAAAACCATTAGCAAGGAGCAATGGAATCGCAGTTACCTTACGGTCATCCGAAGAAATTGGCATTTGCTCCCTAAGGAACAACTATTAATACTTTTAGGATGGTCTGCTGAACATTTAGAATTTACGCTAAAAGAAGATGACTTCTTTTTTGTTAAATTGGGTAATTTAAAGCCAGAATGTCCAACATTAAAATGGAAAAGCCTCGATGAAATCCCTGCAGAGGTAGTAAATCAATTTAATACAGATTTGAAAGTCTTATTTCCTCAGGGTATTCCTCGTTTACAAGAGCCCTATTTTCAGTTTGTAAAGGAATTGTCAAAACCTCTTCAAAATAATAATTTAAAACCAATAGATTCTCAATTCTCTCCAAGAATTGCCTATCCTTATTTCGCATTATTTGGAGATTCTTTATTAGGGGATTCCAGTGCATCTTACCCGGATAATTATTTGGCGCGGATGGCGAATTCTGGTGTTGATCACATCTGGATGCATATTGTATTGAGTAAGATTACTCCCTTTCCTTGGGATTTGAAACAGAGTGAACATTGGGAAGAGCGATTAGCGAATTTAGGCTTGTTGGCACAAAGGGCAGCAAAAAAAGGAATTCGAATATTTCTTTACTTAAATGAACCTAGGCATCAATCGAATGAATTTTTTAAACTACATCCTGATCTGCAAGGGGCAGGCAATGCATTATGTACCAGTCATCCGGAGGTGCAAAAATATTTAGAGAATTCTTTAGCCATCATTACGGAGCAGGTGCCACAATTGGGTGGATTCTTTTCCATTACTGCATCTGAAAATCCGACAAACTGCTGGTCACATTTTGCTGGAGCTTCCTGCAAGCGTTGCGGACCTCGCGGTGCAGGTGTTGTAATTTCGGAGCTCAATAATTTGTATAGCCAAGGAATTAAGGATGGAATAAAAAAATGGGAGATTGCTCAAAGCAAAACCATTGCAATCAAAGATCGTCCTAAACTGATTGTTTGGGATTGGGGTTGGACGGATGCATATGCAGATGAAATTATCCCTAAATTAAATGCGGAGAACTTGTCGTACATGAGTGTTTCCGAGTGGGATTTGGAAATCGAACGTGGAGGGGTGAAAACGAGGGTAGGGGAATATTCCATTTCTTCGATAGGTCCAGGGCCACGGGCAAAAAGGCATTGGCAAATTGCTAAGCAATATCAAATTAACTGTATTGCGAAAATTCAAGCGAATAACAGCTGGGAAATCGGAGCAGTGCCCTATATTCCTGCCTTATTCAATATTGGCCAACACATAGAAAATTTAAGAAATTCAGGTGTTAAGGGCTTAATGCTGGGTTGGAGTTTGGGAGGTTATCCTTCTCCAAACTTGGAAGTAGTTTCTTTATTAGGATCTGATTTTTCCTTAACAAAGGAAAAAGCCATACAAAAAGTGGCAGAGAGTAGATTTGGAAGTGCTTCATCATTGATGGTTCAGGCTTGGAAATCGTACAGTATTGCATTCTCTGAATTTCCTTACCATGGAAATCTAGTGTACAGCGCTCCGCTGCAGGCAGGTCCATCTAATTTATTATGGTCTAAAAAGACAAATTATGCAGCATCTATGGTCGGTCTACCTTACGATGACATCAATGGTTGGAGAGCGATTTACCCGGTAGAAATTTTTATTCAACAAATGGATAAAGTTGCAAAGGGATTTTCCGAAGCATTAACTGTTCTTAAGCAGGGATTGGCTGATTTGAAATTATCTTCTGCGGAAAAGAGAACTATTCAATTGGAAATGCAGGTGGCAGAGGCCATCACCTTACATTATCAGAGTGTGGTGAATCAGAGTCGATTTATTCTATGGAGAGATCAATTGGAGTTGGAGAAGCAACAAAATTCAAAACTTAAAAGCGCTATTGTCCAGTTGCTAAAAGACGAATTGCATGTGGCTAAATTACTTGCGGAATTGCAATCTAAAGATTCTAGAATAGGCTTTGAAGCATCCAATCATTATTTTTATGTGCCGCAAGATTTGTATGAGAAGATGTTAAATTGTCAATATTTAATTCGATACTATAGCTAATCAAACCATGAAAAATCAATTGCCCAATACGTTAAGTTGCATCCTCATCCTTTTAGGGATTATTGTGCTGAGTTCATGCGGTTTTACTCGAGGAATGCAAGCCTCTAAAAAATCTATAATCCATGCCAGTTCCTACAATATCCGATACAATGGAAAGGCCGATGTGGAGAGTGGAAATGGATGGGATATCCGGAAGTTTGAAGTTGCCAAGCTTATACAAAGGCATGGTTTTGATATGGTAGGTACCCAAGAAGGAGACTTCGCTCAAATGAAAGAACTCAATAGCTTGATGCCAGAATTTAAGCATGTTGCTAAACCGTATGGTGGAAAAACGAATGATATTCATACTTGTAGTATACTTTATAAAGATGCATTATTTGAATTATTGGATGAAGGTGTGTTTTGGTTAAGCCAAACAGCAGATGTGCCAAGTATAGGTTGGGATGCGACAGACCAGCGGATTTGTCAATGGGCAAAATTTAAAATCAAAGAATCAGGAAAGATTTTTTATTTTTTCAATGCGCATTTTTATTATCAAAAAAAGGAAGCAAGGTTGCAGTCGGGGGCATTAATGGTTAGAAAGATGAAGGAAATAGCGGGGGATCATTCGATCATATGTACTGGAGATTTTAATTCTACAGTTGAAAAAACGCAGATTAAGCAAATTAAAGCACATTATTTGGATGCATATGATGTGAGCATTGCGGCGAGAAAAGGGGTAGAAGGAACCAATATCGCAGCTGGTGTTTTTACTGGCCCATCCAAAGGAAGGATAGATTTTGTATTTATCAGTAAAGATATACAGGTTTTGAATTATGAAGTGTATTCCGATGTATATGATGGGTCTAGGTATCCTTCGGATCATTTGCCCGTAGGAGTTACTTTGAAATTTTAACCGTATTCAGTATAACGAGTAAGAATGAATTATTTCATTCTTACTCGAAGTAATTTATCATTCGCTGTCATGTACAAATGACCATCTGTAGCGAAAGCACAATTTGCTGATCTAACCCCAGAGCGAATTCTTCCAATAGGTTTTCCTTCCGGATCAAAAACTACAATTCCATCACCTGCAGCAGCAAATAAATTCCCTGATTTATCAAACTTAAATCCATCTGTTGCTAATCCTTCATCAGGGAAAAGCTTTTTAAAATCTATAAATATTTTACCTTCTCCAACTTTACCCTGATCTAGTAGGTCATATGACATGATATAAGGGTTTCCACCATCACTTAATGCAACATATAAAGTCTTTCCATCATTAGCAAGTGCAATGCCATTAGGTCTACCTAAATTGGAAATGATTTGTTCCACTTTTCCAATTTTATTTAACCTGTATACTCCGTTTTCTTTGATTTCTCTGGTAGTGGTATCGCTTTCACGTTCGGGAAGTCCATAGGGAGGATCAGTAAAATAGTAATCGCCGTTTGCGTGTTGGCAAAGATCGTTTGGAGAGTTAAACTTTTTATTCTCCCAGTTGTCGATCAAACTTTCTTTCTTTTTGGTTTTGAGATCTATCACAGATAACCTGCGATTACCATGGTCGCAAGCAACTAATTTACCATCCTGATTAATGATGAGTCCATTTGTTCCAGGTTCATCGCTATACCAGGCTTCGCCTTCATATCCTGAAGGTTTTAGGAATTCTTGCATGCCATTCTCTTCATCCCACTTATAAATTGTATTTAATCGAGGGTCACTAAATAATAAGTAATTCCCGTCTTTGACCCATACAGGACCTTCAGCCCAAGTTAGTCCTGTACCAATGATTTCAATAGCCGCCTTAGGGTCTATTAATTTTTCCATACTTGGGGATAATATTTCAATTTTTCCAATGCTAGGGTATTCTTTAGGAGCCGGAGTATGGCAGCTAAATAGAATAGATAGAATCCAGATGTATTTCATATTGATAGTTTAGCGTTGTATGTGCTGATAAAAAAAGGTTTATTTTGATAATTCTTCTAAATTATCAAAATAAACCTTTCCCACCTAATTTCTTCCGTGAATTATTCTACGATAAATTTTCCCTGCATGACTCTCCAATGGCCAGGAAACGTACATATAAATGGGTACTCACCTTTTTGAGTAGGAACAGTAAATTCCAGCACAAATGTTTCATCTCGCGCAACCAATGGGGTTGCAAATAGGACTTCAGGAAGGTCTGGGATAAATTGCTTTTCATAAGCATCTTTCATACTCGCCATCGCATCGGCTGCAGTACCTACCTTTTCGGCTGCTCCAGGTTTTACTATCACTAAGTTATGAGCCATCTCATCTGGATTATGAAAATGCATCGAAATCTGACTTCCTGCTTTCAATTTGATTACTGTTTGATCATAGGCCATTTTACCTAATACAGTGCCTATTTTTAAGTTTATGGTATTGCCATTTGCTGCAACGGATTCTTGTGGTGCCGCTTCCGGTTGTTGAATACGTTTTTTGAAATCCATTACTGCTTTACTTTTAGCGAGAATTTCATATTCTTTTTCCGATAAAGGTTGCATAGTATATTGACCTGCCAATGGATCGTGATGAAAAAATCCTGGAAGTTCTAAAGCCTTAGCGGTAGCTACAGGACTTAACATCATATCGACCTTTTGAGGTTCATTAGCTAAGAATTCTGGGTCTTTTTGAAACAAGTTCATCCAAACAGGTTTAAGATGTTTGAAACTCTCCCTTAGTGCATAGCCTATATAATCATCGATTGGACTATCCATTGCTTTTAATAAGGCATTTAAGGTCTTTTCATCTTCAAAATGGCTTAATGATACAATAGCTTCCAACCTTACTCGAGGGGATGGGTCTTGAACAAAAGGTATTAATTTATCTTGTACTCGTTGAATTTGATCTTGACTATAAAATAGAGATTTTACCGCTGCAGCACGAATAAGCGGATCTTTAGAAGCCATCAATTGTTCCATTATTTTTTGATTGGGTTCTTTCAGTCTTTGATAGGTCCATAAGCCCTCTAAAAGCTGATATTCATAATTGCTGTCTTTGCTGTCTAAATTTTTTATCCAATCAGTTAATGCATCAAGAATGTCTGATTTTGGTAAATTACTTAACTGTATCCTTGCTCTATAACGCACCCTGTCTTCAGCATCTTTAAGTTGATCCAATAATTGAGGGATAGTTAATTTTGTCATATCAACTGCTTTAGACAGTTCATTGGACTTATAGGTTATCTTCCAAATTCTACCATGTGTTTTATCACGTTCAGGATCTCGTAAAGTCCGTTCACCATGGTTAATGACAATGTTAAACCAATCCACTAAGTAAAGACCGCCATCAGGACCAAATTGAAGGTCAACAGGTCTAAATTGAGGGTCTATGGATTGGAGTAAAGGTTCGATTTCATGCCCTACAATGCCACTACCTTCATCCTTCAAGGTATGTTGGGTGACTCCTTGGAAGCCTAAGAATGTATTAAACAATATGTTGCCTTGAACATTGGCTGGAAAATTTTTACTGGAAATAATTTCCATTCCGCAGGTTTTAGGTTTGATCTTATTGGTCAGGAAATCCTTCATGGCCACATGTTTTATTGGATAATCCGTTGCTACGGTTAATGGTGGTGCAAAATAGTTCATACCAGTAGAAACATCGCCAATTAAATGCGTTCCATCTTTGGTGAACACATTTCCCCAAGGATTTGCATAAGCATAAGAAACATAAGGTTCCATCTTCATTGACAATGGATCATAACGCCATGTTTCACCATAGGCGCCGCGTTGAGGACCGTAAGGTGTTTCAATTTGCGTATGTAAAAATGTTCCCATGTGCATGTAAAGGGCACCATCTTGTCCCCAAGTTAATGCATTTACGGAATGGTGTACATCTTCGGTTCCAAAGCCATGGAGAATAATTTCTTTTACGTCGGCTTTATTATCACCATCGGTATCCTTGAAGAACATGAGGTATGGAGGTTGAGAAACATAAACACCACCATTACCAAGCTCAAAGCCTAGTGGCATATATAAACTATCGGCGAATACCGTATGCTTATCTGCTTTTCCGTCTTGATCAGTGTCTTCGAGAATTATGATCTTATCATTAGGAGGAATACCAGGATAATAATGAGGGTATGAAGGCATTGTAGAAACCCAACATTTACCAGCAGGGTCAAAAGTTATTTTTACAGGTTTTTCAATTGGAAAGTCTTTCTCTGAAGCAAATAACTCAATTTGATAGCCTTCATGCACTTTAAATTGCTCATCCAATGGAATTGGCAATTTATTTACCGACATGCTAGCCTGCTTGTTCATACCGCTAAATAAAACTTTGTTGATTGCTTCTAAGTTTGTTGGAGTTCCTGGAGCAGCAGCTTTCCAAACTAATGAATCTAAACTTGCAATCATACTATCCAATTTTAAAAATTCGGAAGGGTAATAGACCGGTCCTCCTGCAGGCTGAACCCAAGGTTCTTTACGACTCCCATAAATATACTCTCCGTTTACAGCACGGTATTTATGAAAGAACTGTTGGTTTTTATGATCTATAGCTTTTTTAAAATTTTGGTATTCGTCATTTTCTTGCCACTGTTGAATCTTAAAGTTCAACATTTTAGCCATGTATTCAGACACTGCTTTGTAGCCTTTATCATTGAGGTGTATACCATTAATGGTGATGGAATCTTTAGCATCTCCTAAATCTTTCGTGAAGTCATATAAATTTATAAAACCCACATTTAGTTCAGCAGCTACATCTTGCATCGCGCTGCGGTAAAGTTTTAAGTTTTTATTATGCTCAGAAGGATTAGGTAAATAACCTCCTAAGGCTTCATGAGCTATGGGAGAAACTAATATAATTTGAGGAGTAGATTTTCCATTGTATTTTTGAGATTTTAAATGATTGACAAAGCCTTGCAATTCAGTTTTGAAATTTTCTAGACTATCAATTCCTTTAAAAGCTTCGTTTAACCCATAACTTGCAAAAATTACGGAAGCTTTTTGTTCTGTTAAATGCTGGTCAACCGTTCCAAAATTAAATGGACGTACATGCAAATTAATTTCATCAGCACTCCAACCAAGATTTCTTACTGTAAGATTCTGATTAGGGAAATTTTTATATAATAATGCTTCAAAATAATTGTAATGTTGCAGTCTCTCGGCAAATGTGTTACCGATAAAGACTATATGCTCTCCATCTTGAACTTTAAAATCAATGGGTTTAGATTGATTACAAGATGTGTTCATCCAGATCAGTAAGCCAATCGTAGAAATGAGGGTAATTCGCTTGAAAAAACTTTTCATAAGGTGTTTAATATCATTGGAAATTGAGGATCTATATTAAAATATTTTAATATGCTAGATATATGCATGACAGCAAGGTAATTCGAGAATTATCAAAATTGTTTTAAAACTATTTTTAAAGATCTTAGGTTTATTATTCCCCAATATACTTGATTATGAATAAGAAACTGTCATGTGCTGTCATGAGGGGGTACTTCCAAACAATTAAACTAAGAGAGGGGCTAAAATAAGTCTTCCAATTGATGGCGGAAGTGTACATGTCTTCCTTTGTTGCTCTCCAAAATGAAATCATTCAAACTATCGCTATTGTAATTCGAAAAATCGCCAATAATGGAAACAGGCATTTGATATTGAACAAACTTTTGTAATATTTCGCCAGCAAGTTTAGTTTTTAAATTAAAAAAATCCTTAGTGATGTTTTTTTCGTAAATAATCAGATGATCATAACCTTGATAGGAGCAATTACCAATTAAATCTAAGGCATCCTCTACGGAATTTAAAACAATATCCTCTGTTATTATTTCGGCAAATTTTTGGTTACGGATGCTATGCTCGTTTATGATCATGGTTATTTATTTTCAGTAATAATAATAAAAAAAATCTATTTAAAGAACCTTTCAAGAACAACATAAACTTTTCTATCATCAAATATTTATATTTGTAAGGAATGACCTAATAACTAAATTTCTTTTGATTAACTATTTACTATACCTGTTATTTATTTTTCAATTTTTGTTTGTTCCTGCAATAGCGAATGAGCGAGATTCTTTGCTTACCGTATTAGATGAAGCCATACTAAAACGGGAGCAATTTAAATTGACCAAATTGAACCGAATAGATTCCATTAAAAAGAAATTGTTAATCATAGCGGATAAGGTTCAACGGTATGAGATTCAATCAGAATTGATTTCGGAATACCAATCATTTAATTGTGACTCAGCACTGGTATATATCGATCAAAACATCAAGCTTGCGCAAGATTTATCCCAACAAGAATGGATTCAGGAAAGTAAACTTCGGCAGGCATTTGTACTATCGATGTCTGGTTTTTTCACACAAGCTTGGGAGGTATTTGAACAAATAGATTATCAACAGTTACCTAAGCATTTAAAAGTTCTTTATGGCTGGGGTATTATTCGGTACCATGAAAATTTGATTATATACACTGAAAATAACAGAAAATCTACCTTTCATAAACAAGAAATAGGCAAGTTTCGAATGGAGTTATTATCCTTGTTAGACCATCAGTCTGATATATATTTAAAGGAAAAATCATTTCAATTAAAAGCGGAAGGTGAATTAAAGCGTTCTGCAGAAATCCAACAACAACTATTTTCTAAAGAACAAGTTCACACGCATGCATACGCGATGTCAGCAATGGGACTTGCCATGGTATTTCGAGAATTAAATCAACAAAAGGAATTTGAACATTACTTAATCCTTGCGGCGATAACGGATGTGAAGTTGGCAATAAAAGAAAATGAATCATTATTAACCTTGGCAATTTACCTGCACGAACAAGGGGAGGTTAATCGAGCCTATAATTACATTCATGCGGCATTAGACGATGCTAATTTTTATAATTCAAGGTTTAGAAATTCTGTAATTGCACGGATTCAACCTATCATTGAGGCGACTTATATAGCAAAAATTGAAGACCAAGGGAAGAATCTCAAAAGATATGCTATTTTAATCTCCATAATCGTATTAGGTTTAGGGATAACATTATATATTTTATACCATCAAAATAAAACGATTTCTAGCGGTAGGAAAAAATTAAAAGGCATTAATCAAGAGCTATTGCAATTAAATCATCGACTAGACGAAGCAAATTTAATACGTGAGCGTTATATAGGGTATTATATTAATCAATGTGCAGTTTATCTTGATAAATTGGAT
This sequence comes from Sphingobacterium sp. HJSM2_6, assembly GCF_049316305.1. NCBI lineage: Bacteria > Pseudomonadati > Bacteroidota > Sphingobacteriia > Sphingobacteriales > Sphingobacteriaceae > Sphingobacterium > Sphingobacterium sp. HJSM2_6. The sequence goes on from NZ_JBMOXB010000012.1 coordinate 114,835, forward strand.
GATTATCGAAAATTTGTGCAGCGTAAAATTAAAAGTGGACAAATTGATGAATTAATAAAATTCACTTCTAGCAATAAACTATTAGAAAAAGATGCATTAGCATTATTTACTGAATTTGATAAATCATTTTTAGAAGTTTATCCCACTTTTGTCGAAGAATTTAATTCCCTATTGAAAGAAGAAGAGCGCTATACTACCTTGAAAAATCAACTGAATACGGAATTACGAATATTCGCTTTAATTCGATTAGGGATTACCGATGTGAACCAAATTGCTGTATTTCTACGTTACTCTATCCAAACCATCTATAATTATAAAAGTAAGGTAAAAGGTAAAGCTATTTTTGAAGGTGATTTATTTGAAGAAAAGGTAAAGAAAATCGCCTCCATATCTTCTAGTTTATTCTAAAAGATTTACCAAATTATTTTATAAATCTTACCTATTTAATTGCTAATCAATTGATTAAGGTCTTTGTGGGCTTTAATAAGTTTACCAAGCATATTAAAGACTAGGCATTAGAGCAATAGTATTTTATTTTTGTGTTTATGGATAGACTCGAAAGAGGTCTTTCTGAAAAAACCTATTTTATTACACATATTTTTTTTCGTTATTAATTGATTACTATGCGATATTCTCGGACAATATTTCTGAAAATTGGGCTTTATTGCCTATCTGGATTTTTAGTAAATACTACGGTACAGGCTCAGCAAATTACCCCTTTTAAAGAAGCAGACCGGGTGGTCTTTTTAGGAAATAGTATCACAGATGGTGGTCATTATCATTCTTACATTTGGTTATATTATATGACCAGATTCCCGGAGATGAATCTTAAAGTTTTAAATGCTGGAATAGGAGGTGATCGTGTGATCGAGATGGTTAAACGATTGGATGCCGATGTTTTCGCTAAGCAACCTACAGTGTTAATTAGCACCTTTGGAATGAATGATTCGGGTTACTTTGAATACAATCAAGAGGAGCCTGAAAAATTTGCAGATTTGAAAGTTCAAGAATCTTTTAATGCCTACCAAGAGATGGAAAAAAGATTTTTAGGCTTAGTAAATACACGTATCGTTTTATTAGGAAGTACACCTTATGATGAGCATGTTGTCATCAAAGACAACCAACCATTTAAAAATAAAAACAATGCGATGAAAAGGATTGTTAAATTTCAACAAGAGTCTGCGAAGAAAAATAATTGGGAGTTTTTTGATTATAATGAATCCATCTCAAAAATAAATTCAAAATTTCAAGAAAAAGACCCCTCATTTACCATCTCTGGAGCTGATCGTATACATCCCGATAATAATGGCCATATGGTGATGGCTTACGAATTTTTAAAAGCACAAGGTTTTGCAGGTAAAAAAGTTGCAGCAGTACATCTAGATGCAAAGCATACATCAGTACTCTCATTAGAAAATTGTGCGGTAGATAATATTCAAAAAACCAGTAAATCCATTTCCTTCGATTATTTAGCGAACGCATTACCTTATCCATTGGATAGTACAGCGAGAGGTTGGGGCGCTAAATACAGTCAATATGATGCACTCAAGGTTGTTCCCTTTATGGAGGAAATGAATGAAGAATTATTAAAAGTTTCCGGTTTAAAAGGAAGCTATCAATTAAAGATTGATGAGGAAGTGATTGCTGAATTTTCAGCAACCGCTTTAGAAAAGGGTATCAATTTATCGCTTTTAACCCAAACTCCCCAATACCAACAGGCCATAAAAGTGATGTTTTTGAATGAAGAGCGATGGGAGATTGAAAGGAGATTTCGTGATTTAGCTTGGGTACAACACTATTTTTTTCAACCTAAAGGTTTATTAAATGCCGATAATCGAAAAGCAATAGAGGTCATGGATCAGCATGTTGCTAAGGATGGTTGGTTGAGGGCTAAACGAGATTTATATGCGAAAGCCATGCACCCGGAAATAAGGCAAGCATGGAACGCAGAAATTTCGATGCTAGAAAAATTAATTTACCAACTCAATAAGCCGATCAAGCGTAGGGTATCATTAGTTCAAATTTCTAAATAAAATGGGTTTGAACTTAAAAAAACTGCTTAGCATCAGTGCCTTGTTTTTTTGTACATGGACTGTCCATGCACAACAGGTTTATTTTGTAGATGGATACCATGGAGGAGTTTATGGCCATTACCCCATGTGGGTCACCAAATTTACTGTAGACCATTTAATCAAACATCCGGAATGGCGAATAGGCATGGAGATAGAGCCTGAAACTTGGGATACCGTTCAGGTCAAAGATCCAGAAGGATACCAGTTGATGCAAACCTGGGTAAATTCCAATCGGGTTGATTTTACCAATCCAACCTATGCACAACCATACTTATATAACATTTCAGGGGAAAGTATCATTCGTCAATTTACCTATGGCTTTAAAAAACATAGGGCACATTTTCCATCGATTACGTTTAGCACTTATGCGGTAGAAGAACCTTGTTTTACGAGTTGTTTACCTCAACTCTTAAATCAATTTGGATTCAAATATGCAGTTTTAAAATGTCCCAATACACTGTGGGGTGGTTATACGAGAGCTTATGGAGGAGAATTATTAAATTGGATTGCACCAGATGGCAGTTCCATATTGACCGTACCGCGCTATACCTCTGAGGCCTTTGAAGAAAATTCTACCTGGCAAACAACCGCTTGGAATAATTCAGATCGTTTTATAGAGCAAAGTCGTTCTCAGGGTATTCAAAACCCAATAGGTATGACTTATCAAGATGCTGGTTGGGACAATGGTCCTTGGTTAGGAACAGGAAATCGAATTAAGAATAATTCAATTTATACGACTTGGACAGAATATTTTGAAAAATATGCACCTAAGAAATCCGATGATCATTGGAAATTAACACAAGAGGACATTCAAGTAAACTTGATGTGGGGATCGCAGGTATTGCAGCAGATTGCTCAACAAGTACGTTCAGCGGAAAATGCATTACTACGAGCTGAAAAAATAGCAGCGATGTCAACTCTTGAAAAAGGATTTAAAATAGATCAAGATAGTTTAAGCGAGGCGTGGCGCACATTGATGATGGCCCAACATCATGATTCATGGATCGTGCCTTACAATAAATTGAATCCAAATCAAACATGGGCACAGGCTATAAAAGACTGGACAAGCTATAGCACGATAAAGGCCGAGGAATTTATTCAACAAGCTTTAGGAGCTCCTGTGACGAGTAATGTAGAATCGAATAAAAACACGGCATATGTACGAGTTTATAATACCTTGGGTCATTTAAGAACTGAAATAGTAAGCGTTCATCTTCCTAGCCATTGGGTAGGAGCCGAAGTTATAGATGAGGATGGCCGTTCAGTTCCTAATGAAATAACCGCAAGCGGATCTTCAAGTCGATTAGCTTTTCAAGCAGCGGTTTCAGCTGTTGGGTATTCGACCTATGAAATCCGTGAAGTCAAGAAGGAATCAAAGGCTAAGCAACATGTAACTTTCGATCAAGAAGGTAACTGTCTGATTGACCATGACTTGTACCGAATCGTTTTGGATAAATCTCGAGGGGGTACTATCAAAAGTTTAAAAGTTAAACAGTTGAAAAATAAGGAGTTTGCAAATCAATCATCTGCATATTCCATGAATGAGATATCGGGACATTTTTATAAGGAAAATAGTTTTAAATCCACTAAAGATAGTCCAGCCACGTTTAAGGTCCTTCATGATCATTCTTTATCCGTTCAAGTGGCCATTTACACGGAGATTGCAGGGCATCCAGTAATTCAAACCATTACCTTAAATAAAGGGCAAAAACGTATTGATTTTGATTTACTGATCGATTGGAAAGGGGAAGTAGGAATAGGAGAATATGCGCAAAAACATAAATGGACGGACAATAGACGGGCTTATACGGATGATCGATATAAATTGAAGATTCTTTTCCCAACAAGTATAAAACAACAAGAGGTATATAAAAATGCACCTTTTGATGTCTTGAAAAGCAATTTAGATAGTACCTATTTTGGACGATGGGATGATATAAAACATAATGTTATTTTAAATTGGGTCGATGCATATGATCCACAATCAAAGTTAGGCTTAGCAGTATTAACAGATCATACCAGCAGCTATGTTCATGGTCCTGACCTTCCTTTGGGTTTAACCATTCAATATTCAGGGGTTGGTCTTTGGGGAATGGATTATAAAATAACCGAAGCGTTAAAAATGAAATATGCCCTAATTCCTCATACTAAAGTATGGGATGAATCCGCAATTTCTGAGGAAAGCAATACCTATAACGAACCTTTGTACGCTTTTTACGCCGATAATTTAAAATTAGAAAACAAAGAATTTCTAACCATGGAGCATAATGGTTTTGAAATTTCTTCCATTCAGGAGTCAGAAGATCAGGTGATCGTTCGATTTTTCAATGCTTCTTCGAAAAAGGATAAACAAGCCATTAAACTTCACTTTCCTGTACAATCTATAACGGAGGTTCGATTGGATGGAAAGGAGTTAGGTGCAGTTCCTATTCAAGAAAAGAATGGACAATCCATTATGAGTCTAACTATACCTCGATTTGGACTCAAAACAATAACAATTAAGCGATAAATGAAAAATTACATGATTAAATATTGCAGCTATATTTTTAGTCTTTTCAGTATTGCGTTGATCAGTGGATCCTGTGCGAGTAAAATGAAAGCCACAGCAAAAGGGCCTGCAGATTACGTCAACCCATTTATAGGAGCAAGTACCAGTGTAGGAGCTGCAGAAGTATACCATGGATTAGGTAAAACATTTCCAGGAGCTACTACTCCATTTGGTATGGTTCAAGTGAGTCCAAATACGATTACTGGGGGAGATAATAGTCCAGGCTATAGTTATGAACATAAAACGATTGAAGGATTTGCCATGACTCAAATGAGTGGTGTAGGTTGGTATGGTGATTTGGGTAATTTTTTAATTATGCCAACGACCGGAACTTTTTCAAACATTGCAGGCAAAGAAAATGGCAGCATTTCAGGATACCGATCCAGTTATTCCAAAGACACAGAAAAAGCTGAAGCTGGCTATTATAGCGTCTTTTTAGAACGATATGGTATTCAAGTAGAGACGAGCGCTGCAGCACATAGTGGGATGTTGAAATTCACTTTTCCGAAGAATGAGCAAGCAAGGATTCAGATTGATTTAGCAAGAAGAGTAGGAGGAACTTCGTCGGAACAATATATTCAAGTATTGGATGATTATACCATTCAGGGTTGGATGAAATGTACTCCGGAAGGAGGGGGTTGGGGTAATGGAGATGGGAAAGCTGACTATACCGTTTACTATTATGCAAAATTTGATAAACCATTAAAAAATTATGCATTTTGGTCTGCAGATATTCCGGATAACTGGGTTCGTAAATTGGAGGAAGTGGTCACTGTGCCTTACCTGACTCAAGTTTCTAAAGCATCCATCATTAAAAATAAGAAAGAGCTGCAAGGAAAACACATCGGGTTTTACACGGAGTTTTCAACCGAAGATCAAGAAGAAGTGCAAATGCAAGTTGGTATATCATTCGTAGATGTCTCAGGTGCAGCAAAAAACATGAAAACAGAAATCGAAGGGAAAACGTTTGATGAGGTTCGCGCAGAGGCTAAACAAGCTTGGAATAATGCGTTATCCTCCATAGACGTTCAAGGAGGTACTGAAGATCAAAAAACAGTATTTTACACCTCCCTTTACCATACGATGATTGATCCAAGGATATATACAGACGTAGATGGTCGGTATGTTGGTGGGGATAAAAAAATATATCAAAACAGTGACTTTCAAAAACGGACCATATTTAGTGGTTGGGACGTTTTTAGATCACAATTTCCCCTTCAAACATTAATCAACCCATCTATGGTCAATGATCAAATAAATTCATTGATTACATTGGCCGAAGAATCGGGGAATGAGTATTTTGAACGGTGGGAATTTTTAAATGCCTATTCCGGATGTATGATAGGTAATCCTGCATTATCCGTACTTGCAGATGCCTATGTAAAGGGCATTCGAGGATATGATGCTGAGAAAGCCTTGAAATATGCGGTCAATACGTCAAAGAAATTTGGGAATGATAAATTAGGTTATTCCAGTGCGCCTTTTTCAATTTCAAATACATTGGAATATGCCTATACAGATTGGTGTATAGCTCAACTCGCTAAAGGTCTTGGGAAAGGAGATCTTCAAGAAGAATATCTGAAAAAAGGCTTGGCATATCAACACATTTTTGACCCTGAAAAAGGGTGGTTCCGTCCAAAGAAGGAGGATGGCAGTTGGGAACCTTGGCCTGAAAATGCCAGACTAAAAGAATGGTATGGAACCATTGAATGTAATCCATATCAACAAGGTTGGTTTGTTCCTCATGATATCCCTGGTATGGTGAAATTGATGGGAGGAAAAGAAAAAACCCTGGCTGACCTAACCGACTTTTTTGAAAAGACCCCTGATCACTTGTTATGGAACGATTATTATAACCATGCGAATGAACCAGTTCATTTAGTTCCATTCTTATTTAATCATTTGGACGCCTCTTGGCTTACCCAGAAATGGACTCGACATATTACAGAAAATGCCTATAAAAACTCCGTAGAAGGAATAGTTGGGAATGAGGATGTAGGACAAATGTCTGCTTGGTATGTCTTAGCAGCTACCGGTATTCATCCATCTTGTCCAGGAACGACACGATATGAAATCACCAGTCCTATATTTAATGAGATAACTTATGCACTAGATGCACAATATTTTAAAGGTAAAAAGTTTAAAATAATCGCACACGATAATTCAGCAGCCAATAAATACATTCAAAAAGCACTCTGGAATGGAAAACCTTATGACAAAAATCATTTGGATTTTCAAGATATGGTCAATGGCGGCACTTTAGAATTGTTTATGGGGAATACAGCTAATAAAAATTGGGGAAACACTAATTAATAAAACCTATTATGAGTAGAAATTGGATAATATGCTGGTGCTTACTGGTACTTGTTGGTAGTAAAAAAGTAGATGCACAGGAACGAGATTTAGTTAAATATGTCAATACGTTGCAAGGGACTGATTCAGAGTGGTCACTTTCTTATGGCAATACCTATCCTACTGTAGGATTACCCTTTGCGGTACATTTCTTTTCTGCGCAAACAGGAAAGAATGGAGATGGTTGGAAATATCAATATAAAGCAGAAACCATACGTGGTTTTCAACAAGTTCACCAGTGTAGTCCTTGGATGAATGATTATGCTGTTTTCTCTTTGATGCCGGCTATAGGCACTTTAAAAGTCAATGAAGATGAAAGAGCTTTAAAATTTAACCATAAAAATGAAATTGCGAAACCACATTATTATGCAGTGACGTTCGATAATGGCATTAAAGCCGAGGTGAGTCCAGTAGAACGTTCAGGACATATGCGTTTCAGCTTTCCCAAAAAAGAAAATGCCTATCTAATATTAGATGGTTTTTTGAAAGATTCTGAAGTGAAGATTTTTCCAAAGGAGCGTAAAATTGTAGGTTATGTCAATAATGGAAGATTTGTACCTAAAAATTTCAGGAATTATTTTGTAATTGAATTTAATCAGGATTTTAAGAGTTTTGGTACTTGGGAAAATGAAAAAGGGGAAATCAAAGCAGGCAATACCTTTGATTCTGGAAAAGGAAAAGGAGCTTATTTAGAATTTAAATCCGGATCGAAAGTGGAAGCCAAAATCGCTTCATCTTATATTAGTCCAGAACAAGCGCAATTGAATTTCGATAAAGAAATCGCTTCACATAAAAATTTGGAAGTAACAAAAGATAAGGCGCATCAGGTTTGGAATAAGCTGTTGAATCGTATTCAAGTCGAAGGCGGAACCGAAGAGGAAAAGGCTACTTTTTACTCCTGTATGTTCCGAGCAAACTTGTTCTCTCGTAAGTTTTATGAGTATAATGAACAAGGTAATCCATATTACTATAGTCCATACGACGATCAAGTACACGAAGGGTATATGTATACGGATAATGGTTTTTGGGATACTTTTCGTGGCCAATTTCCATTGAGTAATATTTTACATCCGACTATGCAGGGTCGATATATGCAATCCCTTTTAGACGCACAAAAACAATCTGGATTTTTCCCAACCTGGTCAAACCCAGGGATGTCAGGAGTAATGATAGGAAACCATGCAATATCCTTACTTACAGATGCTTGGGTAAAAGGTATTCGCACATTCAATCCTGATAGTGCTTTAGCAGCATATTACCATGAAACGACCAATGTGGGCTTTTATAAGGGGTCAAATGGTCGTCAAGGTTGGAAGGATTATTATACCAAAGGATACATTCCATACTACGATGATTTGCATGAAAGTACGGCTAAGACCTTAGAATATGCATATGATGATTTTTGTGCGTATCATTTGGCAAAATTAACGGGAAACAAATTCTATGAAGAAGTTTTTGCAAGGCAAATGTATAACTATCGGAATGTATTTGATCCAAAAGTAAATTTCATGCGTGGTCGATTGCCAAATGGGGCATGGATGGAACCATTCGATGCGGTAGAGTGGGGAGGTGCATTCACTGAAGCGAACTCTTGGCAATACACTTGGTCTGTCATTCATGACATCAATGGTTTAATAAATTTAATTGGCGGAGAGGAAAAATTCAACCACAAATTAGATTCCTTTTTTACGATGGATCAGCGGGTGAATTATGGTTCTTATAAACAAGAGATCCATGAAATGCGCGAAATGCTATTGGCAAAAATGGGTCAATATGCGCATGGGAATCAACCGACGCAGCATGTTCCATATTTGTATAATTACAGTGGGCAACCTTGGAAAGCACAAAAACAAGTCAGAGAAGTTTGCGCTAGATTATACAATAGTTCCGAAAAAGGTTATCCTGGCGATGAGGATCAGGGACAGATGTCGTCTTGGTATGTGTTGAGTGCTATGGGAATTTATAGTGTTTGTCCAGGAGTAGATCAGTATGTCATTGGAAGTCCTGTATTTAATAAAATTACCATTACCCATGAAGATGGGAAGCAATTTATTATTCATGCTGAAAATAACAGTGCAGAAAATGTATATATCGAAGAAGCACAATTAAATAAAAAGGTTTACGATAAAAATTATATAACCTACCAAGATATTATGAATGGTGGTGAATTGCATCTTCAGATGCGTTCAACGCCAAATAAAGCACGTGGAATTGCTTTAGAATCTCGTCCATTTTCATTAAGTCGTATAAACTAAACTATAAGGAATACTGCTTTTCAAAGTGGAAAGCAGTAATATAAGTCATTCAATAAACTTTTACATTATAAACCATTGATTATGAAAACAAGTTTTTTCATCGCAATCGTTATGGCCTTTTTGTTTAATAGTTCTTGTAATAAACAAGGATTTTTGGATCAAACACAATCCACAGATTTGAACGAGCAAGTCGTCTTTTCGGATAGTGCCTATACGATTAATTTTCTTTCTGGAATTTATTCGGAAGTTGGATTTTCAACATGGCCAAAGCGATTTGGTGGAGGTGGATTAGATGCAAGTACCGATGAGGCGGAAGGCGCAGGCATGGGTAGTATAAATACCTTTATTCAATTTGCTACAGGAACGGTAAACTCCAATATCATCACCAAAGATGCTTGGAATATTAGCTATACCAACATCCGTAGAGCAAATATATTGTTGAAAAACCTACCGAACGCCAAGTTTGCAAATAGCATAAAGGTGAGGACGAAAGCCGAAGCTCGATTTTTAAGAGCATATTACTATTTTATTTTATTAGAACATTATGCGGGAATACCCTTAATGGGCGATTCGGTTTATAAAGCAACCGATGTAATACCAGCGAAAAGGGATCGGTATGAAGATGTTGTAAATTATATCGTCAGCGAATTAGATCAAGCCGCTGAAGACCTTGATTGGGAACAAACCGGGGAAAATTATGGTCGTGTGAATAAAGCAGCCTGTTATGCCTTGAAATCTAGGGTTCTACTTTATGCAGCTAGCCCATTATTTAATGGACAAACGCTAACGACTCAAGCAGATTTAATGGATGTCGTGGGTTACCCAACAACCGATGCAGCGCGATGGAAAAAGGCGGAGGATGCAGCTCTTCAAGTCATCGAATCGCAAGCTTATCAATTGCATTTAAATAATAGCACAGAATTAGGGTTTGGGTTCTATCAAGTTTTTCAATTGCGCAAAAATGTTGAATACATATTTGCCAGAATGCAAGATGCCAACCGCAATTTGGAAGGTATATGGAATCCACCAACTTTTGGAGTATCAAGCCCAGGAGCCTATCCATATTTAGAAACCGTAAATGCCTTTGGAATGAAAAATGGTCTTCCTATAGATGATCCAAACTCAGGTTTTAATCCTATTAAACCATATGAGAATCGAGATCCTAGACTAGCAAATACCATTACACGGGATCAATCCATGGTATTTCATCGGGATGGATTGGCGAAAAGACCAGTCAATATTTATATCGATAAAACCAATCCAAATACTACCATATCAGGCCAAGATGCTATTTATAAGGGTACGCCAACAGGCTATTACACCTATAAAATGATTCATAGGGATGTAGCTGCAGACTGGTTTAATACAGTAACACCACGTTGTATGCCTATCATTCGGTATGCCGAGATACTGTTGAATTATGCGGAAGCAAGAAATGAACAACTGAATACACCAGATAGCAAAGTATATGAAGCTGTAGAAGCTATTAGAGAGCGCGCAGGTTTAGTTCCATTTGAATTGCAGGAAGGCTTATCGCAATCCGAGATGCGAGCAATCATCAGAAATGAGAGGCATAAGGAATTAGCATTTGAAGGACACCGTTTCTTTGACGTTCGCCGTTGGAATATAGCGGAACAGGTAGAGTCTGTTCAATTGCATGGTACAGAGCCTGTTAAGACGACTTCGGGAACAGCTTATAACTCCGTTCCTGTCCGTAAAAGAGTGTTTAACAAGCGTATGTATTTATGGCCTATACCACAATCCGAAATTGCTAAGTCCACTGATTTAATTCAAAATCCAGGATATTAAAAAAATGTAATTATGAAAAGCCCAAAATTTATCAAACTCCTTTTGGCATCGGTCGTATGTTTCTGTGTTTTCCAATCCTGTGAAGATGAAGCAACTGCTATCCTTGTCGAAGAACCTATAAAAGATATTGCTGGAACTTGGAAAGTTATCCAGATCCATAGAAATGGAGAAGATTTAAGTAAAAGAATGAAATTTGAAAATTTTCAAATGGTATTCAAAGCAGATGGAACCTATACACTTTCAGATGATCTACCGTTTTTGGTAGATGGTCCAGGTAAGTATGCCTTAAATGATCCACAGTATCCCTTTAGTTTAATTTTATCGCCAACAGATCAGGAAGAACATTTACCTGTAAAATTTCAATTTCCAATAGTGGAAGGGCAACGTCAACTAAGTTTAAACCTTAGTTTGGGTTGTACCAGCAATACTTATCAATATGTTTTCCAACGTGTAATAGCTGAATAATGAGAGGACTATCTAAAACATTAGTATATCTGTATCTAGGATTCGGATTATTTTTCGTTGTCTTTTTAATGTATTGTGGGTTAAAATCACTCACCGTAACAGTTCCCAAAAATGCACAAATAAACGAGGTTGTTACGTTTACGATGCATTGTGGTGCCGAACCAAGAATTCAATCTGGTACTTATACCACGCAGCTTTTAGCTGGAATGATGGTGCCAAAAAGTTGGAATGCAAGGCAATCTATGGTTCTGACATTTACGAGTCCAAAAGGAAATGGAACGATGCGTATCATTCCAGATACGGAAACAGAACCAGTTTCAGGCTTAAATTGGCATCAAGCAGCCAAAAAAATGTTTGGCATAGGTCCAAATTTAGTAGACGATATGGAATGGATCGTATTCCGCAGTGTACAAGCATATACTTTTTCGAACAATGAAGATATTGATTTTACAGTCAAGGCAACTTGCAATGTAGGTGCTGAAAACATGTTGGTATCTCTTGGATTCTATGTGGGTTCCTCCATTGAAAATTTACGTCAGGAAGATACAGACTATAAAAAATTCACATTCTCCGATGTATTTGAAGTCATGGGTGCTGATGGAGATTTAATTGATTTTGTAAATCCCCAATTGGGAACGGTTCAACCTGTAAAAAGTTTAGATAATGATATTATCACCCTAACATTTGATGCAGGTGTTACCAATACCGTACTAGATGCTGAATCCAATATCTATATCAAAGTGAACGCGTATGATACGGAAGGCGAATTAATAAGTTCATTAAATCAACCGAATGAAAAAACCAAATTGACGGATGTCGGTGGCTTACGGTATATGATAGACCTATGGCCAAGAGGATTTTTTGACGTAGCTAAAAATAAGCAGATAGCGCGATTGGAGTACTATTTTACAGATCAAACTGGGACAAAAGTGGTGGGTTATGGAAATACGGATGAGCCATTCAAATTTACTTTCCGTTGTGATTAACCTTATTAATTTTTAACCTATTCACCATTATTAACAAGATAATTATGATAAAACGATATATAGGAATTAGTTTAATCGGTATCCTACTTGCCACTTCAGATGTATATGCGACGCATTTGAGTTGTAACAATGGCAAGTTTCGTACAGAGGAATCTAATTTTGTACTTGTAGATCATACCATTCAAGTGGTCGACGATTATGGCAAACCACTTCAAGGTGTAAAAATATATACAGTAGATCAATCTGAAATTGGAGAGACTGATGAGGAAGGCAAAATTTCCTTAGCTAGTCAACAAACCTATCTGCTTAAGCATCCATTATTTTATACCATTCAGTTGAATCATGTAACTACCGACCGTGTTGCTATGAAATCGAAAATGATGGGCACGAAGGATACATTAACAGTGGTATACGACAACCTTGTAAAGGATCAAGCCTTAGGTGCTATTTCTGTATTATATAACAATCAATTAAAGACCAGCGCCAATGCTTTATATTTAAATGCCCTCACTGGACGAATCGCTGGATTGCATACGCAAGAGGTAAGCGGTTTTAGATCCGCACGTACAGCAGCAATTACCGCACAAGATTTGGCAGGATCTCTACCTACAGATGCCACGAAATACAGCACCAATATGAATGACAATTCAGAGGTCGCTTTTAACTTGAGAGGGCAAAGTCCAGTTATTTTAATCGACGGTGTCCAACGAGATATTTTTTCTATAGATCCGGAAAGCATCGAATCTATTTCAGTAGCAAAGGATGCTTTATCTAGTATTTTATTAGGGCAAAGAAGTTCTAGAGGAGTTCTGCAAGTGATTACGAAAAAAGGCCAGATTGGCGCGCCAAGAATATCTTTTACCGCTCAAACAGGAATTCAAGAGTCTCTGAATTTACCCAAACCCTTGGATGCCTATCAATATGCTTACTTATACAATGAGGCATTACTAAATGCAGGAAGACAGCCTGTTTTTAGTCAAGGAGATTTTGATGCGTATAAAAATGGAACAGATCCATTACAATTTCCCAATGTCAATTGGTATAATCAAACGTTGAAAAACAATAATCCCATCAGCAAATATAATCTTTCTGTAAATGGGGGGATTAAAAATGCACGTTATGCTCTTTCATTGAGTTATTTAAACCAGCTGGGGATGTTTAAATCTTCAGATGAATTCGCCTATGAGACCAACTTGCAAAACCAACGCTATTTGATCAATAGTTCCATTGATGTGGATGTTACAGAAGATTTCACCATTGGATTACAGTTTTTTGGTAAGATTCAAGACGGTAGACAACCAGGAGCCGGAACCCAAAGGATTTTAGAATCGTTATATCAAACACCGAATAATGCTTACCCTATTGTCAATCCGGATGGATCTTATGGTGGTTCATCGGTTTATACTCGAAATTTATTTCAGCAGGTAACAGGTTCTGGCTATTTATTAGACAATAACCGTGATTTATTAACGAATTTGGATTTTCATTATAAATTAGATCAGTTTTTACCGGGACTTTATGCGAAAGGGAAGCTCAATGTTTCAGCCAGCTCTTCAAGTTTGATCGATAGAAATAGACAGCAACCTGTTTATGATGTTCGATATAATGATCAAAATGAGTTGGTTTACGTACGTTTCGGAACAATTGCGGATCAACCTAATTCATTCGCGACAACCTCTACTGCAAATTTTTTCTACTTTCAAGGTGCATTAGGTTATAATACCATTGTTCAAGAAGACCATCAGGTTTCGGCTCAAGTGTTTTTAGATCAACGCACGGCAAATTATCAATTTGATTTACCAGCAACCCATAGTAATTATGCTGTTACTGGAAAATACGCTTATCTAGATAAATATTCTGCTGAACTAGCACTTAATTATTCGGGTTTTAACCGCTTTCTGCCTGGAAAGAAATATGGGTTATTTTATGCAGTTGGACTAGGCTGGGATATCCTGAAAGAAAATTTCATGGAAGGCCAAGAAGATTGGTTGAATAAACTTAAACTCCGCGCTACATACGGAAGAACAGGAAATACCAATGAAGGTTCTTTAGGTTATTACAGTTGGCGATCATCCTATGGCCAAGGAGGCAACAATGGTTATGAATTCGGATCTGAATATGCGAGAGTGCATTCCTTGGTTGAGAAAGGTTTAGCAAATGTGCAGGGCACATGGGAAAAAGGTGATAAGTTTAATCTGGGTATAGATGCATCGTTTTTTCAAAATACCTTAAACTTGAGCGCTGATGTTTACCACGACACCTATTTTGATTTACTGCAACAAAGAGGTTCTACCATTGATCTAATTGGAATTCCTTACCCGAATGAAAATATTGGCAAGAACAGGTATCAGGGTCAGGAATTGAACCTTACTTACCAAAATCATATTGGCAACTTCAATTATTTCATTAATGCAAATGCCAGTCGCATGAAAACCGAAGTGTTATATATGAATGAAGTTTATCGACAATATTCATGGAATAAACGAACAGGGATGCCTGTAGGTCAGACATTTGGTTATTTAGGAGATGGGTTAATTCAAACGCAGTCTGAAGCTAATAATGCGCCAAAATTAGCAGGAAATGAAGTACATCCAGGAGATGTAAAGTTAATTGACTTGAATGGAGATGGCATCATCGATCAGCATGACCAGACGGCTATTGGAAATCGGAAGCCCACTATTTTCTTGGGGACAACCTTAGGATTCAGTGTTCAAGGATTTGATTTTAGTGTTTTGTTACAGGCAGTGCTAAATCGCACTTATCAACAAACAGATTATTCATTCGGATCAAATGGTGAAAGCCAAGGTTTTGACTATTTATTGGGCCGTTGGACACCAGAAACGGCAGCAACAGCGACATATCCACGATTGACAATTGGATCTGATCCGACGAATACGCCTTTTTTAAATAATTCTAGTTTTTGGACTCGATCAGGGGAATATTTGCGCATACGTAATTTGGATGTAGGCTATACTTTACCATTTTCACTAACCAGTAAAATGAAAATAGCTGGAATACGGGTTTTTGCCAATGCACAAAATTTATTTACCATCACTCCTTATAAACGACTAGATCCTGAAATTAATGCTGGAACAGCGTACCCTGCTCAACGGATCTACAATTTCGGAATCAATATCAAATTATAATAACCTAGCACGACATTATCATGAAAATTAATCATATAAATTGGTTCTTGATGGCTGGAATAGGGATATTAAGTTTTTCCTGTACTAGCGATCTGGAAATTGAACCTATCGAACTGCAAACCCTAGAGCAGGTTTTTGATCAGCAGGATTCTGCCGGAGTGAATGCCAATCGTTTTCTGGCAGATACCTACCGTTTCTTACCGAATACGGGCAATCGCGTAGGGGGTGATTTCTTAGATGCGGCCTCAGATGATGCGGTTTCTTCCAATCCTACAAATACGTCGGTACAACAATTGGCCACAGGTAGTTTTACAGCTGATAGCTATCAAGATAATCTATGGGCAGACTACTATCAAGGTATCCGTCAGGCCAGTATTTTTATTAACAATATAGACCGAGTTCCATTAAAAGGAAACATTGAAAATGGAACCCCTTTAAATAGGGTATGGAAAGCAGAAGCTAAATTTTTAAGAGCAATATTTTATTTTGAATTGCTGAAGCGCCATGCGGGTATCCCATTATTGGGCGATAAAGTTTATCAAATTGAAGATAATATCGAATTGCCAAGAAATACATTTGAAGAATGTGTGAATTTTATTGTTCAACAATGTGATGCGATCAAAGACAGTTTAAGAACAGATCCTTTTAACTTGACGGATTATGGTCGACCAACTAAATCTGCTGCATTAGCTTTAAAATCGCGGGTTTTGTTGTATGCAGCAAGTCCCTTATATAATGGTGGTAACATTGATGCACAAAATGCCTTAGTTGGTTATACCAATTTTGATGCTACTCGTTGGCAATTAGCAGAAGAAGCAGCCAAAGAATTAATAGATCAAAATTTATTCGTTTTAGAACCTGATTTTAATAATGTATTTATCAGCAGAAACAAAGAACGAATATTCTCCAAACAAGGCGGCAATAATACCAGTATGGAAAATAACAATGGACCTGTGGGCTATTCATCAGGAGTAAACAATGGTCGTACCAGTCCTACACAAGAATTGGTCGATGCTTTTGGAATGGCAAATGGTCTTCCCATTACGGATGCAAACGCTGGCTATAATCCAGAGCAACCTTATGAAGGCCGTGATCCTAGGTTTTACGCAACAATTTTCTATAATGGTGCACAATGGTTAAGCCGAGCTGTACAAACGTATGAAGGTGGAGGTGATAAGCCTGGAGGAACCAAGCAGCAGACCAAAACAGGTTATTACCTACGTAAATTTATGGGCAATTTTGAAAATTCCACGAATTACAGCAACGTAAATCATGACCATATTTTGTTTCGTTATGCAGAGATCTTACTGAATTATGCCGAAGCCAGAAACGAGCGACTGGCAAGTCCTGATGCTATCGTTTATCAAGCTGTGGAAGCTATTCGTGAACGAGCAGGATTGTCACCCTTCGCTTTAGCACCTAATCTATCCAAGGCAAATATGCGTCAAATCATCCATCAGGAGCGAAGGAAAGAACTAGCATTTGAAGAACATCGATTCTACGATGTGAGGCGTTGGAAACTAGCAGAAACTCAGTTCAATCTGCAATTGCATGGAACCCTGATCTTTCAAACAGGAACTGGAATTCTTCGTCAACCGAATCCCATCTTGAAAATGAATTTTAATCAAAAAATGTATTTGGCTCCAATACCTTTTAGCGAGGTAATCAAAAACCCAAATATGATGCAAAACCCAGGTTGGTAATACTTAATATCCTTAGAGAATTATGAAAAATCGAATTCAATTTATTATATACATGGTTATTGTACCGATATTCTTATGGGCGCAAACACCAACAACCGGAATTGTAAAAAACAATTCAGGCCCTTTAGCAGGGGTAACTGTGCAAGAGAAAGGTGCCTCTTCGGTGCAAACAGATCAAAATGGCCGCTATAGTATTGTCTTAAAAGGAAGCAAAGTATTGGAATTCCGTTCAGTCGGTTATGCGACGGTGGAACGCAAGGTAAGCGATGGACAGGCTATCGAAGTAATTCTGAATAGTAATAGTCAAGATATTAATGAAGTAGTCGTTGTAGGATTTGGAACAACCAAGAAGTTGACCAATACAGGTGCTGTAAGCTCCATTAAGGGGTCTGAAATTCGGCAAGTACCTACCTCCAGTGTTCAGAATGCGCTGTCAGGTCGCCTTCCAGGATTTGTTTCCGTGCAACGCTCTGGCCAACCCGGTAGAGATGCGTCTGATTTCTATATACGTGGGGTCAGTTCTTTAAATCCCGATGGTAATCAGCCTTTAATTATTGTGGATGATATAGAATATACCTATGATCAATTAGCACAAATTAACGTCAATGAAATTGAGAGTATATCCATCTTAAAAGATGCTTCAACCACTGCTGTTTTTGGTATAAAAGGGGCAAATGGTGTTTTGGTAGTTAAAACAAGACGTGGAGAATCTGGACGACCTAAGATAAACGCCCGTATTGAATCGGGTATGCAAAGTCCAGTGACGAAATTGAATTTTCTTGATGCCTACGAAAGTGCATTGTTGTGGAATGAAGCTATTACCAATACGGATGGTGATAATACCAATCAAAAATTCTCTCCGGATGCATTGAATCATTTTAAGAATAACGATGATCCTTATGGCCATCCGAATGTGAATTGGTATGAGACGATCTTTAAACCGAGAAGTTTCCAATACAATTCAAATGTAGATATTTCTGGAGGTGGTGAAAGTGTAAAATACTTCGTAACGGCAGGTGCTTTTTCACAAGATGGAAATATTCATGATTTCGTGAATTCTGGCGATCAAGTTAATACCAATTACTACTTTCGTCGCTTTAATCTACGATCCAATTTGGATGTACAAGCAACGAAAACTTTGAAATTACGCTTAGATTTTCGCTCCAATTTTAATCGTATCAATTCACCACGTGCTGGTAACGTCGTGGGTGAAGTATTTAATTTTAGTAAAATAAGACCTTGGTCAGCACCATTTCTGAATCCAAATGGATCCTATGCTTATGCCAACGATACACAGGAATTACTGCCTACGATCAATGCTCGATTGGCAACTTCAGGATATAATTTAGACCGCAGAAATGATATTAATATCTTATTTGGTGGTACGCAAGATTTGAAAGCCGTGTTAGATGGCTTATCCTTCTCTACCCGTGTTGCTTATGCCAGTATAGAATCCAATGGCCGTGAACAAGGGCGTGATCAAATTCCCGTATATAAGTATTCTCCATTGTCAGATTCCTATCAACTGAAAGGAGGAGCGCCTTATGTCCTTGAAAATTATACATTAAGGGCTTATCAAGGTGATTACAATAACCGCGTGAATGTTCAAGCCAATTTAAACTACAGTAAATCGTTTGGAGATCATCGCATTAATTCCCTTTTATTATATAACCGTGAATCCTATAAAACTAAAGGTGATAAAAAAACGAATTGGATTCCTCAAAATTTTGAAGGATTTACATTCCGTACGGGTTATGATTATCAGGAAAAATACTTATTGGATTTAACTGGAGCGTATAATGGATCAGATCGCTTTCAAGCCAATGAACGGTATGGTTTTTTTCCAGCGGCTTCAGTGGGTTACAACTTAGCGAAAGAGGAGTTCTTTAAAGATCGTTTTGACTTTGTAGACTTATTTAAATTCCGGGCCTCTTATGGTATTGTAGGTTCTGATAAAGTGGCGGGAGATCGTTATTTATTTCAACAGGTGTATAACGAAGGTGGTAGTTATTCCTTTGGGGAAACTCACCAAGGATCTGGAACTATTTATGAAGGTAGTTTAGGGAATAGTAACGTGACTTGGGAAAAACAAAAATCGTTTGATTTGGGTTTTGATATGAATTTGTGGAAGAACAAATTATCGTTAACCTTTGATTATTTCAACAATATCCGTTACGACCAATTGGTAACTTCCCAATCGTTACTGGCTAATATTGGGGTAGGAGTATCTCCAGAAAATATTGCTCGAGTACGAAATCGTGGGGTAGAGTTTGAATTAAACTTTAACAATCATATCGGCGAATTTAATTACCATGTAAAAGGTGTTTTAACGTATTTTAAGAATAAGATTATATTTCAAGATGAACCAACTCCTGCCTTCCCATGGTTACAACTAACTGGTCAACAGATTAACCAACCATTAGGTTATAAATTTGATGGATTTTATACTGCAGATAATTTAGATTTAAGTCCTAAGCCTACCGGAGGTTATCAAGTACAGCCAGGGGATTTAAGATATAAAGATCTAAATGGAGATGGGCTTATTGATGATTTTGACCGCACCTATATCGGGAAACCGAATGTTCCAAATACCAGTTTTGGATTGACCTTAGGCGGAAGTTATAGGGGCTTTAGTTTCAATGTATTGTTTCAAGGAACTACAGGTTATAGTTTTAGTGTTCAAGGAAGTGGTATTGAACCCTTTCAAAGCCAATTTCAACCAATCCATCAACAAAGGTGGACTCCTGAAACTGCAGGGGCAGCGAAATTCCCAAGGTTAACGACGAATCCAACAACAATCAACAGCCCGTCAACCTATATGTCTGATTTTTGGCTAATTGATGCGACTTATTTGCGGTTGAAAACAGTCGAGTTGGGGTATCAATTACCAAATAAAGTTTTACCATTCAAAATTAATAACGCGAGGATATACTTAAGTGGTTATAACTTGTTTACTTGGACGAATTATTCCTTGTATCAACAAGATCCGGAGGTAACTTCCAATACTGCTGGAGACGCTTACCAAAATCAGCGTGTGGTTAATTTAGGTATTCAAATAGGCCTATAACCTTTCATCAAATAGTAATTTGCGTCTTTAAATTTTATATTTTTAGGCGCAATATTTTTTATACATGTTTCCAACAATAGGTCATTTCATTAATCATTTTTTCGGTACTTCATTTGAATTGCCGATACCTACCTTTGGCTTTTTTGTTGCATTGGCTTTCTTTTTTTCATTCTTAGTTTTTCGATCTGAATTTAAAAGAAAAGAAAAGAATGGTGAAATCAGCGCTTTTATCCCTTCAAGTGTTGCTACCTGGAAACATAACCTATTCCTTGTTGTTGGGTTTGGAATTTTAGCCTTTCTAATTGGTTTCAAAGGGTATGCGCTTATTCTGCAACCTCAATTTATGGTAAGAGATCCTTTTGACCTGCTTTTTTCCATGGAGGGACATTGGACGATGGGAATAATCATGAGTTTATTGACCGTGGTTATTGTAGTCATCATCATCTCCAGAAAATCAAAACAAACGACGGTTATTGATCCAATACGGCCATACCAACTAACCCCATTAATGCTTTTATGCTGTGCTATTGCCGGATTCTTAGGGGCAAAATTATTCAATATTGTAGAAGATTGGGGTATGCTTCAAACCTATGGTTTTTTTGAAATGCTGAAAAGAAGTGGCCTTACATTTTATGGAGGCTTGGTATTTGGTGCCATTGCTTATTTCATAATCGGCATACGCTATGGTATTTCTTGGAAACCATTAGTAGATATTGGAGCCATGGGCATGTTGGTTGCTTATTCCGTGGGCAGAATGGGCTGCCATTTTTCGGGCGATGGAGATTGGGGAATTGTAAATATGAACCCAAAGCCTTTTTCCTGGTTACCTGATTCGCTTTGGGCATCTTATTTTCCTCATAATGTTATTGAGCAAGGTGTACAGATCGCTGGTTGTTCGGGTAAATATTGCATGGTATTAACTGATCCTGTTTTTCCTACCTCTGCTTATGAAGTTATAATTATCGGTTTAGCGTTTATCATCCTGTGGTTATTTAGAAATCGTTTTAAGACAGCTGGTTTAGTAGCTTGTATATACTTTTTTATTATTGCTATTGAACGTTTCTTGATTGAGATGATTCGAGTGAATTATAAATTTGATGTATTGGGAATTCCTTTAAGTGAAGCGCAAATCATCAGTGTTTTTATAGGGATAATCGCTATCGTATTGGCCATTTACCTCAGAAAAACAAACCTTAAACCAATGAAATGATGCCATCTGAATCAGCATCATCCAAAAGGCTTCTACGAGCTTATGCTGCACGATGAAATGCAGATTTTGTATGCCGAGTGATTGAAGCTCCTATTCAGTTCGTTTTATTTCCAATCGGCAGCATTTTTCTTTTGAAATACATCAAGAGCTGGAATTTTATGTTTTATGCCGTTTTTGATTTGGATACCTATTATGGGAAGATTCAACGTATTTTAATCGAATCTCCTTCGAAATTTTGCGTTTGATTTCCAATGAAAATCCAATGAAGATCCAATGAAGATCCGAAGAAGATCTATAGCAATGAACGGAATAAACCGAGTGCAATTGTTCCTAAGAAACGCCAAAAATAAAGAGAAATAGTTTTTTGCTTTGTTTTTATGGGCTAGCGTTTTGAACTACTACAACGCACTGTTCGTTAAATGGGAACAGGAACATGATTATGAAGTTCAAATGAGTAGATTTTAATACGATGCTGTACTTCTTAATGGGATAATTCGAAGTGATTTTACAATAATAATACCTCTCCGTATAATAATTAACTGGCACTATAAGGTTAAAACATAATAAATTCGTTTGTTTTTCATTCGGATAAATGCTAAGGCTTGGGTAATATAATTTTCCACTGTTTTTTTTGAAATCATTAATTGTTCTGCTATTTCTTCATTCGTAAGATTTTCAAACCGACTCAACAAAAAGACTTTTCTACACTGATTTGGCAGTTTCGATATAAGCTCTTCAAGCGCTATAAATAATTCTTTTGCCTCCAGTTGTTGGTAAGGATTAGTTTGAGAGATTTCCTCTATATAGACACTTAAATGAATAAGGTATTTAGTTTTTACTTTGCATGACCTGTAATAATTGAATACTTGAAATTTTATGGAATTTATGAGATAACCATAAATTGAACTCCTAATGGCTTTAGTATTTTCCCAAAACTGAATAAATACATTTTGTACAATGTCTTCCGCAATTTTTTTATCACCAACCTTTTGATACGTGTAATGGAGAAGTGTTTCAGCATAACTCGTGTAAATTAATTCAAAAGCTTCATGTTGATCTGTTTTCAGTAGTTCTATTGCTTTTATTTCGAAAGCGTTTTCGATTTTGTTCACGTTTTTTTAATAATAATGAAAATAATTATAGGTGTATATAATTATTTAGGTTACTAATAGATTAAAATGCTGGAATGAAAATTCTCAATTTCAATAAAATTATTAAAAATATAAATAATAATATAAAATTTTCTTCAAAAGAAAAGATACTTAATAATTGGATTGAGACTGTAAAACATCAACAACCAGTTCAATGGTCTGAAGCAGAATTAATGTCCATTAAATTACGAATCAAGCGGGAAATAAGGAGAAAACGTAAAATCTATCGATTTCTATATGCAGGTGCAGCGATGTTTATTGGATTGATTTTATTTAGCATTCTGTATCGGAATACACCGTTCAATAAGCCTATTGTCGGTGAAGAAATACATGCCCAAATACTACCCGCTCAATTCAGCGGAATATTAAAACAACCTGGTCAAAAAGATATTGATTTAACAAAATTGAAAATTGATTCCAGCTATGTTTTCGCGGATATTTCTTTACAAAGAATCGATAGTCAACTAATTAAAGTCCTGCCAACTCATTTGCATAGGTCAATTTTAAATAGAATTGTTTCGCCGAGGGGATCTAAGATTTCTATACTGTTTGCGGATGGAAGCATGGTTAAAATGAATGTAGCATCTGAATTAATATTTCCTTCCAATTTTAATGAACAAGAGCGGGAGGTAACATTAATTGGAGAAGCATTTTTTGATATTAAGAAAGACTCCAAAAATAGGGGCTTTAGCGTTCAGGTTGGGAACAATCGAATTGAAGTCCTGGGAACAAAATTTAACCTATCCAATCAAAAGGATTCCAGTTTAAAAGCTACCCTATATGAAGGCTTAATCAAAGTAAAAACGGAAAAACAGGAATTTAAATTGGCTCCAGGGGAAGAGCTAGTTATTCATACCAATGGGCAATATAAAAAATCTTTTTTTCTAAAAGACAGGATGGTCAATTGGCATGACGGTCAATTTAATCTTGATGGAAAAAATATCGTTCAAATCATGGATGAAATTGCAGCTTGGTATAATGTTGAGGTTATTTATAAGCATGTAAACCTTCAACAGCATTATATGGGACAGGTATCAAGAGCGTTGGATCTCCATAGCCTTCTTGAAACTTTAAGCCTAGTAAATGCAAATACATTTGAAATAAAAGGAAGGAGGATCATCGTGAGGTAGAATTTTATAAATGGATTAAATCAATAAATAAAAAACCAATTTAATAATAAATTATGAAACAAATTTTCGGATTAATTATCGCTCTGATAATTCAAATCGATATTTCAACTGCTTCTCAGCAAGTTAAATTTAATAAGAATGATCTTACAATCATGGAATGCTTGGATGCAATTAAAAAACAAACTGGCTATCAAATTATTTATTTGAACAAGAGTATAGATCTTACTCATTCAGTTCAACTTAATTTAGACCAGTATTCCATTGAAAATATCCTGGATAGCATTTTTAATGGAAAAGATATAGGGTATAAAATTAAAAATAGAACCATTGGATTATTTAAAAAGGAGCCTACTAAGTCCGTTCATTATCCAATTCAAATCATCGTTAAAAATGAGAACGGTATGCCGGTTATGGGGGCTTCTGTATTTGCAGATAACGATAAAAAAGCATTAGGTCAGACAGATTCCAAAGGCTGTTTTGGATACGATTTTCCCAATGGCTGCAAGCAAATTACGATCAAACATGTCAATTACAACGATATTACGACAGCTATTAATAACCGTAGGATAATTGAAGTAATATTACTTGAAAAAGAAAATAAGTTAGAAGAAGCTGTGATTACGGGAATATATACCCGTGAAAAAGAAAGCTTTACGGGATCTTCGAATACTTATACGGCAAAAGATTTAAAGGCAGTAAGCAATGTCAATTTATTACAAGCCCTGCGAACACTAGATCCATCGTTCTCCATGGACGAAAATGTGTTAAATGGATCTGACCCAAATGCATTGCCGGATGTAAATATTCGGGGGAAAACAAGTGTCATTAATTTGCGTCAGCGGTTTTCAGGCGATCCAAATCAACCACTATTCATTTTGGATGGATTCGAATCTAGTTTATCTGCAATCTTTGATTTATCGATGGATCGGGTAGAATCAATTACTATTTTAAAGGATGCGGCTGCCACTGCGATATACGGTTCTAAAGCGGCAAATGGGGTTATAGTAATCGAAACGTTAAAGCCTAAAATGGGTGAATTAAGGTTAACCTACAGCAATAGCTCCAATTACAGTTTTGCGGATTTAAAAGACTATAATTTAATGAATGCGGAGGAGAAAGTTTTATTTGAAAAGCTTTCAGGGCATTATGGGCCATTGGATGAACATGAAATGATTATCGATGAGGCCCAAGCTAAAAAATATAATGTACGGTTAGCGGAGGTGAAACGAGGTGTCGATTCCTATTGGATGGATGAACCATTGCGAAAAGCGATTTCTTCGAGGCACAACTTATTTGCTGAAGGTGGAGATCGAAAAATTAGATATGGCTTAGGCTTTAATTATGGGAATACAATGGGTGTTATGAAAGGATCAAATAGACGTATCGTTTCAGGACGAGTACGGTTAATTTATCGATTAAAAAAACTCAACTTTTCCAATAATTTCACCGTAGATCATACGCAAAGTGAAAACAATGTAGTCAGCTTTTCTGAATTTTCACGAATGAATCCCTATTATCGAAAATATGATGAATATGGCCAAATTTTGAAAATAGTGGAAACTTTTTCGGAAGGAATATCTGGTAAAGTAAATCGATACAATCCAATGTATGATTTCAATCGAAAAAGTTTTGATCGAAATAACAATGTAGAATTCAGAAATAATTTTGACATGGATTGGCGAATGATTGATGAAGTAAGAGTCCGAGGTAGATTTTCTTTTGCTAAAGGAATCAGTAAAAGCCAAGTATTTATATCGCCATTAGCGACTTCTTTTGATGGAAGTAATGCGATAAACAAGGGAAGGTTTACGGAGGCCAATGGTGGAAATTCCAGTTTTGATTTTGATTTAAGTAGTACCTATGGGAAAAGCCTTGGTACAGATCAGAAACATATGATTAATGCAATAGTGGGCATGCGCGCAAATCAGAATATCAATGAGCGTGTTTCTATTGCGGTCTCTGGGTACAAGGATGAAGAATACTGGGCACCTAAATTTTCTAATGGATATGTTTCAGGTTCGAGACCGAATTACACCTTTAATGATCGAAGATCATTAAGCTTTTATTCGAACGCTGGATATTCCTTTAACAACAGGTATCTGTTTGATTTTAATTACCGAATGGATGGGTCTTCTTTGTTTGGTGTATCCAATAAATTCACCAAGACTTGGGCTTTTGGAATTGCCTGGAATCTTCACCAAGAGCCATGGTTTCAAGGGGTAAATAAATACATCTCTTACTTTAAACTTCGTTCATCTATTGGTAATCCAGGAAATCAAAACTTTGATGCTTATATGTCTATGAATATATATACATACAATCTAAATTATCCGAATCCGTTTGGGTTGAGTGCGCTCATCAGTACATTTGGGAATCCTCATTTAAAGTGGCAGAAAACATTAGATAAAAATTTCGGCTTGGATTTGGAAATTTTTGACAGGAAATTATTCTTTAACAGCGATTTTTTCTATAAAATAACTGATCCACTCCTCATATATATTCAAGTTCCTCCTTCCACAGGATCCTCAGAAATTGCAGAAAATATAGGAGCACAAAAAACAACAGGTATAACTTCGACATTGATCTTTAGAGCTATCCAAAATGATCATTTTCAATGGAACCTCAATATTAATTACCGGAAAATGAATTCGACTTATTATAAAATTGGGAATGTCTTGGATAATTTGAATGAGGAAAATGTGAGTAAAAATCTTCAACGATATTACGATGGTGCGAGCACAACCGATTTATGGGCTGTACAGTCCTTAGGAATCGACCCCGCAACTGGGAGAGAAATTTTTCTAAAAAAGGATGGCACACAAACTTTTATCCACGATTATAAAGATGAGAAAGTTCTGGGTAATTCGACCCCAAAGGCTGAAGGCGTAATAGGAACCATGATCAATTATAAAGGTTGGAGTTTCAGCGGGAACTTTAGGTATCGTTATGGAGGTCAATTGTTTTTGAACACCTTATATTCTAAAGTAGAAAACATATCCAGTGAATCTTTACGAAATAATCAGGATCGAAGAGCATTGTATGATCGCTGGAAAAATGTAGGTGATATCTCCAGTTTCAAAGCCATTTCACTGAGTAGCAGCACGCCTATATCATCAAGGTTTTTAGCTGATGAAAATACCTTTAGTTGTGAATCCATTTCTTTAGGGTACGAAAGTCTTGGTGATTGGCATAGGAAATTAGGTTTGAATTCATTTCAAGGAAGGATTTATCTCAATGAGATATTTCGGATTTCTACGGTCAAAAATGAAAGAGGTATTAATTACCCTTTCGCACGCACAGTTTCATTTTCAATTTCTGGAAGGTTTTAATGGTTTTATTATGAAAATGTTTATCAGATTAACGCTACTAGTTAGCACGGTATTTTTAATTACGATTTCTTGTAACAAGTATCTTGAGGTAAAACCTCAAGATAATATATTAGAAAGTCAAGTTTTTTCATCGATTAATGGATTCAACTTGGCTATCAATGGAGTCTATTCTGAATTAAATGATCAAACTTTATATGGGGCAAATTTAACTTATGGATTGCTTGACGTCATGGCACAATTGTATAATTTGACGGAAAGAGAACATATTTTTGCTCCATATATTACTTATGAATATAGTAATAGTGAGTACAAATCAATTATAGAGGCGATCTGGAATAATGCCTATAAATTTATTGCCAATTTAAATACAATCGTTTATCATACAGATTTGCAACAGGCAATGCTTGGAGAGCAATATTATGGAATTTTCAAAGGGGAGGCGCTTGCTTGTAGAGCTATGCTTCATTTTGATTTATTGCGTTTGTTTGGGTCTAGTTATGAAAATGAGAAGGATGCTTTAGTATTGCCATACATGACGCTGAATAGTCGGAAAGTTGAACCCTTATTATCAAATGAAGAAATTATTGAAAAGATAATTCAAGATTTGTTATTAGCAAAAGATTTATTAGAACCTACAGATCCTGTCTTAAAAGAAGGGGCCTTAAATTTAGATAATCCAGTTTCCAATCTTCTAAATTATCGGCAATATCGCTTAAATTATTTTGCAGTTAAAGCTTTATTAGCGCGTGCTTATTTATGGAAAGGAGATACCCAGTCTGCAAAAAAATATGCTTCTGAGGTTATCGAAGAAGGACAGAAAAAAGGAAATGAAATATTTCCATTTGTTACACAAGATGCTGTAACTAATAGACCAAATTTTCCCGATCGTATATTTTCTACAGAAGTCTTATTTGCTTTGTATAATACGAGCCGTATTAATGTACAGAATATGGGTTTTTCAAATGCCCTTGCACCAATACAAATTTTAACTTTTGTTGGTTCCCTTAGTGATGGAAGAGTGCCTCAGCTTTATCCGAATGAAAATGATTTTAGAAGAAAGCTTCATTGGGAACAAAAAGTTGCTGGCGGTGGAACTGAAGTATTATACTTTACCAAGTTTTTAGATGTAACGGATGGAAATAATGTATCGCTAGCCTATCGGTATATGTATCCTTTAATACGGATTTCTGAAATGTATTTAATTATGGCTGAGACATCGGATAATTTAAATGATGCTGAAAAGTATATTAATATTTTACAAACAAACCGAGGATTACCTGATGTCAGTCTGAATAGTGGATCTGAATTAAATGATTTTATCCTAAATGAGTATATCCGAGAGTTTATCGGAGAAGGTCAAATTTTTTTCTATTTCAAAAGGTTGCAAAAAGAAAACATTCCTAGTCCTATTCGTCCTGGAATTGATTTGTTTCCTATGGAGAAAAATTACTATGCTTTTCCATTACCTGAAAGTGAAACTAGCCAAAGAAATTAATATGAAAAACGTAACTATAAAAATATACTTATTGGGTATTTGTTTGCTACTGGTAAGTTGCGAAAAGGATTTGATGAAATATGAAGGTGAAGAAGGTGTTTATTTTGCAGTACAATGGGGGTCTGACAAAGCAGATTCTACAACTTGGGCTTTTCAAAGTTATTCACCTGTGGATTTTATTAATTTACAAGGATCGCAGCACCAGTTAAAACTTCGGGTGATGATAACTGGCGAACCAAAAAGTTATGATCGATATTTTGGAGTTGAATTAAATAGCGATAGTAGTACTGCCGCTTTAGATGTGGAGTATGAATCTTTTTTAACGCAGTACACCATTAAAGCTGGCACAATATATACGGATATTCCAATCACACTTTTGCGCTCTGAAAATTTACAAAAAGAGATGAGAATCTTGGGATTAAACCTAATTCCTTCTAAGGATTTTAGTTTATCAATACCTGTATGGTATCATTTACCTCCTCACGTTTCTTCAGAAAGGTATAAAATTTTTAATTCATCGTATCATAAAATAGAGTTAACGGATTTTATTACTAAACCTCAGGTATGGTTTGGTGGAAATGCTGAGGGTCGTGAAATTGGACTTTGGGGTGAATTTACATCGAAAAAATTTAAATTGTTCTGTTTGCTTAATGATTTAATTTATGATGATTTCAAAAATTCAACAATTATGCATTATGTGCGTGTCAATGTTATCAATCAGGTCATGGCGGCCTATTTACAGAATCAAATGGATAAAAAAACACCAGTTTTAGAAGATGATGGTCGGCTCATGTGGGTATCTGGTGTAAGTTGGAATTCAATAATAGGCACTCCTTATAAACCCGTATTATGAAAAAAATAATTTATTTCTTAGTTTTTGTTTTAGGTATCGTTTTTCATTCCTGTCGTAAAGAATTTGAAAATTCCAATTATAGAGATATTAATGAAATAGCTATTTCAGAATTAGGTCAATCTCATCGTTTGTTGTATAAGATTGATACCTTGAAAATATCGCCTAATTTGAATTTTACAATTAATGAATACGAGGAGGATAGGTTTAGTTATGAATGGAAATTAGTGTCTAGTGAGCGGACTGATATTATTACTAAAAAAGGAGTTATCATAGGTACAGTCAAAAATTTGAAATATCCCGTAACGGCTACTCCCGGTGTATATACCTTATATTTAAAAGTAACAGACAAAGAGACAAATATTGTCTGGTCTAGTTTTACGTTTTTGGAAATTGCAATTCAATCGGGTACAGGTTTTTTACTTATTGGTGAAGATGATGAAGGATTTGTTGAAGTCGAAATGATTGCTATGAATTCTGACGATACAAGTATTGTAAAAGGTTTGAGCAGGGATAATGGGGTTCCGCGATTTAAAGGTGCTGTAGACATTCTTCATACAGGTAGTTTTCCATTAAGACCAGCAAATGTCAAACAATGGGTACTAGGGAAGGAGCATGCCTATTATGTTAATCACGCTACATTTGAAACAAGTCCGAATCAGGTTTTTAAAAATTTACTATTTGCAAGCTATTCACTTCCTTCC
Source organism: Sphingobacterium sp. HJSM2_6 (assembly GCF_049316305.1). Classification (NCBI taxonomy): domain Bacteria; kingdom Pseudomonadati; phylum Bacteroidota; class Sphingobacteriia; order Sphingobacteriales; family Sphingobacteriaceae; genus Sphingobacterium; species Sphingobacterium sp. HJSM2_6. Next base: position 145,107 of record NZ_JBMOXB010000012.1, read on the forward strand.
AATATAATTCCGGTGGATATTGCTCCAAGAATTAATAGAATCGGGGGAAATACAGCAAATAGTTTGAAAAGGACAATTGTTACGAATACAGGACATAGCTTTAATGCCGATTTAACTAGCGGTGGAGGTGATTTTTATGGTAATCCGACCAATCGCTTATCGGGAATAAATTCGCCCACATTTCCTGTTTTTCCTTACATCATGCATGGGCCAGGTGCGTGGACTCATTATACATTATTTGATACTGAAAATAGAAGATTTGTTTATGCAAGTTCCTCCGCAACAAATATGAACCTGCTTCCCGATAGACCTAATGATCCTTTTCCATGGAACCAAAGTGAAGTAAACCGTTCTTTAGTGTTTGTCAGAAATACCAGGAATACGGATGGTGGTTCAACTAATGGAAATACCTTAGCTTTAATGAAAAATTTTGAAACAGGTCAATATTTTATTTATAAATTTTATGCAGCAAATGTTCCGCAGAAAAGAAATGGATATGTGGTAAGCGATGCGTATTCGAAAGAATTGGAAAAGTCGAAACTATTTGCCTTTTCGAGCACCAGAACTGCGCTATATTTTGCCCAAGGTTCTAAACTCTTCGCTTATGATTATAATTTAGGAAATGAACAGATGATTTTTATTAAAGATTTTGGAGAGGAAATAACCATGATTTACAGCGATATACAAACAAATAGCTATTTGGATTTATATGTAGCAACTTATTCCATAGCAAATAAAGGAACTATTCATAAATTGGAATTACAAAATAACACCAATACCATAGAACTAAAAGTCAACGATAATGTGAAATGGAAAGGACTTGCAAAGGTTATCAATATGAGTTGGAAAAATTCTACTCATTAGAAAATCAAGGTGCTTGTAGTAGGTGTTGAACGTAATTGATAATAAGGGGTATACCGAATAATTCCATAAATTTTGGAGGATTTTTGATGCGTGTGTTTGCTAGTGCAGCTTACTACAAAATTCCCTCAACAATTGCTGGGTTTACCCGGATGGGAAAGGAATGAAAATACGTAAAGTTTGGAATTGGTCATTGCTGTATATTCTTACTATTCAAATAGAGGTAATTTCTTGAATACCTCTTTAATATACAAAGCGGATTGGTCTAATACTAGTTTTAGTATTAGACCAATTCTTTCCCTTCAAAACCACAGAATTCAAGAAAACATAGGACTTCATCTGCGGAATAATTATCTCCTTCAACACGTAATACATGATCTGTATCGTCCAAATCAAATGTTGCACGCTTTAATTCTAGAATACCTTGCAACAAATTGCTTAATTCAAAAGCATCTCTAATTCTAGAAACATCAGTTTTAAAAATTTTTATCATCATCGCCTTGCTATTTTTGGAATATCGTTTTTATGAGCTCTTATAAAATAAAATATATACATAGACGAATCCAATACTAAATTAGCTACTGTTAGGTAAAAATTCTTGTAGTTTTCTACCAAACAAACATATTTTTATACAAAACATAATATTATAACTAAAAAGACACCTAATTTAGTGCCTGAATTACCAGTCGATTGATTTCCATATTTTTGAATTTCACTTGAATGCTAATTTCAAACAATTCCATTTTGCAACGATGTGTCCTGATTTTTACCCGCAACAACAATTTTTCGTAGATTTTATTACGCATAAGAAATATCGGGTCTTCCGACATATCTTATTTCTCTTGTTATTTTTTCTGTTTTTATGCCATGAATCGGATTTTGTAATTTATACTGCAGAAGTTAGGTTATCGATCATTGTTATCATCTATAGTTTTTTTGTTTTCATGATGTACATAAATATGTATGTGCTGATTCCTAATTTTCTGATGCAAAGGCAATACATATTCTATGTCCTAGTTTTATTTTTATTGGATGCTATAGTTATATATGTTATAGGAAATGGATTAAAAATGTATTTAATAACGATGGGTGTATTTATTACCTCTGCTAGGGGTTATGATTATTTCGATGGGGTATTTCTTTCTGTGATTTTAATATCGACTAGCACCACATTTAAATTATTTCAACAATGGATTATCAATATGGAACGGATTTCCGAACTGAAGCAATTATCCTATAAACATGAATTAAATGCATTAAAAAATCAAATTAATCCGCACTTTTTGTTTAATATGTTGAATAACATCAATCACCTCATACGTACTAAACCTGATCAAGCGAATGAAGTAGTTTCAAAACTTTCTGGATTTTTAAGGCATCAGATTTATAAGTCAGATGATGAAAATGTGCTACTCATTTCTGAAATTGAATTTTTGAAAAACTTTTTAGATTTAGAGAAAATACGGCGAGATGATTTCAGCATTCATATACAAGTCACCCATGTAACTCCGAATGATCAAGCTATAAATACCATTAATTTGCCCGCCAATTTGTTTACCACTTTTGTAGAAAATGCAGTTAAGCATAGTGCCAGTTTATTAAATAAGGAAACGTCGATATATATAGAATTTAAGATCCATAGCCATAAATTGGAATTTATTTGTAGAAATAGCACAGAACATATTCCTATTCAAAATAATAAACATCGTGGATTGGGCTTATTAACCATAAAAAAAAGACTGGACTTAATCTATCAAGATCAATACGACTTGCAGATTAAATCCAATGAATTTGATTATACTGTTCAACTAATTTTGCCAATATGAATTGCATAATTGTCGATGATGAGCCTTTAGCACGTGCGGAATTAGCCCACCTGATTCATGAAGTAAGTAATCTTAACATTGCTGGAATGTTTTCGAGTGTTAAACTTGCACAAGATTATTTGGCCTTACATACCGTAGACATTATATTCTTGGATATCCACATGCCCGGTATGTCGGGTTTAGAATTTGCAGCCACGATCAATAAAACGACTAAAATCATTTTTACTACGGCTTATTCGCAATATGCATTAAAGAGCTATGAAGTGGAAGCTATCGATTACTTACTTAAGCCTATAGAAGGTAAACGCTTAGTCAAGGCTATTGATAAAGCTAGCAGGTTTCAAGAGGTTGAACCGAAGACTATAGCTGCAGATAATGTACTTCCTGTAGAAGATTTCATCATTATTCGTTCAGAAAGGATGCATCACAAAGTTTATTTTCAAGATATCTTATTTATTGAAGGAATGAAAGACTATTCCATCATTTATGGACTTGATGAAAAATGGATTACCGCCATGAACTTAAAAACTACACATTTATTACTTCCAGCCGATCGGTTCATACGGGTTTCTAAATCTTATATCGTGGCCATTGCAAAGGTCGAACGATGCGATAACAAGACCTTAATGATTAAAGATAAGGAAGTCCCATTAGGTGATCGGTACAGGGACCAGTTTTTAACTTTATGGAAGAAAACGCATAATAGGTAATCAATGAACTTAAACAGCTTATGACTGTAGGTACAGATGAAGAAAATTACAGTAATTCTTCGCATGAGCAACCATGGTGATTTACATGCTGTATAATATCCAATGGGGAAAATCGTAAACCTTCCACCCGCAAAATACAATCGATATCTTCCAAATCAAATGTAACTTGTTGAATTCCTAATTTGGTTTTGATTGAATTCTTAATTTCTTGAACTAAATTCAGGTCATTGACATTGGTTTTAAATACTTTGATCATCATGATGCTATGGTTTGTAAATCTTTCTTAATTTTATCGCTTATTCAACTAAATTAGGCTTTCCTAGCTAAGCTATTTTCTTTTTTCTACATAAGGGAAGATATTTTATACGAAAGGTTTTTTAGGCTATTGGCTACCTTTTAAATCAGAATAGTTGTCTAAAATATTTAATAATGTCTAGGTATTGTTACCTGTGCATACCTACATAATTAATTAATCTTTCTTAAGTATGACAATTACATACGTTGCATTTCCTTACTTTTGCGGACAGAAAGTCAAAAATTAAGATGTATAGAATTTGTTTATTTTTTAAGTTAATGGTCCTGTTAACTGCTTTATCTTCTTGCGAACTGATTGATATACATCCCTATGCAGGTAAGCTAACGGGAACCTTAGACATAAATAACAAAAATATCGCAGCCATAGAATCAAACTTTGCATCAAAAGATACGATTAGATTTGCATTTATTAGTGATTCTCAACGTTGGTATGATGAATTAGGTGATTTTGTAGAGCATATCAATCCAAAGGATGATATCGACTTTATTATTCATGGGGGAGACCTGGCAGACTTTGGTCTAACCGATGAATTTTTGATGCAAAGAGATCTGCTCGAAAAATCAACTAAACCTTATGTTGTTTTAATCGGTAATCATGATTTATTAGCGAATGGGGAAGAGATCTTTGAAAAAGTTTTTGGTAGTCCAAATTTCTCTTTCATTGCTGGAAAAACTAAATTTCTTGGGATGAATACCAACGCGTTAGAGTCTAATTATGCTAACCCAGTGCCCAATTTCTCCTTTATCAATTCGGAATTGAAAAATGAGCAGGCTCCCTATAATCAAACCATTGCTATGATGCATGCTCGGCCAACTTCTGAGCAATTTGATAATAATGTATCGAATGTGTTTCAATACCATATTAGGCAATTTCCTAATCTACTTTTTGGATTGCATGGACATGAGCATCGATATATGAAAGAGGATGTTTTCAACGATGGTATATTTTATATTGGAGGTCCAAATATTGGAAAGAGGCAATATTTAGTCTTCACCATTACTCCAGGTTCTTTTACTCATGAAATACACTCTTACTAATATGCGTGATATCATCTTAACCTTTGCCATTTTGTTCATCGTTTCCCTGGGAAAAGCGTCAACAATGGATGCTTCATTGAATGCGGATAGTCTTAATAATGTGGAAATTAAACAGGCAATTTTTCACATTAAACCTTCTAGCTATTTAGTACAGACAGGAGGCTCTATAGGATTAATTGCTGTCGGAGCGGGATGGGACTATGGTAAGAAGAAACAATGGGCTACGGAATTGTTATTGGGATATGTGCCTAAATACGATACCGATAGAGTGAAATTGACACTTAGCATTCGCCAGCTTTACAGCCCTTGGAAGATTCCCATTAATACTTCTTTTTCCTATTCTCCATTACGCACTGGATTATACCTGAGTACAACCTTGGGGAAACAGTTTTGGTACAGTGCCCCTGAAAAATATCCAAAAGATTATTATACTTTTTCGACAAAACTTAGAGCAAACATCTTTCTAGGGCAATCTTTTGAATGGAATATGCCTAAAAACCCGAAGATCTTAAGAAAGCTTGCTTTTTACTACGATGTGCATGTTTCTGATCTGATGTTAATTAGTAGGATTCAAAACAAGAGCTTATCAGGTTTTAATTTTATGGGATTGGCATTAGGACTTAAATTGCATTTATAGTTGTACCCCAATGCATTTTCCTTTTCATGAAGGATGGTTTATTTTAGCAAATAATTGATGGAATATTTTGTACTGCTGATCAAGTTCGGCTATCCTTAATCTTGTTTGCGTTGATAATAAATTATTTCCATTCCCACTCTTCTTCTAAGTGGTAATTTACCTTTAGGTGATCTGCAAGTTCTGTAAATTGAGCTCTGATTTCCGCGACATTTTGCAGTTTGTCTTTAGGTAAAATAAGTGTTTGTCCATCTTCCAAAATAATAAATATCGCATAAGCTATTTCATAAAATTCTTTTACAGCGCTGCTCGGAACAATTGATTCGTACAAATCATCTTTTACTTTCAGCTGGTCATGATCAAATTCAAACTTGACCTGTATGGATTGCTTATCCCCATACTTATCTTGAATTATTCCTTTATAGTGTTTGATGTAATAACGACTTTCCCACTTAGGATAAATGAAATAATACGTTACTGCACAAATGGATAAAAATAGGAGGGGGATGTAATCGTTAGATATTAAACTAATTAGCCCTAAGAATATAAATAGAATAGGCGATGTAATCCTGCTTTTGCGTCTTTTGTTGTTTATTCGTTCTGATTTTGAGGCAATAAATAGTTGTGTTATTAATTGGTCATTCTTGTCAATGGTATAGTTTATGGTCGTCATTTAATATTCTTCTGGATTATGGCTATTCTGGTTATTCAATACCCTACCTTTCAGCTACAAGGAAAAGCTTGATATCATCATTAAAGATGGATATTATTTCGGTTCACTACCTGATTAAATAAACAATTGTTCTAATTTTTCATCATTTCCATCAATGAAATCATTTAAATAGATCAGCGAAGCTTCTAAATTATAGCCCCATTTATCATCGACAACCATTTTTTCTTTTTCCCCAAATAATCCAAAAAATACATTGTTTTTTTTAGGTCTTCGATACCATAAGGAGAATTCAAGTTCTTGCTGATCATTGAAATGTGCTGAAAGTCCAAAACTACTTTTTGAAATTACATTTAAAAAATCTAAGGATGGATTGTAATAAATTTCTTCAGGTTTTAATTGCTCCATGATGTTCAGCTTCTCCATCCAAGGATAATTCTTTGCAATTTGTAGGAGTTCTTCTCCTTTAAAGTTTTTTGAAATACTAATAATTTCCTTTTCTAAAGGATCACAAATGGAATAGGTGAAAATCATATTGCTCTGCATAATCTAGGATATATAAGCAATTTAGTGTTTTTCCTATAAGTAAAAAAATAAAAGATTTTATAATTAATGGGGTTCATATTGCTAGTAATAAGGTGATTATGATTTTTTTTAATTAATTAGTTTTAATAAAAGATATCCTAAGGTATAACCAAGAGCATAAAGGTTACTTAAAATAGATATTAATTAATAATCTATTAATTTATTTTATAAGGTTTTAATTGTAAAATATGAATTTATAATTACAGGTGTGGAAATATTTCGAATATTTTAATAAAATTAGATTGATAACTCTAATAAGGCATGGTGTTTGATAAATAGTGCTAGATTAAAAATGATATTTATGAAAAACATTAGATTATTAGCACTAGCATTAGTAGCCCTTACATTTATTTTTACCGCTTGTAGTAAAGATGACGATCCTGCAGTAGAAACAGGAACTAAAAAAGTACAGTACAAGATCATTGGATCAAGTGATGTAAAAATCAGTACCATTGTCTATTATGATGGAAATGACGCAGTTTCAAAAACTGGAGAATTTGGAAATGAATGGACAAGTGAAGCAGGAATAGAAACAAGAACGCCTATGGTAACTGCAAATGGAGTAGGGTTAACCGATGCATCGACGTTAAAGGCTCAAATTATTATCGATGGAAAAGTGGTAAAGGAAAGTGCAGCATCAACTGGTAAATTTCTTCAAACGAGCACATCGCTTTTTTAAGTATAAAGTTATTTATATACAAAGCCTAGTCCTTGGATTAGGCTTTTTTATTTTTTAACCAATTAAAACTTCCAAATTCCACTAGGAACTTGGATGTTTTATTGCTGATAGATTTTATAGATAATATTTTATGAAATTCTTCAGTATTTTTCGATTTCTATCTTTACTTATTTGAGGCGAAAATGGATGATACATGGGATTATCATGATCAGCTTAAGTGCATGCTACTATTTATTTCATATGATATTAAACCATATGAAATAAATAGTATCTTACTTATATACAAAGGGATTCATCTATGATTTTATTTTCATACGATATAATCTATTTATATTACGACCGAACCAAGTATAACTTTAGCTCAATACCTTTTCATTAATTTTTTTGAAATAAAATTGATTTGTAGCGAAGTATTTGAAAACTTCAAATCGTCAGATCAAATTATACCTAATACCATTTTCTCCTTTTTAGGTTTTAATAGTATTTTATTGCTTTTGAACTTTATGATATGCATAATGCAGAGAATTTTGTAAGGTTATTTTAATGAATGTTTTTTCCATTGTATTGCTGACAAAAGATAGGAGTAAGGGTTACTGGTAATACCATATGTAAATCGTCAGCAAAAAGTGGACACGATATTTTAAAAACTTAAGGAGTGTTTTCATCAAAAACGTTAGATTTAAT
>NZ_JBMOXB010000013.1:0-152991 GCF_049316305.1 Sphingobacterium sp. HJSM2_6
TGAAGTTTTCTGGACTACTTTTTATTGGTCTTCCCATATTACTAAAGTTAAGTGTTTTTGAATAAAACACTCTCTTAGTTAAGATTCAAACGTGTCCATTTTTTGCTGACGATTTACAATTATATGTTTATGTTCATAGTTTTAAAATAAAGTTATTTGAAAAACATTGAACGATAAATGTTTATTTAAATTGATTTTCGGCAACAATATTTTTAATTTTTGACTAGATATTCTTATACATATCACTTTGATTACCGAATTAAATATGTATCTTAAACATTAAGCAATAGCAGCTAAAATTTATATCAAACCAGTGAGTTATTTGGTGAGGTGGGAAGTTGAAGGTTTGTAAGTTGCTGATAAAGAGAAAGATGGTCATTATATTCGATTCCCCTACGGGCTACTAAAAAAAAGCGACTTGAAAATGTCGCTTTTTTTGTTTGTAATATTTTGTAGTTAGTTTTTTTGACTATCTACAATGAAATTTTATCAAACAAGATTGATTTGTTAATTATTTCATCTTTGCTTTGATGCTGATGATTCCTTCGGAATTTGAAGTTCTTTCATGTCCAGCAATATTCGCCAAGTTTAGTAAAAGCTGATTATCGAAGAGCAACAAGCATGGAATATGTTCATAAAACAAATAGGCTTTATGCTTTCATAATTTATACCTAAACAGCCAAATCTTATTATTTCAACTTACTAATTTTCATTTCTAATTCCTTAATCCTCAGTTTGAGCATTTGCTTGTCAGAAATCATTGTTTGATAAGTTAAAATTCGTGATTCTGTTGAGCCTTTGAGATCAAAATTAGAGGTTATATCGTTTGGCTCTGGCAAAGTTTTCAAAGCATTTTGACAATGCAATATGCGTTCTTCAAATCTCTTTACCAACTTATGAATCTTGGCGATATGTGTATTGAAATCATTCTTAGTGAATTTAGGATTATACTCCGTTAATTTGTAATATTCTGGATCCAGCGACTTTGTGATACTATCTAATTGTAGCCATATTTTTTCTTCATGACGATTAAATTCGCCGATATTTTTAAATTCTTGAGCATAGACAGCGACTACAGAAATGCACATTAGAAGCAGCATGGCTGCTTGTTTCCACTTGGTTATTTTTATTCTCATAATTAATTCTTTTTAATTGATTTATAGATTACTTATTTCTAGATGCTATTCAAGATCGGTTTTACTTCTACAATATTATTTCCCATATATACCCATGTGTTTTTTAAAGTGATATTTTTTTTCCAATAGATTGCCCAATATGCATTGTAAATTAGCTGACAAATAGATGAGGAACATCATTTTAGCCATTGTGTTAATATTGTTAGTATAGTTCATTCTATTTAACAAAGGTCAAAATTAATATTAAGACCATAAATACCTCATTTGTAGTATTTTTAATCTTATAAATTTATTTTATAATGCGATTAAAACGATTGAAAATAGTAGTGTCACAATGTGTCTGACAAAATTATGTTTGTTCCTTGTATCGCTTTATCACTTGAATTTATACAAGCTCTTAATCTTATTATTTGCCATAAATGAAAATCATTATTTTGTTCTTCTTTTGTTTCTGGGTCTCGACTACCGTATAGTTTTCCTTACGTCATTTCTGGCTTTGGAATAGCAACCACTATTGGTCATAACTATTTTCGAATTGGACTTTCGGCATGAATTTCTAATTTGTCATGCAGCACTTTATGCTTACGATTGTCTGCTGTATTAAATAATTATAACCCATGCTTGGGCCTATGCTAATTTTGTTAAGTTCTATAGGTCACATGCTAAGCCCAAAGAAAAATTTTATCTCAATAAAGTAGAATTTAAAAAGGGTTCAAATAAAATACTAGAGATCCTTAGGCTTGCAACAAGCATGGACTATTTTTGTGTTCTGCTGATATACAAGGCTTTCGTAAGCAGATGTGACAAAAATGTGCAAGGAATATATTAAGGTAGGTTTTTGTTCATTAAACAATCACAATTCCAGTATAGTATTAATTATTTTTTTTAAACTAATTTCCTTAAAACAGCTAGTACCCTTGTTTAAATGATAGGACTAATATTAACTCCCAAATCCAATTTTGGTTAAAGGAATTCCTTGAAACGTAAGTGTTTGTGTTAAAAAAAATTAACATATAGTTTACTTTGTGTTGTTAGTTTTGTATTGCACAGACTTTTTATGTTATTATGAACATCAGAAAAAGATTCTATTTGAGATATTCCGTTTGGGTATTTCTTTTGTTACTATTTTCTGCCTGTAAAAAGGAAGGACCGGAACCAAATTATCCAGCAGGATCTAATCAGTACATCAACGATTGGATTTTGGATAGTTTGCAAGTCTACTATTTTTGGAACAATCAATTGCCGAAAAAGCCAGATCTTGGAAAAACTCCTCTTAATTTTTTTGCCTCTTTGAAAAATTCACAAGATAGGTTTTCTAGAATTTACAATGCCTCTGTTCCTGAAAGTTATTATCCATCACCTGTACATTATTTTGGTTTTGAATTGATGCTTTATGACCAGGGAAAAGGTGAAATAAAGACTACCCTTGCTTTAGTTGTTCCTAATTCACAGGCCTATCAGGCAGGGCTGCTACGTGGGCAAATGATTAAAAGCATTAATGGGACTATCATAAATGCAAAGAATATAGATTTTTTAATTCGTACAGCAATTACAGCAGGTAAGATAACTCTTGATGTGATCGGATTAGGTTCAATAATACTTAGGAGCAACCTCGTTACCCAAAAATCGGTTTACTTATATAAAATATTCCATCCGATGTCTAAACCTACCGGATATCTGTTTTACAATTCCTTTGATGGAAGATATTATAATCAATTGGTAGAGGCGTTTACAACCTTTAAAAATGAAGGAATAAAAGAATTAATTATTGATTTGCGTTACAATGCTGGAGGGGATGTGGGTGTCTGTGCAGCACTTGTTGCCATACTCACTGAAGTAAATGAACAGGATCATTTTTTGGAATACCGGGGCAACAAACGTGCAGGCATCCGAAAAGAGAGCTTTGCCAAGACGATTTCTAAGACTTATAGTGGATCTCGCTTCACATTTTCGGAAATCAGGGATTTGCGTTTATCCTTAGATAGGGTTTTTATCTTGACCGGAAGGCATACGGCATCTGCGGCTGAATTCCTGTTGAAGTCGCTTCGGCCATTTACAGAAGTTATTCAGATTGGCGAGTCTACATTGGGTAAAGATTTGGCTTCCTTCAGTATTCGAGACGGAAATACAAATAAGAACAATGCATGGAGCTTAGAAGTTATGGTATTTAAGTTATATAACTCTCTTGGGGAAGGGGACTATTCCAACGGATTAATTCCTAATATAACCATTCATGAGCTTATGGAGCCATTATATCCATTGGGTGATCCTAAGGATCCGCTTATTCAAGCAGCACTTTCAAGAATTTCGGGATATTCCAATCGAGTGGTTAATGAAATTGTTCCAGCGTCATTGACTCCTCGAATATTATACGATTCACGCGATTTAGCAGATCGGCATGTGAATTTTATAATCAGACCATAATTATTCGGCTTATAGTTATGAGATAAGTATTAACGAGTATATCAAAGATTATTTAACATGGATAAATAAATACTAACCTTATTTAAATTATGGAAAGCACAGATTCAAGCGTAGTAGATGAACTAAGAAAAGGTAGTCAAAAAGCCTTTAATCTGATTGTCAAGAAATACAACAAACAACTTTGGTTATACTTTAAACAGAAGACCAATAGTCACGAGATTGCTGAAGAATTGACAAACGATATATTCAATCGGCTTTGGGATTATCGGAGTAAGCTCGATACGGAAAAAAGTTTAGATGCCTTAATACGAGAAATGACCCGTGGACGTTTCTGCAAATGGTTAGAAAAGTATGAAAGAGAAAAAAGACTTAAAAATGATTATTTGATAGCTACGCTGACCAATGATGAGCATACCGGAGGGGAAGATGCATTGAATGCTTCAATGGATTTAACTATCATGGTTGATAAACTGACCTTGATGTTGCCGAAAAAACGTTGTCAAGTATTTCTGATGTCCCGAATGCAAGGGATGAGCTACGAAGAAATTGCTGCACAATTGTCCATTAGCAAGGCTACAGTTAAAGATCATCTAATAAAAGCTAAAAAAACAATTTCTGTATTGAAAGATAATTGGCACTATCCATAGACAAGCCTACACGTATTCGCTCTATTTTTACCCCATCTTAATATTCTTCTAATGCTAAGAATGAGGTTCAATCTAACCTAATATTTTTTGATAAATAGCTCTCAAAAATCGGATTAACAAATAAATAATCTGTTTTACATAAACTTAATATAATGAGTTTAACATCAGAAAAGATTAAAAATAGTTAATGTTTTTTGGGTTAATTCCCTTTAAATCAATGAAATAAAAATTATTTTATTTCATGATTCAGAACCTTGAATATCTTGTTTTGCGTAATTTAAAATTGCTTTCATGAAAGTTGCGAAGTTCTGAGCAGACCTCCATCACTGGTTTTTGGGGATATATATACAGTAGCCCCTCCTAATAAATATATGGGTGAACCATTAAAAATGAATAAGAGTAAAAGAGAAAAGCTGTTACAGAAATTGAAAGAAGGAATCTTATCAAAAGAAGAGGAGAAGGAGCTTTGGCGCATCAAAGGTATTGGTCAGATTGACCCATTTGACGATGGGGAACCTGTTCTTGAAAATTACAACAATTTGGAAGGGCCATTTGGTATGGAAGAATCTTTATCTAGGATTGTTCGTTATCAGGCTAATCGAGTGGGTCGGAAGAAGAAATTTTATCGTATGTACCTATCAGTTGCATCTGTGGCTGCAGTTTTTTTAATGTATGCTGGCTTTATCTTATTCAGAGAAAAGTTGATGCCTAATGCAACGCCTGAATTTGTCTTGATGGAGGTTCCAAATGGTTCCATAAAGCGGTTAGTACTTCCAGACAGTTCTGTGGCCACGCTATCTTCGGGAACAGTTCTTCGTTATCCAAAAAGTTTTGCAAAGAATGAACGTGCAATTTATTTGGATCAGGGTGAAGCATTTTTTGAAGTCATAAAAAATCCCAATAAACGATTTCGAGTACAGTCTGGAGAATTGCAAACTATAGCTTTAGGAACTTCTTTTACGGTACAATATGATCCAAAGCTGAAGCGTGAAAAAGTAAAATTATATAGCGGTAAAGTATCGGTAGAATCTGTACGCAAAATCAATGAGGATACTAAAGAAGGCGCGGTGATATTGACTCCAGGCAAGGCGTATGAGTATTTGGAAGGGGAGGTTGTACTAAGCGACTTTGATAATAATCGTGAAAACCCAATTTCTCAAGGACTGCATTTTGAAGATGTCCCATTTGAGGAAGCGATTTATAGGATTAGCAGCTGGTATGGCATTTCCTTAACCTTTGATCGGAATAACATCAAATCGGATCATATTAATGGGAATTTCAATAATAAAAAGTTAGAGGACATTTTTTATATACTCACCCACACACAAAATCTCCAAATTAAAAAAACGGACAGTTTAACATATGAAATTATGATGAGCAGAAAATAAAGAAAAACAGCAAATTTAAAACAACAGAAAAGTGCCGTTCCGGAAAAACGGCACTCTAAATAACGCGGTGTTTAGACCGCAATGATCTTATTGATTTTTAAACAAATAATTTGTAAAAAACCTTACGAAAATATGCAATTCTATGTTCTAATCCTAACGGGTTTATTAAAACTGATCTTTAAAAAACGACTTTCACATAGCTTTTTATACGTGATTCTAATGATGGCAACTTTGCCGATTTATGCACAGGCATCTAACCGTCTAAATGCTCCAGTAAGTGTCAATTATCGTCAGGTACAAGCTGGTACATTGTTTAAAGAAATTAATAAACAAACAAGCTATGAGTTCTATTATGGCTCTTCTATTGGACAATTAATTATAGACAATATTCGATTCGAAAAAAAGAAATTAGCCGAGGTACTCACTACTCTCGAGCGTAAAGGTTTCGATTTTAATATTAAGGGGAAAGATATTAGCGTAACATACGAAAGCCCTAAAACAAACGAAAAGACCCTTTTGCGAAACAAAGTTGAAGCCACTCAACAACCAGGACGTATCGGCGGAAAAATTGTTGATGAGCGTGGTAAAGAACTTGTCGGAGCGTCTATAAAAATTGAGGAAAACAATCAGGCAATGCAGAGCCGATTGGATGGTACCTTTAATTTCCAATTGATGCCGGGAAGTTACACCTTAGTGGTAAGTTATATTGCTTATAATACTAAGCGTGTAACACAGATAGATGTCCAATCTGCTAAGTTAACATCTCTCAATATTGTGTTAACTCCAAAAACGAGTGCCCTAGACCAAGTTGTCATAACAGGAAGTTTTAAAAAAGAAAGTATAGCAGGGTTATACGCACAACAGAAAAATGCCGCTTCGATGACGGATGGTATTTCTTCGGAGCAGATTTCCCGAACACCGGATAATAATATCGGACAGGTATTAAAGCGGGTGAGTGGAGTGACGACCGTAGACAATAAATATGTCGTCGTACGTGGGTTGAGCGATCGTTACAATCAAGCTATGATTGATGGGGTAACCCTTCCAAGTACTAATATGAATCGTCGGAATTTTTCTTTTGATGTATTACCACAGGAGCTAGTGAGTACGGTAGTTGTGAATAAGACAGCCATGCCTGATATGCCAGCCGAGTTTAGTGGTGGGCAAGTCACGGTGAATACCATGGATATCCCTGCCGAGAATTTTACGACGATTTCCATTGGATCTGGGGGGAATACGGTGAGTACAACCAAGGACTTTTTGATGTTGGGTGATCGGAAAGGCAGTGACTATTTTGCCTTGAATAGTGCGAACCGCAAGGAGCCTGAAGGTTTGCAATCTTGGTATTGGCATTCCCAGATAAATACACCACCACTTGGTCCGGATGGGGAGTATCCTGCTGATATGCCCAAAGACCTAGAGCTTGTTCCGGGTTCCGGAATACCTTACACGAGTTTGGATGCCATTGCACAGGGAAAACGAATTGATAAGACGGGATTATTGGTGAATCGATATCGAGCTATACCCTTCCAAAATGCTCGATTTGCTCTTGGAAGGATTTATGATCTAAGCAATGAGCTTCAATTCGGGTTTTCAGGAGGAGTAACTTACCGTAACCAGCAAACAATTGTTCCATTCAATAATGTTCGTAATAGTACTGCAGATATTGTTCCAAATTATATAGACAGTACAGAAAACGGAGCTGGATTATCGTATCGTTTTAACAGCACGATCGGTACAGCTTTAAATATTGGTCTTCAAGGTAAAGCCTTTAAGATCGCTTTGAAAAACATGTACTCCCGTATTTTAGAAGATAATTATAATCAAGGTTTTCGAAAAAATTACGGCGCAAATGATGATGCTAAATATCTTGTGCAGTTTCAAGATCCACAGTCTACTTGGGTTTGGCAGCATAAATTGGAAGGTGAAAATTTATTAAGCGGTACTGGCATCAAAATGGGCTATTCACTGGGATGGACCCGTATCGGTCAGCAAGTTCAAGATCAACGTCGATTTAAATACAGTCTTACAGCTTCTGTTGGAGGTGTTGATTATTTTCAAACTCCCAATGTATTTATACCTAGCGACTTAGGTGACTCTTATGATTACCGTTTGTGGACCGATGTGAAAGAGGATGACTATAATTGGGAGCTGTTTTTTAGTAAAAACTTTATGCTAGGGTCATCCATAAAAAATATAGCTAAGATAGGGTATAGTGGATGGGATAAACACCGAAATCTGAATATGACAAAAGTTATTGCTTATTCTAGTTTTTCAGATGTTATTAATCCCATTGAAGGCCCTTATTCTGAGGTACTTTCTGATGAGTCTATGGGTGCAAAAAAAGGGCAGGCTTATTATTGGGCAGATAATCTTAATGGACCTACGTTTAACGGGACTATGCGAAGCCATTCGCTTTACGCCATGCTGGATCAACGTTTTTTTGAAAGGTTGCGCCTCGTTTATGGTTTGCGTGCAGAGCACTATAATCTTAGCAACAGACAGGAAGATTATATAAAAAGACGTTATGGAAAAATTGACAACAATTGGGAATTGTTTTCTACGACAGGAGAGAAAGATTGGCGTCTGTTACCATCTGCTAACCTCACTTTCAGTTTGAGCTCGCAAATGAATCTGAGAGCAGCCTATAGCAAGACAGCAATACGCCCAGATTTTCGAGAGACATCTTACTTTGGCTTTTATGATTATGAATTGGATGCCAATATATCGGGCCGACAGGTGGTATCTACCCTTGTTGACAACATTGATCTGCGCTACGAATGGTACCCTGCAGCGGGAGAGGTGTTTTCTATTTCTGGATTTTATAAGAAAATGAAAGATCCTATTGAAATGGTATTTGTGCAGGATGGTTATTACCGTTTCCAGAACCAGCTTGCCGCAAAAAACTATGGAATGGAAGTGGAAGTACGCAAATCTTTGGGATTTATAGCGGATAAACCCTGGTTGCAACATATTACTTTATTTGGGAATGGTACTTGGATTAAATCTAATGTCGAAGTGCAACAGGTGCCTATGCCAGGTGAGAATTTGGAAAACACGAGATTAGCTTCTCAAGATAGACCTTTATATGGGCAGGCGCCATGGATTATTAACGGGGGTATTACTTATCAGGATGCCGTATTTGGTTTAACAAGCAGTTATAATCGATCAGGTCAACGTACGAATACCATTAACTTAGATGATGCATTCGTTGAATATGAACATGGACGTAATATACTGGATATTCAGTTGAGCGCACGTGTACTGAAGCGAAAGGCCGAAATCAAATGCAATGTTGGCAATTTATTAGACGAGTATATCATCTTTTACAGGAATACAGATGGCTATGAAAATATCATCAAAGATGGAGCTACAGTAGGTTGGAAACTCAAGAAAAATAATAGCACCGCATTTGAACCTGAGAAAGGTGACCGCATTGTCTACCGTGCCAAAACAGGAAGAAATATTAGCTTATCATTCACCTATAATTTTTAATGGAGATTCAATTTGTAAAAATTAAAAAAGGAAGGAGGATAAAAAACAGGAATTCTAGAAGTAGTAGAACACCTCGGAAAGGAGAAGGGCGTGAAAAGTGGTTTTTCAACACCCTTAATTAAAATTTTTCTGAATTATAATTTTAAAAAGTAAATATATGAACATTTTAAATAAAGTTCAAGCAGCATGTAGCCATGGGGTACAAAGACTAAATCAATTAATGGATGCAGGAACTGAGACTCTAGAAAAAACAAGCAAAGGTTTGCTTAAATTTTCAACTATCGTATTAACGAGCACAGTTGTGGCAATAAGTATATCCAGTTGCGATAAAAACCTCGATCAAAATAATTTTGATCAATCAACATCAGCCGGTTCATTAGCGACATTATCCTGTGCTGATACCGTATCTATTCCTGTAGATGCCAACGGAATCATCACAGCAACCACATTAACCAAGGATAAATTGTGGAAGTTGAACGGCGTATCTTATGTTAAAGATGGCCAAGTGTTGACCATTGAGGCTGGTACCACCATCATTACTGGTAGAACAAAAACTTATAATGACCCAACCTACGGAATTCAAAATTTAGCAGGTGTATTAGTGGTGGCTAGAGGGGGGCAGTTAATTGCTAATGGAACTGCAACACAGCCAATTGTATTTACTTCTCCTAGTGCTGGAGGCTGTGGTTCAGGCTGTAGCAATGCAGGAGCATTTGGAGGTGTTGTGCTATTGGGTAAAGCAACAACAAACCGTAATGTTGCAGTTCGAATTGAAGGGATTCCACAACCAGCAGGAACAGATATTACTTATGGTGGTCCAGGAAATACTATTGCAAATGATAATTCAGGAAGTTTGAAATACGTGCGTATTGAATTCCCAGGATATAAATTGGCTGCAGACAATGAAATTAATGGGCTGACTTTAGGTGGGGTAGGTAGCGGTACTACCTTATCGCACATTCAGGTATCGTATTCTGCTGATGACGCTTTCGAGTTCTTCGGCGGTACAGTAAATGCAGATCACTTGGTTGCGATTGGAACAGACGATGATGATTTCGATTTTGATTTTGGATACAGTGGAACTATTCAATACGCAATTGGTTTAAAAGATCCAGGCACAACGAATAGTACAAGTGGAGGCAATTCAGACTCTAATGGTATCGAGTCTGATAACGATGGAACTGGTACTTCAGCTTTGCCAAAAACAAAACCAGTCTTGCGTAATTTTACATTATTAGGTTATGGTTCTAATTCAATAGGTTCGGGTAAATTGAAGAATGGAAATCGTTGGAGAAGAGCATCTTCTTTAGATTTACAAAATTCAATTATCGCCGGATTTCCTACCGGAGCGACTTTTGAAAGTATTACAAATGTAGGTTCTTCATTTATTAATAACGTAGTACATGCTTATACAACGGTTTCATCTGCAAGTCCTACATTCCCATCAACTTACGGTATTGATCCATTTGACCAAAGTAATAATGCTTCCGCAAACTCATTTTTAAAATTGGCGAATGATGGTGCTTTTTTCACTTGTTCTTTAGCCTCTAGCTATGATCCATTGTATTTACGTCCAAATACTCTCTCACCAGCATACGATGGTGCTGACGGTGAATTTACAGAAGATGGATTATCATATCGTGGAGCGATTGCACCTGCGGCAACAGCTACTACGATATGGACAGCAGGTTGGACTAATTTCAACCCAGGATTCTGCTGTAAATAACAGTAAAATATAAAATCTCATAAATTATTCAGGGAAGGGTCTTTAGACCCTACCTTGATTTTTATCAATTAGAATTTATCAAAATGAGAAAACACCTATTTATACTTCCATTAATTTTTGTTCTTACTTTATATTCTTGTAAGAAGTTAGAATACACGTCCCCATTTGTAGAATTCATTAAAATGAATTTGCAAACTAAAGGTACAATA
This sequence comes from Sphingobacterium sp. HJSM2_6, assembly GCF_049316305.1. Lineage (NCBI taxonomy): Bacteria > Pseudomonadati > Bacteroidota > Sphingobacteriia > Sphingobacteriales > Sphingobacteriaceae > Sphingobacterium > Sphingobacterium sp. HJSM2_6. Next base: position 11,026 of record NZ_JBMOXB010000013.1, read on the forward strand.
TCACAACCAGATATAGGGATTCGTTATGAAGGAGAAGAAATTCCTTGGAAAAATAACAGTTTAAAAATTTTAGCAGGGGAAGGAAGGTTTGAGTTTTATTTAAAAAGTAATAATGAAGTTTTATTAGACACAATAATAAATGTTATACCTTCCGAGGACATATTTTATCTCTATCAGTTGGATCCAAGAGACATACCAGTAATAATAAAGGATGACACAAAAAGTATTCCTCCTCCTCCAGAAGGTTTTTTAAAAATTAGGATTGCAAACCAAGCTAAAGTTATGTTTCCTGAAGGTTTCGACGTAATATTCCATCTAGATTTAGGAAAAGGGTGGGAACCTGTTTATACTATTGAAAATGTCTCCTCTAAATTATCAGATTACCACATATTTCCTAAACCAGCTAATGGTCAGGAATATTCCCTCTCATTTATTAACTCAATAACCAAGGAACCAATTAAATTGCGTAATGGTACAGCCTTTTTGGGAACAGTAGGTTCAATGTTTAATGTAGGTAATTCCACCATAATGAGTTTGTATTTGAATGAAAATGCTCGAAGGTGTACTAGTTATTCCTTAGTCGGAACTAATGGAGGTTGTTATACAGTAGATTTTATGTTTTTATTCAAAAACTAGGTTAAATTAATCTCAGCTAATTAAGTGTTAAATTTGGGCATATTAGTAAAATATTAATAGGCAGGTGATTTGTTTTAGTTGATTCGAGTGCTAATATAATTTGCAAATGAAAACATTATCCACTAACATATTTGCCATAAGGTATCTTTCGAATGAGTAAGGTGATTAGTATAGAGGCTATCATTGTCAATAAAGTTGCCAAAGGAATCACCCATGCTGTACTGAATTGTTTTGCTAGCCATGGGTGCAGGTAACTTAATGGAATAATGTGGCTTAGATAAATTCCAAAGCTATACTTGTCAACAAATTTTATCCAATTAGGTGCGTTTTTATTTTCTGTTATTTCTTTAATCCAGAGGAATAATGCCACAGCAGTTAATGCGGTTGTAGGGAATAGGTAATTGTAAAAAAAGGTGTTTAATTTATTTGCATCATGATTTAGTAGCTGTGTGCCGATAGCTGCAATAGCAACCATCAGTACATAAACGACAACAAAATACCATTGTTTCCATTTTATGTTTAGGCTTCTGATACTTAAGTAGTAACCGAGGACTAAATAGCCAATATATCCAGTGAAAAAATCGAAATCGAACTTAGGCATAGCCGAATAAATTGGTTTACTGGTAAAACATGTTGCCAATACCCAAAAAAGAAGAAATATTTCCATTTCCCGCAGTGTGGAATTGACAAGAATCTTTCGCAGAAATGGAATAGCGAGGTATAAACCAACCACCATATACAAATACCACAAATGTGCATTCGCACCGTGAAGAATCTTATCAATACTGATAGACACTATTTTTTCATTCGAGAGTAATTCGAATTTGGTATATCGATAAAAATAATAAATGAGGTAAACTATCGTCCAAAAGATAAAGGGATAAAGGATTTTCGGAATTCGTTTTCTATAAAAACTCCATGTATCGTCATTTTTTTGCAGTAGTAATGTCCCAGAAATAAGAACAAATATGGGAACGGAACATCTTGTAGCCGAATTGATCCAATTGGCATAGTTCCAATCGAAAGCTAGTGTATCAATGCGGTAAAGATAACCTGTGGAAGCGTGGATAAAGACTACAAATAATGTAGCTATAACACGTAGATAAATGATGTAGGTGTTTTTTTCTTCCATGCTGTAAAAATATGGATAAATCGAGTAATAAATAGGTTGCTCAACTGGATAAATATTCGAGCAAATTATATCTCTTTTCCATATAGTATTTAATCGAAGCGGGATCGTTTAATATTAAACGGTGGTATAGCTGCTTCAATAAACAGATTGAAGGCACCAAGTTATTCCAATTTTTTGAGAAGGATTTTTAATTATATATAGCGAGTAGGATCTACGTCAGCTAAACAATTCTTGTTGACTAGAAAATGACTCCAGGAAATAGGCATATTCATAAATGAATATACCTATTTTCGATTGCAGCGGATACATCAAGCAAAGTAGGCCCCACCCAACTTATGCTTGATCATATCATCCTGGAGTTTCTTAAGTTCAATTTATTAATTGAACATGTTTAGTTTAAAAACCGATTTCTTTTGAATCAAAACTTGGTCCTGACCAAGTAAAATCTAAGGTGCTATCTGAAGATGATGGTTTGTATGAAAATGTGAAAGGATGTTTTCCAGCTTTCAACATAACCGATTCTTCCATAGTCTCTCCTTGATAATCAAAATCTGCATCAATCAATAAGATTTCATGGAGCTTAAGGATCGCTTTTCCATTACTCTTATATTTGAACCGATAAGCGCCATCTGTAGGGACCGTAATGAAGCCGGTTACTACGTATACAGCATCTTCTACAGGATTAAGTGATTGCTGATTTATGGTTTTGATTGTTTTTTTCTTAATTGATTTTAATCCATATTCATTTGGTACCCATTCCTGATCTACTTCATATAATTGACAGGTAAAAGATTTGTTTTTAATGTTTTTTTCAGTAGATGCCGCGACAAAAGCGTCGTCGTAAGGCCTTTTTGCATTTTCATCTGGGCGTCTCATTTGGATCACTCGATGTTGCATGAGTTTTTGTAAATCATCAAAAGTTGACGTGCCAGCTAAATTTTTATTTTGCATGGGATCTTTCACCACATCATAAATTTCGAAAGGATCATTCGAGTTTTTTATACTGTATCTCACCCCCATATAATCACCAATTCGAATGGATTGCATTTGTCCACGTGGCCTATTCCTTTTGGCGATATCGAAATCTTCGAAATCAGGAGAAGGTTGATTCTGATCGTATTCCATGTATATTTTCGAAGGTTTACGTTTACCGGACCCTGTCAATGTAGGTAAAATGGATACACCATCAATATTTGCAGGAATGGATAAACCGGCGGCATCTAAAAAGGTGGCTAACCAATCTGAGGCGATCATGGGCTCCTGGATAATCGTTCCAGCTTTGACTTTTTTTGGCCATTGTACCAAATATGGCACACGGACACCACCTTCCCATAAATCTCTTTTTATTCCTTGAAATGTCGCATAACTTCTAAAAAATTCAGGTGAAAATTCTTCCTTTAAGTAAGATTCTTTACTAACTCCATTGTCTGATGAAAAAATCAACAAAGTATTATCTTCAATGCCTAAATCGGATAATAATTGTAATACGTCTCCAACTTGATCATCAATCCTCTTAATACTGGTTGCATATCTTTTATAGACATCCGGCCAAGGTTTTTCCACCGTTGAGGCATCATGATCGTGATCCCATGTAGCATTTGCATATTCAGGAGCGATCCAAGAATCTATTTCACCAGAAGCTGTATTGATCATTTCCCCAGGTTTACCTAGCCATTGAAGACCTCCTTTTAAACCTGCTCCATTTGGATATTGTTGCGTGGGCAATTCAGTGACGGCATGCGGTGTATCATAAGATAAATACATGAAGAAAGGGGTGTTCTTATCCTTGGAGCCTACATAATCTATAATCCATTGTTTAGCTCTTGCTGTCCATAAATCTCCTGTATAGCATTTATCCAAATCTGCTGTGACGTTTGTGTAATTATCATACATTTCTTTCACCCCTTTATACTTACCTTCTTTGGGATAATGTTCATGGCCATCACTATGTCGGATGTAACCGTAATAATAGTCAAATCCTACTTTTAAAGGGTGTGCAGGCCAATCTGGAGCCTTGCCTTGCATTCCCCATTTCCCGATGGCTGCGGTATTATAGCCAGCTATTTTCAAGCTGTTTGCCAAATTATAGTTCCGATCTAATGCTTTATCAAACTGGTTGTTCCTGATTTTGCTATGACCTTGTGTGGCACCCAATAAAAGGGATGCCCTAGAACTTACACAGACTGGTGCATTTACATATCCATGATCTAGTCTTGCTCCTCTGCTAGCCAACCTATCAAGCTGAGGCGTTTGCATATATGGCCAATTTCTTTTGCCTTTTTCTTTGCGGTAATTTTGATAATAGACACCAATATCCCCAATCCCCATATCATCTACCAGAATATAAATAATATTAGGTTTAGGGTCTTTTGAAATGGTCGTTGCCTTTCCGTTTTCTGTAGAAAACAAAATCAACAGTCCCGAACAAGTCAACAAGAATATTACTTTAGTCATATTTTTTATTTTTATAGTGCTAGGCAGCCAACCCTATACAGGGTCATTGGCTAGGTTCGGATTCTGTTGGATTGCTTCCAAAGGAATGGACCATAAATAATATTGATCAGCATTAAATTTTCTACGGCCAACGATAATTTTTTTGCCAGTATCCAAATCCCCCTCTAATACATTTGCATTTGCACGCCTACCTTCACCTAATGGTATACCATAAACGTTTAGATCTTCAAACACTTGCTCTCCTAAACGATGTCTACGAATATCAAAATAGCGTTGTGGACCTTCTAAAGCAAACTCAACCCTTCTTTCGTGTAGAATGATTGTTAAAGCTTCAGCTACATTGTTAACTGCACCATAACTAATCGATACATTGGGTAAACCTACGCGTTCGCGAACTTCACTCACTAAAGCCATGGATTCTTGGATGTTGCCATCACGACCTAATAGGGCTTCAGCATACATTAAAATAACTTCGGAAAATCGGATAAAATGATATGGAATATCACCTTTTTGAGGTTCTATAAAATTAAAGTCCATGTATTTTTTATAACCATATCCTGTTTGATTGACGCCATTTTTATTGACGTCATCGGTATCTAAAGCTGAAATCACCTGTCCATTGTCTAAAGTAACTGTTGGACTTTTCCTTGGATGCGCATCGTACACATATAGATTATTCAGGCCATCACCACCTTTGATTGGAATAAGATCACCTCCTTTTAAGATCGTGGTGGTTAATCTTGGGTCGCGGTTCTCCCAAGGTTTTGCAGGGTTATAGCCAGCGTTCGTTTCTTTAATGGGTTTTCCATTGGATTTCATTTGGTATACTTCAACCAAAGCATCGGTTGCACCTACGTAATTGCTATTATTCGCCCGACTTCCTGAAAATGCACCTTTGGGTAAAATGACCACTTGATAGCCATGACTTTTAAAATCGCGATTATAATTTAAAGTTAATATAGCTTCATTGGAATTGGTTGATCCGGCTGTCCTAGAAAATAAATTTTGATAACCTGTTTCACCTTGATCTAAACTATAGACCTTACTGTTGTAAACATTTGCAGCGGCCTCAGCAGCCTGAGTATATAATTTATTTTTATCTGGATACCAATCTATCGCATTTAATAGATGGCGCGCTTTGATTGCTAAGGCAGCCCCACGAGTAATACGTCCTTGTTCGCTTGCCACAGTGTATTTTTCTGGCAATATTTCAGCAATTTCTGATAACTCTTTATTTACATAATCAAAAACTTTTTCACGCGTAGTTCGAGTAGGGAAATAATTTGGATCAGTAGGTTCTGTCAATAGCGGAACTGCACCAAATAAGAAGTTAAGACGTGCATAATTGAGCGCTCGGATAAAACGGGCTTCCGCAATATAGCGTTCGAAAAGTTCTGGATTGAGAAAATTTTCTTGTGCCTGAGGTGCGCGCGCTAGAAATTCATTGACATCCCTAATCATTTTATATCGAGGTTGCCAATCAAAAGCTAAAGCACGTTGACTAGGACTGAAATCGAGATCAGAAGATTGTTGTGCCCCCCTTCGATCGTAGGCATCATCCGTAAATATGGTGTAATAGTATTCACTTTCCTTGGGGTTTCCATCCTCATTAAAGCCCCGGATTTGTGCATATAATCCATTTAATGCTAGACGGATATCTTGTTCCGTTTTATATACTGTGGCTACGGAATATTCATTTAAAGGTTCACGATCTAAAAAAGACTCACAGCTCGTTAAGGTTAATAAACCGACGATAGTATAAATTGCGCTGTTTTTTAATTGTATGAATGCCATAAAGTTTGATTAAAAAGTAATGTTTAAGCCCAAAGCAAAAGTTCGCGCCAATGGGTATTCCACTTGACCAATACCCAGCTCAGGATCCCAGCCATATGGACTAGCAAAAAAATTGTTCCAAATAATGAATGGATTTTCTACGGATGCAAATACAGAGCTTCGTTTTAGGAATTTTGTTTTCTTTAACCATTCATCATTTATAGCGTAATTTATGTTGATGTTTCTAACTCGTACATAACTTGCTTTACGCATCCAATAATTTGATCGATCATAATTTATTAAACCGATACGAGTCAAAGGATAGGCCGCATTTTTATTCGGGTTATTGGCATCAAAACTTTCGTTGTGGACTGAAAAAGCATTTCCTACACCTCCAGAGAAATGATTCTCAGATTGACCACCGATAGCATAGATGTTGCGATCCAATACACCACTCAGAGCAAATAATAAACTTAAATTTTTATAACTAAGCCCGATTTGACCACCAACTAAAAATTCACCCCTTTTATGATTAATGATTTCACGGTCATAGGTCGCATCAATTTTTCCGTCTGGAATTCCATCAGGACCGCTGATGTCTACAAGTTTCGGTGCTCCGATGTATTGAAGAGAGGTATTCGGCCCTTCAAAAGTGTGATTTTTTAAATAGTCGTCTAACTCTTCTTGATTCGCAATTAACCCATCAGTGCGGTATCCATATGGAATATCGACAGGGAAACCTTCTTGACGTAGAAGATCACCATAGTTTGTCGCTTCACCACCTAAAGAAAGCCATTTTGAACGAATATTAGTCGCATTTAAAGCTACATGGTAGCTAAAATCACCAAGCGTATTTTTGTGCGCTATTTCCAATTCCCACCCTTTGTATTCTTGTTTTCTACGGTTTATTCGAGGTGCAGGTAGACCAAATTCTTGAGCGATCTGTGCATCTGCCAAAATGTTGTATCTTCCATTTCTAAAGAAGTCTGCCGTTAAGCTCAATTTTCCATTGTAAAAGGAAAGGTCTAAACCCAGATTGATTTTTCGGTGGGTTTCCCATGTTAGATTTGGACTTGCGTAATTGGCAATGACCAATCCTGGTTCCATTCCTGTGGACCAAGGGTATCCATAATTTTGATTCACCCGTTGGATGAATGCAAGGGAAGAAACATTATCAAAACCGACTTCTCCCCATGATCCGCGTAGTTTAAATAGGTCTATATTTTCGATTTCTTGAAGAAATGCTTCTTCTTTGATATTCCAGCCAACCGAGAATGAAGGAAAAAAGCCACTTCTATAACCTTTAGCGAAATTGGAAGACCAATCGTTTCGGAATGAAAATTCGGCTAGATAGCGGCCTTTATAATCATAAGTTAACCTTCCTAGGGCTGATAAATTGGCAGATTCCAATCCATCGGAACCATTTGTAAGTCCAGTTTCAACACCACCAAGGTTGAGGCTTAATACAGCATCATTTAGAAAATTCTGCCTTTGCGTATTAAAGCCTTCAGCTTTTTGTAATTCCGTTTGCCATCCTAATAATCCATTGATGGTATGTCCGTTTTCAGACCAATCGTATCTTAGTAAAGATTGTGTGGTCATCGTCTGATGACGGTTGGTGGAGAAAGCCAAGGAGCGTGCCGAAGATTGTGCAATAATAGTAGGATTAGCTACATATTCTCCGGTTTGACCATCAAATTCTAGTGAGGCATAATTTATAGCATTATTCCAATTTTTGTCATTGGTATTGATAATCCTAAAACCAACATTTTCTTCAAACCTTAAGCCTTTAAATAGTTTCACTTTTGCATTTAATTGTAACTCATAAACATCCCGAAGGGATTTTGCAAACGAACCGTTGTTTGAGGTTAAGACCGGATTTTGTGAAGTACCACCATCTCCGACAGCATATAATCCAGAACCCATATGATCGTGTACCGGATAAAATGGAACGGCACGCAAGGCACGGCCATTTTCGATTGGTATTATGACTTGACTGCGGTGAGTATAGGCACTATTGGTACCTAAAGTTAACCAATTCGTCACTTCAGTTTCTAACTTTGCCCTCACATTATATCTTTTGAAACCGTCAAGATCTGAAATGTTTACCCCATCTTGGTCAATATAACCCAAGGCTAAGGAGTACGTAGTTTTATCAGTACCACCTGTAAGGTCTAAATTTTGGGCTATTTGTTTTGCACGTTGACCATACAAGACAGAGGACCAATCCGTATCAAAAAATTCGCCTGCCAGGGCACGGTCAATAACATTTTGACTAAATGCTGAGTACGGATCTGCATCCTTCGGATCAATATCGTTTAGGTAAAGCTGTTCATTCAATTCCGCCTTATTTCGAAGTTGCATATACTCGATAGTATTCGCCAATTTCGGAATCATCGTATATCCTTGTATACTGGCCTGTGAACCGAAGGAAAATTCTAATGGTTTATTTTTACGTCCTCCTTTTGTGGTAATGAGAATAACCCCATTTGCTGCTTGTATACCATAAATTGCTGCAGAAGCCGCATCTTTCAAGACGGAAATTTCAGCAACCTGATTTGGGTCAACATCTGCCAATGAAGAGGCAAATCCATCGACCAACACGATTGGAGAACCATTACCTCGAATTTTCATTCCTTGAAAATTTCCTGGTCGACCATTAGAGGAAGTTATATTTAATCCAGGAGTCATTCCAGCGAGCCCTTGTTGCACCGAGGTAATAGGTCTGGAGGATAATGCTTCTTTTGTGTTTATGGTCGATACCGCACTTGTTACATTCCTTCTTTTTTGTGTTCCATAACCTACAGCGATGACTTCATCCAATTCGTTGGTCAAAGTAATTAAAGTTACAATGATGTTCGTTTGATTGCCGATGCTAATGGTTTTTTTATCAAAACCCAGCATGCTGAACGATAATGCTTTGCTATCTTCACTTATGGAAAGTTGGTAGTTCCCGTTTTGATCAGTCATAGTGGTTTCATTTCCATCCACTACATTTACCGTAACACCAACTAATGGCTTGCCTTGTTCATCCGATACTTTCCCGGATATAGCCCGTTGTTGTATTGTTACTGTCGGTTCGACTGCTGCGATTTTATTTTTTTTTGTGATGATAATGATTCCATCTTCCATTGCCCATTGAAGACCATGCTCATTTAAAATGCTTCCCATAACATCGGGAAAAGCAACTTGTTTTAACTGAGCCGTTATTCGCATATCGGCTATATGATCCCCTCGAAATAAAAAGGAATACCCCTGCTGTTTCTGAATTTCTTTCATAACCTCACGCAAGGGAGTATTCTGCACTTTAAGGGTAATTTGTTGCAACTTGGATTCCGCGAAGGATTGAAGTGCTAATGATAGCATTAAGATTATAGTCAATTTAATCGACCGGTACAATCTCTTTACTTTTGCGCTGTACATCGTTCCGTTTTTTCTCATGAAGATTCCTTCCATGTAAGATTTACAATTATTGGTTTAAAAATTATGGTTATAAGTATTGGTTTATGTTGTTTTTAGTGTTCGCCTTGGATAATTAGTTGTTTGCTATCCCCAGACTGCACAAATTTTATTCGTAACCCGCTTTTTTCAAGCGCCTTTAATATTGCGCTCAATGGTTTATTTCGTTCAATATAAGCGAACATATTGATGTTCGCTTCTTTGCCTTGATAGATGACCTCTAAATCGTACCACCTCGCCAATTGTGATACAGCCTCATGTGTTGGTAAGCGATTGAAATAAAAGAAGCCATCTTTCCATGAAGTATACATTTCTAAATCAACCTGTCTCTTAATTAATTTAGTCCCTGATAAAACACCCTGCTCACCTGCTGAAAGTATCAATTGATTTTTAGAATTAGCGTTTCCGCTAGATGCTTGTTCTGTAGAGGTCAATCGAACCTTACCCTCGACTAGACTTGTTTTGATATTTTCCTCGTTAGCGTAAGCAGAAACATTAAATTGTGTACCCAATACCTCTATAGTTTGGCCTTTCGTTTTAACTAGAAAAGGTAAATGGTTTAAAGAATTTTTTTCTACAGATGTACTTGAAGTAATCAGATTATTCGGAAGTTTTTCAGAGGAATTATTTCGCTTTATGGACTGGATTTCAAAATAAGCTTCACCTTCTAATTCAACTTCACGTACAGAACCTTCAAATTTCGAAGGGTATTTTAGCGTAGTTTCAGCATTTAACCATACATTGCTCCCATCGGGCAATGTAATTTGGTAGGTACCACCTTTTGGTGTGCTTAAAGATAATAGTTCGACTGCGGCCTCCTTTTCAAGTATTGCAGTACCGTCTAGATAAGTGATTCTTTCGGCCATTATTATACCCTTTTGATCCTCACTTAAAGCAATTTTATTACCATTTGCTAAGGTTAATGTAGCTCGATTTTTTCCAGGAGCGATATCTGTATCCGATTCGATTGATTGAATTTGGGTGCTTTCAAGGGTTGGTTTTTTTGAAAGATACATCCAGGTAGCGCCAATAACTGAGATAAAAATTGCGGCAGCATAGGGAGCCCATTTGTTAATACGCTTCAATTTGTTTTCCCTTAGTAAGGGTAGTCGGCTTCTCAAATTACGATCTACTTTGCTGTAGTCTGGCTCACCCAAATCAGCATCTTCCATAGCATCTGTTGCTTGTAGATACCATTGGTTAACCAATTTTTGTTCTTCCTCCGTACACTTACCTTGTCGATACCGATCAAGCAAATCCTTTGCTTGTAGTTTATTCATAATTTTCTCCCCGCTTTAATATAATGACGATTAACTTTGCCATAAGTGGAAGAAAAATTTTCAGAATTTTTCAGAAATTATTAAAAATGACGGTACCAATACGCGAGTAGATGCCAACAAAGCGTTAGCATAGTAATGTCGAATTTAGACCTCAATAGTTTCATGGCATTGTATAATTGCTTTTTTACATTACCTTCAGAGGTGCCTACAGTTTTCGCAATCTCCTTGTAAGAGTGAGCAGCTTCTTGTCGCATTCTTAAAATTCGTTGCATTTTCTTAGGAAGCTTCGATACTTCTTGTTCAATTCGAAGAGCAAGCTCGCTAGCCAAAATCGTATCATCCGTAATGGTTTCCCCAATGTTGAGAAAATCTTCTAATGAGTCGAGGTAGCGTTTTTCAAGTTTATGACGATTTATTCGATCAATTACACGGTTTTTAGTAGCACTATACAAGTAGCCTGATAGCGTTCCGGACATACTCAGGGAGCTTGATCTTTCCCATAGTTTAACAAAAATATCTTGTACAATATCTGTTGCCTCATCATCATCCTGAAGCATGCGTCTAGCATGGCGAAATAGAATAGGCCAAAAGCGGGTGTAAATTTCGGTATAGGCAAGCTGATCTTGCTTTTGTAAAAGCGTTATGAGGTGGTTTTCATCATATTTTGTATAATCGGCCATAATAGTTGAGTCTTTAAAGTTAAGAAATTATCAACGCCACTGCAAACACTACACAATTAAATGATGATTCCTAAATATGATCTATTTAAATTAAGCAATTTCAGTTCTTTATGGTATACCAAAGCGTAAATCAGGTAAGTAAGAGAAATGTTGTTTTTTGAAAAATGGACGTTAAAGGCTCATCTTTAGCCGAAGAGTTTGGGAGCTAATCAGCATTAAATAGTAAGTTAGTAAAAATTTAATCGGATTGATTAATCATCATAATAAGATACCCTATTCTAAAATAATTGCATTTAAGGCTACTTTAACTTCATAGGATAATTCCTTCTGGTGCTGTTGAATAATTTTATTTTTATTCTCCTTCAGCAGACTAATGATGTTCTTTGGTAAGTTTGGATAATTGGCTAACTGCATCAAGGCTTGTCTACTCAGGTAGGCGTTGCGATGTAATGCTTGTTGTGCAAGCCATTTCATAGCCATTTCACTGTGGTAATGATAAAGAAGGATAGCTGCAATTTCAATTTTAACTAAAATGGATTTTTCAGATTCAAATATTTTTTCCACTTTATTTTGATCCATTACCTCTGTTTTTTGGTTACGAAGGCCAATAGCTGCCCAATATCGAGCCACACTATCTTGATTATTAAATAAACGATATTGTTGATTTAAAAAAGAGGGACCTCGACCTACCATCTCGGCTATTTCCAAATAATTTTGAAATTTATATTCATGAACCTTCCAGCTTGTCAGGATATTTGATTGATTAATTTGCGCTATAACTGCTTCCGGTAATAAGCCCAGATCTTGATATGCAGTCATTTTTTGTTTATTGAGACCTCTCATTTTTTGGAGCATATCTTGATACGATTTCTCATTCACTAGGTTCATCGTTTCCCAACGATCAGATTTGCGGTCATACATTTCTTCGGTAGACCGAGGAGCAGTGAGCAAGGCTTGTTGATTCTCATTTAAATTATTGCCCTTAAAGTCGGCTCGAATCTGTTGCACAATTTCGCCTTTATCAAAATAATGATGTCTTTGTAAAACCGACCAATGAGGGTAATAGTTGCGGGTATATACAAAATCACCAGCAATGACTGTTCTTGCCATATCAATCACTTCATCGGTATTGTCTCTATTTCCCCAAAAATAGTCTTTACGTTCCTCAGCAAATTTACCCATGAATATACGTCCTTTCATATACGCTGGTATTGCTTGGCCTGTAATACTTAACACGGTTGGGGCGAGATCTTCAAAGGTGATTAATTCATCGGAGGTACTACCTGGACGATGCGATGAAAGCTGTTGATATTTTTGAGGGATTCGGACGATAAATGGAACTTGATACCCTAATCGTGAAGAGTGTGTTTTAAAATTAGGCATCCCTTGCCCATGATCTCCAAAAAGAAAGATGATGGTATTTTCCCACTGACCTTCCTTTTTTAATCGAGAAATCACTTTACCCACTTCTAAATCCGTTAAATTCATACAGTTGTAGAGCCGAGCCATATGTTTTCGCATACTGTCAGAATCGTGATAGAATGGCGGTAGGTCGACATCTTGAGCCTTAATGATTTGTTCTTCTTTTAAAAGAGGCAATATATTTTTTTCATACCAAGCATAAGATTCGGTCATCGTACGGCTTTGATGGGATGTAAATATATTGAATACACTGAAGAAACGCTGGTTTATTGCCCTATTCCAATACCCCGCTTTATGGCTGCTTTCATGCCAGTTCTGTAGTTTGAAAGTTTGTTCATTGGAAATATTGTAATCTGTTTTATTATTGTTGGACGTGTAAAAGCCACTATTTTTCAAATATGTAGGAAACCCCATCACTTGACTATCGATATGGTAATAACTGCGATGATTTCCTGTGCCATTTTCAGCAGTTCGTACCCCTGTTATTAGGCAATGTCTAGATGGAGCACAGACCGTGTTGGTGGAAAAGGCATTTGTAAATCGAATGCCTTCTTTTGCAAGTGCGTCAATATGGGGAGTGCTAACGATCGTATTCCCATAACAACCAATGTATTCAGGAGAAGTGTCTTCAATCGTAATCCATAAAATATTTGGCTGTTGGGCTTGGCTATTATAACTAGAAACTAATAGCGCAAATAGGGAATAGGACAGTAAATAACAGTATTTTAAGCCGATTTTCATTCGTATTTATAGCTATTGATGTTTTACAAACTTTAATGTTTAGCAATCTGTTAAGGAGCATTTCTTAATTTTTCATATCGAGCTTTCATTTCATTTAACTTTTTCGGTTCTAGCTCCGCTAAATTATGTTGTTCTCCAAGATCCTTCTTAAGATTATACAATTGATAAACGGTTGAATTTCCCAATTCAATATTCACATTTTTGTTTACCGCTAAGCCAGGGTATGGGGGAATCATCACCCAATCTCCTGCACGCAAGATAGTTCTTGATGTCGCTTCTAAAATCAATTCATCCCTACCTTGATCATGTTTTCCCATAAAAGTTTTTAAGAAATCTTGACTGTCTGTATTTTCTGCGTTCTGTCCAGTCAATCTAGCTAATGAAGCTAGAAGATCAATTTGGCACACGATAGCGTCTGAAACTTTGGGATCAATTTTCCCTTTCCAATAACAGATGAATGGAACACGAAAGCCGGCCTCGTATAAACTATATTTTCCTCCACGTAAAGGACCACTAGGGCGATGATTACCTAGCCTTTCTACAGACTCATCAGAGTACCCATCATTGACCACAGGGCCATTATCACTGGTGAAAATTATTAACGTGTTTTCCAAAAGGTCCTCATCTTCCAACGTTTTTATTAAAGCCCCAATGGCATCATCCGCTTCTGCAATTACATCTCCTCGTGGACCCATGGTTGTTTTCCCAATATATCTTGGGTGAGGGGTACGAGGAACGTGCGGTTGTTGCATTGCGTAATAAAGAAAGAAAGGGGAGGACTTATGTGCAAGGACAAATGATTGTGCTTGCGTTAAAAAAATGTCAGACATGTCTTCATCCACCCATCTCGCTTTCTCACCACCACGCATAAAGCCAATCCGTGAAATGCCATTAATGATACTTTGATTATGCCCATGAAACCATTTCATTTTGAGTAGTTCCGGATTTTTTAGACCTGTAGGCTGGCCTTCATAATTTTGTTTATAGTTTACTTCAATAGGATCATTCTTATCCAAGCCTACTACATCCCCATTTTTTATGTAGACAGTCGGCACTCTGTCTTGAGTAGCTGCCATAATAAACGATTCCTTAAAACCCACTTGGTTTGGTCCAAGACGTATTGTTTTATTCCATTCCACATCCCCATCTCCCAATCCTAGATGCCATTTTCCAATAATACCTGTTTGGTAACCAGCATTCTGAAGCATTTTTGGGAGAGTTTGCTGACTACTGTCAATAAGTAGAGCTGCGTTTCCTGCCAATATCTTAGCGTCACTATTTCTCCAAGGATAAACTCCTGTCAACAGACCATATCGACTAGGGGTACAGGTGGAGGAGGTGGCGTAACCATTGGTAAATCGAATACCTCCATGGGCTAGCCTGTCCATATTTGGAGTTGAAATAGTCGTTGAACCGTAAGCACCAATATCCCCATACCCTAAATCATCCATGTTGATAATAATGATATTAGGCAATCGTTGCCCCCTAGTTTTTTCGACAGATTTGCAACTACAAATAGCCATAAGGACACATGCAATCCCTAATAAATGCACAAGATTTAGTTTCTTATTTTTCATTTAATTAATCAGTATAAAAAATACGACAGTTCAGTATTGTAAACCTCTGCTACGCTAATATTGCTTTCTTTTACAGGCTAATTTGTATTGCCAATTAGGCTTGGCATTGGCGCTTTTGTACGTTCTATCCAATCCAATAAATCTTGTAATAACTCGTTTCTTTTCTGTGTATTCACAAGGGCTAGATTTTTTCTTTCGCCGACATCATCTACGAGGTTATAGAGTTCTAATGCATTATTCGTTTCTATTTTTTGTTTTCCTCCAGAAGTTAACCATTCTTCATGGTAAAGGTGGAGTTTCCAGTCGCCTTTGCGAATGACAGAGACCGGTCTAGTCCTAAAAATACTGTCCCTTCCTCGAATTACAGGGTCATTTAAATAGCCTGGGAAATGCCAAAATATAGCTTCTCTTTTCGTCTTTAGTTCCTGCCCACTAAATAGTGGCCATAAATTTTCCCCATCTAGTTCAGTTGATTTACCCTTGGCTAGGGCTAAAAATGTTGGATATAAATCGATATTAATAATGGGTGTTTTATTTATAGTTCCTGCTTTAATTTTTCCCGGCCAATAGGCAATAAATGGTTCCCGAATACCACCTTCATAATAAGCTCCTTTATTGCCACGTAGGGGTTCTTGAGGAGATTGGTTTGTTGCACCATTATCACTTGTAAAAACGACCAAAGTGTTTTTGTCCAATCCAGTTTCCTTTAAATAGCTCATAATCATTCCCACAGTTTCGTCAAAGTCCGAGGTACATGCGGCATACAATGCTTGCTGTTTCTGGTATCCCTTCTTCAGGTATTTTTTAATGGTCTCTGGCCTTGCTTCCATTCGAGAGTGAATGGCATGATGTGCTAGGTAGAGGAAAAATGGTTTTTCTTCATTTTTTTGCCTGTCGACATATGCTAATGCTTCTTTTGTAAGGGAGAACATACCTTTAGGATCATCTGGAACACCCCAATCTTTATTTGGATTTTCTTTTCTTTCGTCTAGGTAAATATCAAATCCCTGAGCCAATGGATCAGTTTCTTTGGTTTTACCCAAATGCCATTTCCCAAAGAGTGCGGTATGATATCCTGCACCTTTTAATGCTTCCGCCATAGTTACGAATGAGGGGGCTAAATATTCGGTGTTTTCAACGGGTACCAACTTCATTTCTTTTACCGGTCCTCTTGAAGAACTTCCTACAGCAAAGACACCATGATAAGGAGAGTACTTCCCACTCAATAACGATGCACGACTGGGTGCGCAATTTCCCGCGGCAGCATAGGCATTTTCAAAAACCATCCCAGCCTTAGCTAAAGCATCGATATGCGGCGTTTCTATAAAAGAACTGCCAGTAAATCCACAATCTTTATATCCGAGGTCATCTGCAAAAATCACAATGATGTTTGGTTTTTTATCCGCAGCTGTAGCTGAGCTAAGCATAACGATCAGTGCGAGTATAATATTTCGTATGTCTTTCATATTTTTATAAGTTCAATCACGCTTAATCTCCAACTTTTTCAGCCTTGTTATATAATTCACTATAAGGTAATACCCCAGTGTTTATAAGAATCGACCGAATATAAAATTTATTCGTTGTTTCAGGTTTAGCTAATGCAGTTTTTAATCGGTTATTTATAGGACTTGCTAAACTACCTAAATTTTGTAAAACCATTAAAGATGGGCCGAAACCATTTTCCATTTGAGTAGCTAAATACGATAGCGATTCTTCAGCATTTTGTTTTAAGTAAACTTTAGCCTCTGCTAATAAACATTTTGCTTCTGGTAATGCCTCGCTAGATTGGTAATAATCAAGTGCTACGGTTGGCAATTTGTTTATTTTTAATAGTTTGGCCAATCCACATAATCCACTAGCTCCCCAATATTGAACTACAGGATCTTTATGCTTCAGATACCCTTCAAGTAGTTTTTGATTTTCCACCTTCCGATATGAAGCGGTTGCTGCAGCCTCAATTTGTTTTGCTATATCTATGTTTTGGCTACGGACAACATCGTATAGTGCCCCATGTTTTTGTAATTCATGGCGATATTCAATAGGCATAAATCCTAAGTCTTTTTGAAGCAACATTTCTTGCTGTAAGGCTTGTTTTAGTTCTAAAAATTTATCCTTTAATGCGGGGTCATTAATTTTATTAATGGTTTCTAATGAATCATTTTTAAGATCATATAATTCCAAGGGTTCAACGGGAAGCCAAAATTTTTGATGTAAATCATTTAATTTGCCGTTTTGATGCGATTGTTCCCAGGCTTGTTGGGCAGGCATTTGCCATTGATAGTCTTGGCGCGTCCCATTAGGATAGGCACTTTGAAAATTCCAGATTAATTTATATCGCCCATCGGTAATCGCTCGAGAAGGGGCATAGCTAAGGCTTTGATTACTTCGAAAAGTGAAGATATACTTTCTCGTATTTTCAGGTTTTTCTTGACCAGGGCCTAAAAAAGGTTTGCTAATCATAAAACTAGGAGTTTTTACGCCAGTTAAATTAAAAACCGTAGCGGGTAAGTCTACAAATGGGATGAGACGATCTGACACAGATGGTAAAGGGACATTGGCTAAGTGTTTCCATTTTTCTGGAAAATAAGCAATCATAGGAACCAATGTTCCACTTTCATAAATATACGCTTTACCTCTAGGAACTGTTCCTCCATGATCTGAGTAAAAGAATACAATGGTGTTTTCCGCTTCTCCGCTAGCTCGTAACTCCGCTAGTTTTTCTCCTATCCATTCATCCATCAGCATAACTGCATCCATATTCCAAGCGATGTCGTCTCGCACAGCTGGTAAATCTGGAATATATGAGGGTACTTGAATATCGGAAATAGGAACTGATCGAGGGGAACGATTTTCAAGGGTACGAGTGGCTACCCGAACCATATGGGTGATACCTGTATTAAAAACAGAAAAAAAAGGCTTTGATTTATCAGGTCTATTCAGATAAGTAGCTTTGGCATTTGAAATGTCCCACACATTCGCAGGAGTCTTCATGTTATTATAATCTTGTTTGGCATTATTGCTTGTAAAATAACCAGCATCTCTTAAATACTTAGGAAAATAAAATTCATCAGGTACGGGGCGTTTTTGTCGATGTACGTCGGTTCCCAAGCTTACCGCATATTTTCCGGAAATCAGTGTTGAGCGTGAAGGGGAACATTGTGCCGCATTGGAATGTGCTTTGCTATACCGAATTCCATTTGCCGCCAATGAATCTAAATTTGGAGTTTTAACCTGTTTATTGCCATAGCTACTTAAGTAGGGGCTCATATCCTCACAAACCAACCATAATATATTCGGTCTATCCTGTGCTTGGATGACCCAAACCTGCAGAATACTTACAAAAGTAAATATTAGTATCTTTTTCATCTTTTCTTTTCAGTCTATTTCAGCGTATAAAACAATACTTCACCAAACTTGCTCTATTCATACCTCAATGGTAGCAAGTATTCCAATGAAAAGTAAGCGTCATGCCTAGGTTGGTTTATTATGCTTGTTATAAGTTAAGACGATTAACTGGAATCAAAGTGGAAGAAATATTTTAAGAAATAAGGCTGGTGAATATTTTCAAGACTTTAAAACCAATTGCTATTGATGGTCCAACTTTCTTACCAGCACCTAAAACTTATTTTCAAGACTTTAATTTTAAATATGCTTAGTTAAACAGTCATTAAAGTTAATTGATTTATTTACTTTTTTTACGTAAAAACGACGAAATAGGTAATATTTTTGGATAAAAACTGAAATTTTCAGTGTTGGACGTAGCAATTACGTTGTTAGGCTCGTTTCATAAATAATTACTTATCTAAATAATGATCCTGATGAAATCTATTCCAGTCTTATTACTCCTTTTTATTTTTTTTAGTTGCTCTAAAGATAAAACATATAGTGATTTTAACCTTAAAGATGGTGAAATCGTAACGTTATTGGTAGATCATAAGTTTGGCTCTAGGGGCAATTTAGTATACCGATACCCTCAACTTATTCCTGGGGAAATACATCTATTTGGCTTTTTAGACAGAGAACCAGGCTACAACTATCATATAAAAGCTAAAATGGTGGTTCCTAATTTACCCCCACAAGATGGACCAAGTTATCACCTTGAGTTTCTAAATGTAGAGAAAAAGGAAAAATATTTGGGAAATGAAACTTTTGAAATACCACTGATTTTAGGCATTATTCCAGGTGGACCCTTTATTAATATGCATAAGGAAGAAGGGAAATATCTTTTCTCAAATAAGGTAACGCTAAATTTTACGGCTGAAGACATTGGTGAAAAATTGGAAGAAATTTGGCAACATAAAGTGGAAGTTGATCAAGTCCAAAAAACATTGAAATGGAAATCTATAACCTTAACGGTAAATCACGACCCTTCAAGTTTCGGACAGGCTTATATAGTATCTAAAATTACCGTTGAATAATACATCCAACCTATTGTTTAAACGAATCCTTATTTAGGCCGCTAAATAAGGATAATGAATCTATTTTCCCGGATATTGTATCCTGTTTCTCATAATTATAGTTATATTGATAAATTGAATGCAATATTAATTTCTAAAAGGGGAAGATTTTCATGTGTGCTATCACTTTAAAAGAATTGGCAGCAAAATTAGAGATATCTGTTTCGACGGTATCTAAGGCCTTAAACAATAGTTTTGAGATTAGTGAAGAAACCAAAGAGCGAGTGCGAAAATTGGCTCAAGAACACAATTACAGACCAAATATTTTAGCCAAAAGTCTTAAAACTGGACGTAGCAATTCCATTGGCGTTATTATCCCCTATTTAGGAAATCCATTTCAATCGCAAGTGCTGGAAGGAGCACATCAGGCAGCCTTTGAACGAAACTATAAATTGGTTTTTATGCAAAGCAGAGAAAATGCGTTATGGGAACAAGAATCATTGAACACTCTTCAACAACAAAATGTGGACGGTATCATTATTACACCATCCGCAAATAGTGATTTAAACTATTTGAAAGAGTTTCATCAAAGCTGTCCGCTTGTTCTTGTAGATCGAATAGATTTTGACCTAGAGACCTTCAAAATTGGCGTCAATAGTGAAAAAGGAGCCTATGAGGCTACCCAGCATTTAATTGATACAGGACGTAAACATATTCTGGTGCTTTGTGGACTAAATGTTGGGATAAATCAACAGCGTATATCGGGTTATACTAAAGCTTTATTAGCCAATTTTATACCTTTCCAAAAGGAAAACATTATTCAAGTAGATTATGGCTTATCTCGAATAGATTTGATTAAAAATCTTACGCAGAAACTTCAAGAAAAATTAAAATTACAACCTGAAGGCATCGGAATATTAGGCACAACAGATACCTTAACGGTTTCCGCATTAGGTATTCTAGCAAATCTAGGTGTTCAAGTACCTAAACAAGTTGCCGTTATAGGATTTGCAAATACCGAAGCTGCAGAATCCTTAAATCCATCCTTATCGACCATCATTCAACCCGCATTTGAAATCGGTCAAAAAGGTGTTGAAAAGTTGATTCAACTAATTGAATCAAAGGATCGGTTTAAAATAGATTTTAATACCACGATACTTGACACCCATATTGTTCCTCGGAATTCTACTAAAGTTTAACAGGCTTCATTTTAGGGACAAGAATCTTCATGATTATCCAGGCAATCAAATATGCTATTGCACAATAGCTGAAAACGAGCATATACCCTTGATCTATTCCATTAGTTACAATTTCTCCTTTTGTACGGAGCAACTTTAAGAATTCATCAATGTTTGCTACATCATGCTGTGCGAAAAAACTTTTTCTCGAATCTACATTTTCAAGCTCTGGAAATTTTTCCAATAGATGAATGCCATTGATCTTACTCCAATGCGTTTCGGCATAATCAAATAATTTACCAGAATAAATATTGATAAAAAAGGAACCAAGACCTCCTGCTAAACCCCCAATTCCTGTCACGGTACCAACGGATTTTTTAGGAAACATATCGCCAATTGTGGAGAAAATATTAGCAGACCATGATTGATGTGCGGCTGCTCCAATACCTATAAGGATGGTTGGTATCCAGAAAGAATAATGGCCAAATGGTTGTGCCAAAAGCACTAGTAAGGGGAAAAAGGCAAAGATTAACATAGCCCGCATTCTACCGGCATAAGGATTCATTCCTTTATTAATAAAATAGGAGGGTAGCCAACCGCCAATTAAGGATAACATCGTGATACCGTACAAAACAAATAAGGCTAATTGTCCATTCAAATCTGAGGATTTTACGCCGTAAACGGAACTTAAAAATGCGGGCATCCAAAATAAATAAAACCACCATACGCCATCGGTCATAAATTTTCCTATAGCAAATGCCCAAGTTTGTTTATGTTTTAAACAATTTAAGATGCTTACTTTTCCTTGAACTACCGGTGTAGTAGTATCATTTGACTCCGATTCCAAGCGATCATCTTGTTGGATATAAAGTAATTCTTCTTCATTGACTTTGGGATGAACTTCTGGTTTTTCATACATGAATATCCAAAACCCTAACCAGATAAATCCAAGCGCACCTATGATGATGAAAGACATTTCCCATCCCCAATGTTTGGCTATAACAGGTATACATAACGGAGCGATTAATGCACCTATCGTCGAGCCCGCATTAAAGATACTTGTAGCAAAAGCACGGTCTTTTTTAGGAAAATACTCCGCCGTAGCTTTTATCGCTGCAGGGAAGTTTCCAGCCTCTCCGATTGCTAACACGAAACGTGCAAAAATGAATAGAACAACACTGACATTAATAACCCTAGAAAAATCATGGACATTTTTTATCGCATCTTTTGCTCCTTCGAATCCCACAAACCATTCTCCAGCGATGATACCTGAGGTGGCTATTCCGCAAAAAGCATGTAAAATCGCACCGATAGACCAAACGATGATAGCCCAAATAAACCCTTTTTTCGTATCTATCCAATCAATAAAACGGCCCGCGAAAAGCATCCCTACAGCATAAAAAATAGAGAATAATGCAGTAATTAAACCATAGTCGTTGTTGGTCCAATGAAATTCAGGAGATATGAAATCTTTCCAGGTTAATGATAAAACTTGTCTATCTAGGTAATTGATGGTTGTTGCGAAAAATAGAAGTGCGCAAATAGTCCATCTATATTTTCCCGCTTTTTGTTCTGTCATATTTTTCGTTTATAGGGTTTTCTCTCATTTGGTTAAAATTATAATGTGGTTGTTTAAACCATTTCCGAAAAATAGGACTGCGGAAATTGACCAACTTATAATTCTATATAATAATCCTAAATAATGCTGGAAATTAAAAGAATTATTTACTTAAACGATTGCGTAGATTTTAGAATTAATTAATGTTTCGTGTTTGTTTTACTAAAAATCGAAATCGATTTCGCAGATAAAAGTCATTTTAACTATTAACTTGTGCTAACTTATAGTTTTTAAATCAAACATATAATGAAAGCAACTTTTGAAAGTCGTTATGCAATCGGCCCAAATGAATCGAAAATTTTAGATACCGAAGGATTGAGGAATAATTTTTTAATAGAGAAACTATTTACACCAGATAAAATTCATTTTACCTATAGCCATTACGATCGTTATATTATAGGAGGCGCTATGCCTTTACAAGAAAAAATTAAATTAGAAACTATTGAACCTCTGCTCAAAGAAGCATATTTTTTAAGTAGAAGAGAGCTGGTGGTTATCAATGTAGGGGGAGATGGAAAAGTAGAAATTGATGGTGAAATTATAGACTTAAATTATAAAGAAGCACTTTATATCGGTAAGGGAGTTCGGGAAGTTTTCTTTGTAAGTGCAAATCAAGAAAAGCCTGCAAAATTCTACATCAATTCCACACCAGCTCACCAAAGCTATCCCACAAAGAAAATTACCAAAGATCAGGCAAACAAAATTGAATTGGGATCGCCTGAAACTTCGAATCATCGAATCATTAATCAAATGGTGTTACATACCGTTGTTCAAACTTGTCAAATTCAAATGGGTATGACAGAATTGAAAGTTGGATCCGTATGGAATACTATGCCTGCTCATACTCATGACCGTAGGATGGAGGTTTATTTTTATTTTGAACTGCCAGAAAATCAATCAATCTCTCATTTTATGGGGCCAGTGAATGAAACAAGGCATATTTGGACACAAAATGAACAAGCAGTTATTTCTCCCCCTTGGTCTATACATGCTGGAGCTGGAACCAGTAATTACTCCTTTATTTGGGGTATGGCAGGGGAAAATTTAGATTATGACGATATGGATAAATGTCCAATCAATGAACTTAAATAACATGAAAATAATTTGGCTATTGGGTCTATGTACATTCCTTTTAACTGGAAATGTTCATGCGCAAAAATATATTCAGGTTGTCAATTCATCCGCTACAGATAGGAATGAAGTTATTTCTATTTCCTATGCAAAATTTTCCAAACACTTTAATCAAGACAGCATATTTTCAGTACAGGATGAAAATGCTAAGGTGATACCACATCAATTGGAAAAACTGGGAGGTCAAGAACCTGTCAATGTACTTTTACTCGTTCATTTAGCTCCTTATGCAAAACTTAAGCTTTTGGTAAGCGATAAAACGGCCCCTCATCCAGCTCCTAAAACCTTTGCGCGCTATGTCCCTGAGAGATTTGATGATTTTGCTTGGGAAAATGATGTATTAGCTTTTAGGATGTATGGAAAAGCATTGGAAGGAAGAGCAGACGATGCGCAAGGTATGGATGTTTGGGCTAAAAGAACAAGTCAATTAATCATCAACGAATGGTATAAGACAGGGGATTATCATAAGGATCATGGAGAAGGGCTGGACTATTATTCAGTTGGACAAACACTAGGAGCTGGAGATGTAGGTTTTTACATTAAGGAGAAATTGACCTTCAGCAAGCACTACCGGAACTATAAAATATTGGACAATGGTCCTTTAAGAACAACCTTTAAATTGGACTTCGATCCTGAAGAAGTGGAAGGGCAACGAATCGTTTTTAGCAAAACAATTCGGTTAGATGCAGGAAGTAACTTTAATAAAATCACGTTAAACTATGCTAATCAATCCGAATCATCGACTCCTATTGCTATAGGAATTGCGAAAAGAAAGGAGGAAAATCCTTTATTGTCGGTAGCAAAAAAACCATTTTCATTAACTTATTGGGAACCAGCGGTAGCAAATAATGGGGTGTTGGGAGTTGCCGTTATTATTCCTAAAGCTGAAGTACGGTATTTAAGTGATCGAAAGGAGCAATCGCTCCTGATTACTCATGTTCGAAACCATCAAGAATTTATTTATTACAATGGAGCAGCATGGAATAAAGCAGGAAAAGTAAGTAATGAAAAAGAATGGATTGAAACTGTAGAATTATATAAAAGCCAGTTAAGGGAACCTTTAAGCATAAAATTAAAATAAAAACATGTCAGTATTAAATTCATTTGAATTAACAGGTAAAACTGCATTAGTTACCGGTTGTAAGCGAGGCATAGGTAAAGCGATGGCCATCGCTTTAGCAGAAGCAGGTGCTGATGTAATTGGGGTTTCTGCTAGCTTGGAAATGGAAGGTTCGGAAGTAGAAAGGGAAATTCACTCCTTAGGAAAGAAATTCTATGCCTATTCCTGTGATTTTTCGAAACGTGAAGACTTATATGCATTTATAGCAAAAGTCAAAATGGAGCATCCTAGAATTGATATATTAATAAATAACGCAGGGAATATTCTAAGGAAACCGGCTGCAGAACACTCAGATGACTATTGGGATCAAATTATCGAAATTAATCAAAATGCGCAGTTTATATTAACTCGGGAGATTGGTAAAGATATGCTTGCTCGTGCTGCCGGGAAAATAATTTTTACAGCGTCTTTATTGTCCTTTCAAGGAGGGGTAAATGTGCCGGGCTATGCGGCTTCTAAAGGCGCTATAGCTTCCTTGACAAAGGCTTTTGCAAATGAATGGGCCAGCAAAGGGGTGAATGTGAATGCCATTGCTCCGGGTTATATTGCTACAGATAATACGGAAGCTTTACGGCAGGATGCAAGCCGATCAGCATCCATATTAGACCGTATACCTGCTGGTCGATGGGGGGAAGCCAATGACTTTAAAGGGCCTGTTGTATTCTTAGCTTCCAATGCCTCCAATTATGTTCATGGAACTATTCTAACTGTAGACGGGGGCTGGATGGGAAGATAACATAAAGGCTTATCATTTCGATAAGCCTTTATGTTGTGTTTAATTTTCAAAACTATTTTAATTCCTTCAATCGTGTTAATGCTTCCAAATAATAGTAATCGGCATAGGTAAGTGGGACGTCAACTTCCGAGTTATGAGGTAAACTGCCAACACTATGTTTAAGTAAAAACCCTGCATTAGCTTTGTAAGCTGCAAAATAGGCAGGGCTCGACAAGCTCTTCAAAGATTTTTCTGCAAAATTTAAAAACGCTTTTTTATCCTTAGCCTCAGAAAATCCTGAAAGCTCTACTAATGCGGAGGCAACAATTGCTGCTGCAGAAGCGTCTCTCGGTGCAGGGGAAATATTTCGACCTGTAAAATCTACATGGGAAGTATATCCATTCTCAAAAGCATTGAAATCCCAATTTGGAATTTTATCTTTTGCTAAGCTTGCGTGCTGTATGTAAAATTTGGCAGCTTGTTGAGCGGTTTTAAGGTAAGCTGGATCTTTTGTTTCTCGGTACATCATCGTAAAACCATAGATTGCCCAAGCTTGACCTCTTGCCCAAGTCGAATTATCCGAATAGCCTTGATTCGTTTGTTGATGAAGTACATTTCCATGCTCATCATAATCTACCACATGATAAGTGCTGTAATCTGTACGGAAATGATTTTTCATCGTTTTGTTCGCATGACTAATCGCCACTTTTTTATATTTTGGATCACCCGTAATTTTCGAAGTATAACACAACATTTCTAAATTCATCATATTGTCAATGATCACCGGATATTTCCAAACTGTTTTGTTATCCCATGACTTTTTTTGATTCCAAGACTTTATCAGACCTACCTGCTCATCATACCTTTTTAATGCGGTATTAGAGGAGTGTATGATGATGTCTTTATATGCTTTTACTTTCTCCGGATCATTTAGGTATTTTATGGCATTTCCATAGCTACAATACATGACAAAACCAATGTCATGATGTTGATCTAAATCTTTTGCTTTTTCCAATTTTTCAGTCCATTTGATAGCTTCTTCTTTAATTTGCTCATTGGCAGTTTGATGATATATATACCACAATGAACCTGGGAAAAAGCCACCAGTCCAATCCCATTCATTTGTACCCACAAGTTTATCTTGCTTCATGCTTCTTGGGAATTTATTCAATACATCGGCTTCCGCAGACAGGTATAAATATTGCTGTTCTGCTTTGTTAAATATTTTGGAAATAAAACCAGAGGGTTGCGGTTTCATACTCATAAATAAGAGTAAACAGACTAAGGTAATGGTTAATGTGAATTTAAGTTTCATAGTTAATAATGCTAATAAGTTACATAATAATCTCTAGGGAATTTTTGTCCAGAAAATGCTTTTTGAGAAGTCCATTGCTCAGGTTTACTACTCCAAAAAGGATCAGTCTCCGGTAATCCTAGAGCAATAAATGATAAGGAAGCTTCGTATAACGATCCTGAATTTGTATAAGAATCTGCGATGTTTCCTTGATTGGCTGATGTCAACCCAAGTACTAACCAGCCATGTTGATCATAAAGCTCATGGTTGTAAATGTTTTTAAGCATCGCGGTCATTGCACAGCGTACTTGTGCAGGACTTAAACTTTCTGGTAATTTATTATCCAATGCTACTGCTGCCAAAGGTTGAAATCCTCCATTTCTATACGTTGAGCTTCTCCCTATTACAGGATAATAACCATCCGGAGAAATCATGCGTTCTAAATGCACTGCATATCGTTGCATACGTCTATACGCACGTTGGTATTGCTCCTCGTATTTTTCCGAAACAGGGGTGTTGTGTTTTAAAGTTTCGACCAACATACAGTGGATCACAAATCCATTATAATGATCGAAACTGAATCTATCTCCATCACTATACCAGCCATCTCCTACATACCAATCTTTGTCGAATTTTTCGATAGCATGATCTATTTTTATTCTTTCTGGCTCGACACCAACATGAAATAAAAAGGTCTCTGTCATTGCTGCAAACAAAAGCCAATTGCTTTCATTTGGTACAATCCATCGGATATGTTTAAACTCCGCTATGACCTGCTGTTTTGTCCTTGCAGGGAGTGGATCCCACAATGTTTTTGGGGCACGTAAAAATGCGAGAGCCAAATGTGCGGCATCCACTAATGTCTGTTTTGACTGATCGCGCCAAGCAAAATAATCTGGAGAGTTGGGATTCACCCCATGTTGTATGCCAAGTAATGCTTGTTTTAATAATTTATCACGTATTTTTCCCTCTTCACTACCATCGTTGGGAAGTGCAAGCCAGGGTGCTATTCCTGCCAATAAACGGCCAAATGCCTCTAAATATCCTACCTTGGGATTTCGCCCATCAAAGGATTCGGAAACAACCATTGGCATGTTTTTTTGGAAAGTTTCTTGACTGATGTTTTCTAAAATAGGAGCAGCCATTTTATGGATGATGGATACCCAATAAGCTCGATCATTGCTGTGCTCATTTTCTAGTTTAGGACGCATTCGATTCTTGTTGTCTTCTACAAGATTGCCGTGATTACTTAGCGATATTCCCCCTATAAATAATCCGGCCTGTTGTAACCAAGTTCTTCGCTTCATACGTTTAGTTGATTGTAAATTTATATTTACCTTTTGCGGGCATTGTTTTCGCCTTAAAAACCAATCGATAAATTTTCGGTCCCCAAACATTACTTAAACGTTGGTCCTCTTGAATAATTTCTTCAATGGAAGGTTCAAATATCTTGGAGTCAAAGGACATGGAATGTGCCCCATTGTTTAACAGGATTTTAGCATTTTCTATTTTGGGTGCTGAGGCCAATAAAAAATGAATGCTATTTTCTTTTTTAGGGTTTTTTAGATTGAATTCATCACTGATAATTAGTTCTTCATTTTTTAGTTGATAAGTTCTAACCCAAGATATTATTCCCGCATCTTTTGGATAAGCATCTGCAAGGTTTAATTTAAATTGTGCTACTTTTGGATCAAAATTTACCTCTTTTGATTTGTATTGTGCTCCATACACTTGGTCGTATCCATTGATCTGTGGTAGATTGTGGTAATTGCTTTGCATGGTCCAAATTTGATAGCGCTCTTTACTAAAGGTCTTTTTATTATAAGTTCCAACTCCTGCGTCAATGAATACAGGTTGAAGATTTTTGTATAAAATAAAGCTTCCTACATCATTGTGATTATGGCTTTCATTGTTGAAACCTCCCTTTGCAGCAAAGAATAAATTTTTTTGTCGGATATATAAAAATTCGGTTTCTGAATACCACTTATACGGGTTTTCGGGTAGACCGGCAGTCTCTTCTTGAATTGATGCTAGACTTTTAAAATCTTCTAAACCTCTAAATGCATCTCGATTTATGCTGATTTTGTTCGATTGTTGATCATATAGGTATTTTGCAAACTTTTTCATTTCTGTACTGCCGACAGATGCTCCATAGCGATAGATTAACAATGGATATCCAGCACCTTTGGCAGAGGCATCTGCAAAATTGACTACCCAAGAATCACCTCCAATATAAGATTGGGAGATGTATTCTCCCATGTCTTTGATCAGTTTTTGATCAAAGACATTCACTTTATTATTCGTAGATAAGGATAAGATTTTTAGGTAATCGTATAATTTTCCTGCGGCATGTCCCCAGTAGGAGGGGCCTTCTTCACAAGCACCATCATTTTTTACATAGTTAATAAATTGATCAACCGATCGCATCGTTTTATATACTCCTGCCGATTTCGCATCGACATCCTCTTCTATCAGTAATAGACAAGTCAATACATTAAAATTACACCAAGGATTCCAATTGTTGACAATGCCATTATTTCTCAATTCAAACGCTTGCCACCACATGTCATTCCGTTCCATGTAGGGTTCAATGATACGGCTACGAATATGATGATTCAATCGTTTACTTATCTCAGGATTTACGTTATCCATCTCCTCTTTTAAAAAATAGTGGATCCAGGAAAGTAAAGATCCCATATCGCCGGCCATCAGATCCACCACATGGAAGTCTTGCTGGGCTAAGGTTCTTTTGGAAGGTTGATAGGCTGGGACATGCGCAGATAGTGACCAGGTGCTCATTTCAGTAAAGTACCAAACACCATTTATGATCTGATCCAAGTACTTACCTTTACCCTCAGCTAATTCAGCGAAGAATAAATTGGCAAGTGCAGTCGCATTCTCATTCATAGGTTTCTCCATAATGACACGGGAACCATTTCGTTCATAGGCCAAATAATCGGTAGCTTTTACGACCTGCCAAGTATAATTCAATCCCTGATCACCTTTTTCTATCAAAGAGTGATACACCGTACTCGTCAAGTCTTTCCAGGCAGCACGATCTGTATAAACTGGATAGGGAACCCAATTTTTGTTTTCCAACAAATAGCTTTTTACCGTCTGCTGGCTAAACTTGCTGACTAATAAATCGTCAGTGTTTTGATTTGCACGAGCATTTGTGAGTGTACAACTCAAACATATCAGGATTATATAACTTATGTAGTTCCTCATTTTACCAATCTTGATTCTGAATTAATTTAGGATTCATTTCTATTTCCGCACCAGGGATTGGCCAAATCATATGGCGTGTTTGGTACCCTCTAGTCACTAGGTTATCACCTACAATACTTTTCTCAATATAGTTATTAGAAACTTCACTTAGTTGATTCCATCGTTTTAAATCAAAATATCGATGTCCTTCTGCGGCTAACTCTACTTTCCGCTCATGAGAAATTCGTTTCTGTAGATCTTCTTTACTTGTTACCGCCAGAAAAATTGGCCCAGAGTTTATGCCAGGCATTTTTGAACGGCTTCTCACTTTATTCAACTCGGTAATAGCTTTATCCATTTCTCCATGCGCATTGTAAGCTTCAGATAACATTAATAACACGTCCGCAAATCTGATTAATGGAAAGTTTATAGGGGTATGCGCGCGGTCAGTAAGTGCACCTTTCAAATTTCCTTCAGGAACAAATTTGCGCCACATATAGGTTAACCAACCTCTGTTATTTCGAATTTGTCCAAAATTTTCATTGACGCCTGTGGCCAATATTAATTTCATGTTTCTTTCTTGATTGGCATTCCATCCCAAATAATCCGAATAGGGAACTATTAATGATTGATTCATTCGAGGATCTCGATTGGCATAAATACTTCTTATTTTGGCCGTATCGGGCATGTGTGTATAGTTCCCATTGCTATGTGTAGCCATCATTGCAGCTTTTTTCACCTCATTATTGCTGTTGTAATCGGGGTAATGGTCATTCCAATTAAATGGGGACCCGTCTTTGTTTTCATAGCTGTCTGCAAATCGGGTACTAGGCATAACATTATTCCAACAGCTTCCAAAAGTTGATCTAGAACCCATGTAAAAGGCCATGGGCATACCATATGGAAAGCCAGTACCTCCCATATTTTGAATCGAGAATATAGATTCTGCACTTTGATCACCCTCCATCTTAAAGAGTGAGCTATAATTCGCACTAAGTGCATAATTATAAGGAGCAGTCTTATTGTAAACAATATCTTCTAAATCATTGATGGCATTGACCCAATTTTTTTGATATAAATAAACTTTCCCTCTTAAGGCTACTGCAGCACCTTTCGTTACCCTTCCTAAATACTTGTCTTCGTATTTGACAGGTAAGTGTTCTGCAGCAAATGTTAAATCCTGAATAATGAAATTTTGGACTTCTTCCAGAGTGGATTTATCATTTTTTAGTTCGGCAAAATCTTTATTTAAATCAACAGATTCATCATAAATGGGCAATCCTCCAAATAAATTACTGAGTTGGAAATACATTAATCCTCTTAAAAATTTTGATTCTGCAATTAGGTTGTTTTTTTTGTCAGCATCTAATTCCATTTTTTGAATATTGGATATGGCATGATTAGCCCGTTGGATAAGGTCAAAGCCACTTTTCCAACGATTCGTGACCGTTCCGGTTCTGTCCGTAAAAGTCCCTGCTATAATATCTCCCAATCCTGTAGGATCATATCCTATACCAACATCCGTCAAATCATCATAGGAAAACTGCAATCCAAAGGTGCTTTCTTTTTTCAAATCATTGTACACACCCAGTACTCCAGCTAAAGCTTGGTCCTCGGTTTTCCAAAAGGTGTTTCCACTGACTTGGTTATAAGGTACCGTATCTAACTTGTAACAAGAACTCAATGCTAAACAAGTCGAAATATATAATAAAGTTATCTTTTTCATCATTAATTCATTAGAAGGTTAAACCTAATCCAAACACGACTTGCTTCATCGTTGGATAATTGGTGCCATTAATTTCTGGATCCATCCCTTTATATTTTGTAAAAGTTAAGAAGTTTTCGAAAGATCCAAATACGCGTAAATTTTGTACGGCCATTTTTTGAGTTAGTGCATTTGGAAAGGTATATCCTAACTGAATGTTTTTCACTCGCAAATAAGCTTTATTTTGTAACCAAAAATCACTATTTATCGTGTTTCGGGTATTGGTATATGGTAATAGCCGTGGATAACTAGCATCTGTTTTTCCTTCCAACCAGCGACCATCTACTATTTCTTGGTTTAACTGATAGCCCCAACGTACCGTTGGTGTATAATGTAAATCTGAATAAATTAGTTTATTTCCCGCACTTCCTTGCAGGAATACATTGAAATCAAATCCACGATAATCGAATCCTAAATTAAACCCATAGGTTATTCTAGGGGCTGTACCATGCCCTACGGCAACCCTATCTTCGTCATTGATTAACCCATCCCCATTAGTGTCTTTATACAATAAATCTCCTTTCTGAGGTTTACCATAAGCCGCAAATGGATTTATTTGCTTATTGGTTTCAGGATTTATGGGCGCATTTGCAATCATTTTTTCAACCAATTCTAAATCTGCATCGGTTTGAATA
Organism: Sphingobacterium sp. HJSM2_6; assembly: GCF_049316305.1. Taxonomy (NCBI): domain Bacteria; kingdom Pseudomonadati; phylum Bacteroidota; class Sphingobacteriia; order Sphingobacteriales; family Sphingobacteriaceae; genus Sphingobacterium; species Sphingobacterium sp. HJSM2_6. The sequence goes on from NZ_JBMOXB010000013.1 coordinate 43,240, forward strand.
ATTCGGTCGGCTAAGAGGATGTATTGGGTATTGATGGCATATCCTTCTTGGATTAAATTGGCACCTGATATGGATCGATCCTTGCCTTTGAATTTTATGACTTTATTATCAATAAATGTGATGTTTCCGTTCACATTAAATTTGAAATTATCTCCAATTTGATCTCTGTAAGATAAATTTGTTTCAATCCCTCTATTCCTCACTTTTGCGGCATTGGTTCTCGGGATTGATGCATCGCCTACTACCATAGGTGCCGGTAAATTTATTAATATATTATTGGTAGTTTTATCAAAAACATCCACGGAACCACTCAACTTATAATCTAATAAGTCGAAATCTAGTCCAAAGTTTAATACGTTTGTACTTTCCCAAGTCATTAAGCTATTACTTAATCCAGTTTGAGCAAAACCGATATACAATTGATTATTTAAAATATAGTTTGCAGAATTATATAAGGATTGATATTCATAATTGTTTATGCCTGAGTTATAGAAAAAGATGTCATCTGTTGTGCCATTATTTCCTAAAGATCCATAGGATGCTCTGAATTTTAAAGTAGGCATCCAGTTGATATCATAAAATTCTTCTGAAGATATTTTCCATCCAAATGATGCCGAGGGAAAGGCTCCCCATCTGCTTTTTCCAGTCATAAATCTTGAAGAACCATCTGTTCTAAAATTCGCTTCAAACAAATATTTATCATCCAAAGACAGGTTCAAACGCCCAAAAAAGGATCGCATAGTCCAGTCAGTTATATTTCCTGATGCGGAAGCATCCATGGTTGCAGCGTTTAAAACACTTAATGAAGGGTCAATTAAATCAAGCTTTGAAGCTGCAAACCAACCGTCTTTTAAGTATTCTTGACTGGCACCGACCATCACTTCATACTTTAAACGATTATCAATCGCTGCATTTTCATATTTTGCAATTCCGTCCATGTAATATCGATAAGTTTTAACCGATTGATTGCTGACCGAACTCCTACCCGTGCCGGCTGTTGCTACTGAATTAGTTAAAAAATTCCAACGATCATTAAATACAGGTTGGCTATAAATGAAATCATCATTGTAGGTGTATGTATAAGATCCTTCAATACTTAGTCCTTTTACAGGTTTTAATTTGGCAAAAAACCTACTTACAAATCTATTTTTATTTATGTCTCCTTTCTGAGCGTATAAACGGTGTAATATGTTGTTAGATTGAGGGTCGTCTTCAGGATTATTAGGAGATCCAAATCTTCCATCGGGAGCTCGAAGGACCATACCAGGTGTACTCGCGGCAGCGTATAAAAATACATCATTGATCAGGTTGGTGCCTATCATCGTTTTCGATACGACCCCATTTATATTGGCACCAATATTCAACCATGGTTTTACATCAGCTTCTAGGTTGATTCGGCCAGTGTGTCGCTTATACGTTGCTTGTTCTATAATACCTGGATTGTCGAGCAAACCGTACGATCCGAAAAACTTTATTTTATCACTTCCACCAGTAAAGGATAAATTGTGGTTTTGAGACACCTTATTTTGGAAAAGGGATTCTACCCAGTCTACGTTCGGATACATTAATTGATCTCCGGACTCATTCGATCGCCATAAGTCAATTTTCTCTTGCGAAAATATGGGTTTTGCATTCGCATCTCCATTTCGATATCCTTCATTTATTAACTCCATGTAATCGGCATAATTGGAGACCATACCAATCACATGCGATGGTTTTTGAGAAGAAAAGAAATTGTTATAGATGACTTTAAATTCGTTATTCCTTCCTTTCTTAGTCGTAATTAGAATAACCCCATTGGCGGCTCTAGATCCATATATTGAAGCAGATGCGGCATCTTTAAGAACAGAAATACTTTCCACATCTTGGGGATTAATTAAATTCATATCTCCCACCACCCCATCTATTACAACTAAGGGATTGGCATTGTTCAAAGTACCTTGTCCTCGAACTCTTAAGGTTCCACCATCTGCTCCAGGACGTCCAGAACCTTGTGTGACCGATAATCCGGGTGCTTGTCCGGATAAACCTGCTGATAAGGAGGTAATCGGTCGACTTTCCAACACCTCAGTCATTTGAATGGAGGAAACTGCACCCGTCAGATTTTCTTTTTTCTGCGTTCCAAAGCCTACTACTACAACTTCATCTACTTGAGTGGAAGAAACTTGCAAAATGATTTCCAAATAGGAATTTCCTTGTGATTGCATTTCTTTCGTTGCATAACCGACAGAGCTTATTTGTAATACTGCATTTGCAGCATTTGCCGGCAAGCTAAAGCTTCCATCGGAGGCCGTTTTCGTCGCTATAGTTGTCCCTTTTATCTGAATAGTCGCTAGTTCAACCGGTTTACCTTCTTCATTGACTACTCTTCCCTTTATCGTTTCTTGGAGATTGCTAGATTGTAATACTAGGTTTCGCTGTTTATTGTCCTTGGCAAGCAATGGTTGAAAGCAACCTATGCCAAGAATTAGCAAAAGGTATCGGCCCATGTTTAGCTTCAGAGGCCATTCCTTCTTTGGTGAAAGCGTATTATTAAATTTCATATGAATGAGATTAAATATGGAAATTGTTATAAATGGATATGGCATACAAGATAATATGCTTCATAAATGATACAATGAAATATTAACGAAAACGATTTCATGAGGTTTATCTTTTTTTGCTTTCTATGAATTGAATAATGCGCATGCTGATTGTATTTAGTATTATGGGCCAGTGGCATATCCTTTTTAGAATATAATTTAAGTGTGGCAATGAATTTTTAACTAATTTGCCTTAGAAACTAGATCGAATTCTTATGTTAAGAATCATTATACTCCCCATGTTGCTCTTGATTGTATTTCAAACCTATGGTCAACAAATCATCCCTTTTCGATTGAATGAATCAAATAATATACTTCTAAAGACCTTAGTTAATGATCAGGATAGTTTAGTATTGATGTTTCAAATTGCTATGGAAGATGCTGCAATTTCACCAGATCGAATTAACGCTGCAAATCATCTAAATTTTAAGGAATCGGATGTGAGTGTAGGCAATAAAATTCAGGTGGGGGAATGGACTTGTACTGATTTAATTTTTTATGATAATCAGTTAAGTGCTAAAGGTTCTGATGGTAAAGTGGGGACTAAACTGTTTAAGGACAAATCATTTAAAATAAATTACGATCAAGATAGGTTTGAAATTTTTGATCAGTTACCAAATGTAGAGGGCTATGAGGCAATACCTATTCGGACAATAGATGGAGTCTATTTTTTAACGGTGAATAGTACGATTAACGGTAAAGAATTAGCCCATCAATTTTACCTTCAAACGGGTTATGCAGGTGGCTTACTGTATGATAATGTGTTTTCTGACCTTCATGATTTAAAAAATAAGTTAAACATTATTAAAAGTACGACCTTAAAAAATGCTTCAGGGAAAGAGGTGATAACGAATGATGCGTTTATAACTTCTTTAAGTATTGGACCTTGGAAGTTAGCTGATGTAGCCGTTGGTTTTTTTGCTGGGGAATTAAAAACGCAACAGCTTAGTTTGTTTGGCGCTGACCTAATGAAGCGATTCAATTGGATTTTTGATGTAGATAGAAAAATAGCTTATATACGTCCCAGTAAATATTTTGAAGCAATTTCTTACCTGCATCCTAAGAAATAATTGATCAGCTAAGATATCTCACCGATTAAAATAATTTCTTAGATATCCAACGAATTATTGATCGTTCCGATAATTGTATTAAGTTTACTTAATCTTTTTTTATGTAGTTTTAATTTATATTAAAAATATCCAAGTATAAACGCATGGCTTCAGTCACTTTAAAAGATTTAGCTGATCAATTAAAACTTTCTGTTTCTACAGTCTCTAGAGCATTAAATGATAGCCATGAGATCAGTGAGAAAACTAAGGCACTGGTAAGAAGATTTGCGCATGAAATGAACTATAGTCCCAATTTGGTCGCTCAAAGTTTAAAATTGGGAAGAACTAATATCATTGGTTTGATTGTTCCAAACTTAATAAGTTCGTTTCAAATGCAATTATTAGAAGGAGTACAACAGGGAGCCATTCTTAATAATAAGAGTTTAATCTTCATGCAGAGTCGAGAGAACCCGAAAGAAGAACAAAAGTGCATCAATACTTTAATGCAGCAAAATGTGGATGGAATAATTATTTCTCCTTGTGCAAATAGCAGCATCAAGTTTTTGTCTAAAACCAATGAACAAATTCCATTAGTACTTATTGATCGTATTGATTACGATCTTCCTTGCCATCGAGTAGGGGTAGATAGTGAACGAGGAGCATTTGAAGCAACTAAAAATTTGCTACATTTTGGAAGAAAAAATATCCTCGTTTTAACCGGTAAGAATATAGGTGTAAGCTCTAAAAGACTAGCGGGGTATAAGAAAGCCTTTATGGAGGCGGGTTTAGATTATCAACCTGAAAATGTATTACAAGTAGATTATGAACTTAATCCAAAAGATATTCAATCACATTTGAAATCTATTTTGTTGAAAAAATTGAATCAAACTACTTTCCCCTGTGCGATCTTATCCCTCACCGATAATTTAACCGTATATACCCTAGAAATATTATTAAAAGCAGGATTTCGAATACCTGAGCAAGTTCGACTTGTTGGGTTTTCTAATCTTTCTTATGCCGAATCCTTTAATCCGACCTTGTCAAGTATTGTGCAACCTGCTATCGATATGGGACTTTTTGCGGTCCAACATGTAATAGATGCTATTTCCGGCAAAGACTTTCCTCCCATAAATCCAAAAACGACTATTTTAAATCCTACTGTAATTTTTAGAGAGTCCTAGAAGCAATAATGTTAAGGGAGGAAAACCAATATTTTTCAGCAAACTGATTTTCATTAATTGAGTCGAAATAGAATTATTTCGTAAACGATTCCGTGGATTACACAAACGTTTGATATGGGTGTGGAGAGTTTTCTGTGAAAAATAATTAATAACATTGATTTCTTTCTTCCAGAGAGAAAATTATAACTATCTAAATTGATCTTCATGCCATTATTGTACAATTTTTATGATGCTCCTGTACATGTACCAGTTGTTATTTATGTTGAAAAGCAGGTTTTTCTAAAAGCCGATATTGGCTACTTGAAATAATACGGCAGAAACTATGCTCGATAACTAGATAATTGCTCATCGATAACCCCCAAAAAATTATAGAACATGTATTTTAAATTCTTAACTGCTGTTGTATTCCAAATTTTCTTAATCTGCCTACAGGTTTTTTCACAATCAAGAACCGTTCAATCTTTTAATGAAGGATGGCAATTTTATAAGGCAAACAACAGTACATTTTTTACTGATTTTGCTAATGGTGCCAAATACATAGAAGGGCAAGGACAATGGACCAGATTAGAGGTGTGGGAAGACATTCAATTACCGCATACTTACAATAAATTAGATATGCAATTGGATCGTAATTTCTTTGAGGGTAAAGCGGTCTATCAAAAAATGTTTAAACTAAAACCAGAAGACAGAAACAGAAGAACTTTTCTCCAATTTGAAGGAGTAGGAGCTGTAGCGCAATTGTATATCAATGGAAATTACATTGGTGAACATAAGGGAGCCTACAGCATGTTTACCTTTGAGATTAGTAACGCTGTGGATTATGAAAAAGAAAATAAATTAGTCGTTGTGACCGATAATAAATCCCGTAAAGACGTTATTCCTACCAATCAATTTTTATTTCCTGTTTATGGGGGTTTGTATAGACCTGTACACCTCATACAAACCGCTAAAACAGGATTCGTTGTTACGGATCAAGCTTCATCCGGAATTTATATTCGCCAACAGGATGTTTCAGAAAAATCAGCAAAAATTAAGATTGCTGCTAAATTAGAAACCAAAGAAAAGCAGACACAACAAGCAGACCTCATCCTAGAAGTACAGGATCATGAAGGCAAAGTGATCAGAACGGAAAAAAAACCGGTTAGTATTAGCCCTCAAGGAGTGACTTATGTGAACCATGAATTCTTGTTAAAATCACCCAGATTATGGGACGGGATTAGAGATCCATATTTATATGCGCTTCGTGCAAAATTACTTGTCAATGGAAAAGAAGTCGATGGAGTCACACAACCATTGGGTATTAGAAAAGTCGAAATACTCGCAGGAAAAGGTGTCCTATTAAATGGTAAGCCTTACCCTATGTATGGGGTTTGTAGACATCAAGACCGCGAAGGATTCGGTTCTGCGCTTAGTTTTGCTCAGCATAAAGAAGATTTTCTATTCATGAAAGAAATGGGTGTAACTACCATTCGTCTAGCCCACTATCAGCAATCACCAGAAGTTTATGCGTTAGCCGATACCCTTGGATTTTTGACTTGGGCCGAAGTACCCTTTGTCAATACCGTCAGTTATTATGAAAATGATAACGCTAAACAGCAAATCACCGAATTAGTAAAGCAGAATTTCAATCACCCGTCTATTTACATCTGGGGAGTACATAATGAAGTATATTCAAAAACAGCAGACGAACAAGTTCCTGTATTGTCTCGCGAAATGAATGACATCATAAAAACCTTAGATCCTGATCGGTATTCAGTTTCTGTTACGGGGTATAATGTGATAGATCGTCAAGAAAATCTAAATACCGATGTGCAAGGCATCAACCATTACTTTGGCTGGTATGGTGGTAAGATAGAAGATTTAGATCCTTGGGCAAAGAAGATTCAACAAGAATTTCCTGAATATAAAATCATGCTTTCTGAATATGGCGCGGATGGCAATATCGATATAGGACAAGAATCAATCGAAAAACCGAAAGATGTTGTAACTGGTAAGTCTTTTCAAGAAAACTACCAAACCGAAACGCATATTAAACAATGGGCTGCCATTCAGAATAACCCAATCATCGTCGCTTCTTATGTATGGAATATGTTTGAATTTGCGGTACCTGCATGGAATAGAGGAGGAGTGAATGCACGTAATCTTAAAGGATTAATAACTTTCGATAGAAAAAGAAAGAAAGATGCTTTTTATTGGTACAAAGCTAACTGGAATCCTGAACCTATGATTTACCTGGCAAATCGACGCGATGAACAACGTACAAAGAGTGATACAAAGATTCAAGTTTTTTCTAACTTAGACGATATAACCATTCGTGTCAATGGTAAAGCTTACCAAACTATAAAAGGTGAAAATGATAAGCACTGGCTAGTAGAACATGCTATTTTACAAAAGGGAAATAATAAAATTATGGCAACAGGCAAACGCAATGGCAAGCAATTTTCCGATGAAATGATATGGGTTTTAAATTAATCTACTAAGGAATGAAAAACAACTGGATTAGACTATTAGGTTTGTGTTTGTTATTACAAACTAATCAGGTATCTGCTCAATGGACGGGACCTAAATCAAAACCCCAAGTACAAAAGGAATTAACGTATGGACCTATCACTCCAGCACATCGCACTGATGCTGCTATGGAAGCCTTTCGCAATTATGGATTAGGTCAATTTATTCATTGGGGATTATACGCTATTCCTGGAAACGAATGGGAAGGTATCAGCGCTAGAAAGGGTGCAGCGGCCTCAGAATGGATAAGAACCTGGTCTGGACCTACTGCCCCGAAAGATTGGAAAAACACCTATGATAATCTATATAAACAGTTTAATCCTAAAGATTTTGATGCAAAGAAGTGGGCTAAACAGGCTAAGGCAATGGGTGCCAAATACATGATTTTTACTACCAAGCATCATGACGGCTTTGCTTTATGGCCTACGAAGTATTCCCCTTATAACATTACTAAATCACCCTACAAGAAGGACATTGTGAAAGAAGTGGTTGAGGCCTATCAAGCTGAAGGCATTGACGTTTATCTGTATTTTTCTATTTTGGAATGGAACAATCCAGACTACCTTTCAAAAGCACCTCAATCGCTTGAAGAAAAAGCTAAATATCAAAATTTCTTAAATTATACCCGAAATCAACTCTTAGAATTACTTAAAAACTATCCAACCATTAAAGGTTTTTGGTTCGATGGTACCTGGGATCAGTCTTGGGTTCAAGCCTATGATTTTACCTATAAACTGGAAAAGGAATTAAGAGAGTTGCATCCTGGGTTAATTATTGGTTCCCGCTTCAGAAATGATGAATTTGGGAAAAGACATTTTGATAGTAATGGCCAACTTTTAGGAGATTATGAACAAGGTTGGGAACGTAAAATGCCACAAGCTTACGAGTGGTTAGCTGGGAATGATTGGGATGCGGTGATGACCATACCGCCAAATGGATGGGGATATATGAAAGATTGGTCTGGTTTATACACCAAAACCACCGATGATATTCTGGATTTGCTGCTTCAATCGGTTTCCATGAATGGAAATTTTGTATTAAACTTTGGCCCCGATGGCCATGGAAATATGCATCCAGGAGAAGATAAAATCGCTTCAGAATTGGAGGAATGGATGAAGGTTAATTCGGAAGCCATTTATGCAGTGAGGCATGCGGAATTTCCTTTATCTAAATTGGGTTATTACACTCAAAAGGATAGTATCCTATACTTAACCATTTTTAATCGCCCAGTTAATAATATCGCTCGAGTTGCAGTGCCTAAAAATGCAAAGGCTGTTCCTATTCAAGCTAATATCTTGGGCTTAGACCAAGCTTTAGAAATAAAACATGCCGATGTTGGTTTTGACTTGGACAAGAATACCTATTATGATATATACCTACCTTCAACATATCTTTCGGATAGGGCTTTTGTTATTAAAATGGAACTTGGGAGTCCTACAAAGTCGAGTCAACAACTCATGGAAGCGAAAATGTAGGGAACAAATTATTATTCGCTAATTATCAAATTTACTGCTAAGCTCTATTTAGCTCTTGTTTCAAAACATCTAATTTATAATCGGATAGAGTTAGGAATAATCTATCCGATTTTTTATTAAAATGTGCTAAAGCTTTGATCTTAATCTTCCACGCTTCAATAAGGCTGTGCTGTATTGATGGATTTGAAATGGATCTCATTTGGATTTTCTTCGGATTTTTTCGGTTGATATCCTTATCATTTCCGAAGGAGATTCGAAGGAGATGCAAAGGAAAAGAAAATAAGTAACATCAATACCGGTGTTAAGGATCGATTTCTTGTAAAATAAACTAAGATGTTGTTAGTGATTTTTAGAGGACTTAGGCTAATTTGAAGCCTTATTATAGCGCAATATACGAGCGGAGATTAAAAATGAATATTCTTAATAATTTCGGGAAGAACTTCTAAACTGTTATGAACGACTAGAAACGTGTATTTTAAGGAGTTTGGGATGATTCCGAAATACTTTTTAAAAGCGGTAGTAAAATGAGTGGAATGCTTGTAGCCCGTCATTCTGGCGACTTCGGATACCCTAAATTTACCGAGTAATATTAGCTTTTTGGCATGTTCCATTTTCATTTCAGTCATGTAGTTCATAATGGTTTTGCCATATTGCTGCTTAAAATATTTCTTAAGGTATTGTTCATTGGTACCCACTAGTTTTGCTAGCTCAGCGATGGTATAGTTTTTTGCATAATCTTCATCAATAATTTTCTTTGCTTGTTGAATTTTCTCGAAGTGACTTTTGTTGATGATTAATTCTTGATTCTGATTTTCCGCAAAAATGCCTTCAACTTGATGAATAAAAAGTTCGATGAATAAAGACTGAATTTTTAACGAATTAAGAAAAGAGTCTTGTTGGTGTAACTCTATAACTTGTTTCACGTTTAAAGCTAATCGATTATCTGATTTAGTAAATAATCCATTTCGGAATCGATCTTCCTGATCTACATATTTTTGATGAAAACTAAGTAGATAATTCGTTGGATATAATATAAATAAGATGATATGATGAGGATTGGGACTCTTAAGATCAAAAATTTCAGACTCTTCTAGGTACCTAATCAAATTTTCTCCTGATCCAATGATAAATATTTGGTCTTGTATGCTATAGGTACAATTACTTGTTGATTCATATACAATCACATTTAAATAGCCAGAAATTGGTGAAACAAACGTTAATTGTTGCTCCCCCTGCGCGATCATATAATAGATTACAGAGCCTATTTCCAAAAGGTTATGGCCGTTTTGGATAGGTGTAATGCCGTTATTTTCTGAATCTATATTATTTTTTTCTGATTGCGTCATTTTCTTATTTAGAATAATTCTATTTTTGCAACAACATTAGATTTAGACTCGTTCTAAAGAGTGACCAAATCTAATGTATTTAACTGAAAAAATGAAACAATTCTATATATCAATAATTTTACTCCTCTTATCCCAGGCTTTGCTTGCGCAAATGGCCGTTATCAAAGGAAAAGTTCATTTGGAAGATGGTACTGTTGTTCCCAACGCTACCATACGCTTGGAAGGAACTTCCATCGTTTCGATGTCTAATGAGCAGGGTTTATACGAGTTAAAGGATGTGCCATATGGAAACCAAACTATTTTAGTGACTTCGCTGGAAATTAAATCCAAAAAACTACATCTTAAGGTTAATAAGCCTGAATACGATTTGCATATCCATATTGATCCTAGTGGGGAAGTCAGCTTAGATGAGATCCGGGTGGTAGGGGATAATGTGAAACGTAAAATAGAAACAAGTGGATTTGCGGTGAATGTGATCGAAACTAAAGAGGCGGCTACACGAAATATACAAACCAATGAGCTATTGGATCGAACCGTAGGGGTTCGAGTTCGTCAAAGTGGAGGATTAGGATCAGAGGTACAATATAACTTAAATGGTATGACAGGACGTTCGGTAGGTATTTTTATCGACGGGATTGAAATTTCAACTTATGGTTCTTCTTTCAATTTGAACAATATACCTCCTGCCATGATTGAACGAATCGAGGTCTATAAAGGCGTATTGCCAGCACATTTAACAGGTGATTTCTTGGGTGGCGCGATCAATATCGTCATGAAAAAAGGAAACTCGAGTAACAATATTTCTGCTTCAGTGAGTTATGGTTCTTTTAATACCTTGCAATCTGATATTTCTGCGCTTTATAGGCATGCAAAAACAGGGTTTACGACCCGTATTTCTGGAACGTTTTTAAATTCGGATAATGATTATGAAATATGGGGAAAGTTCTCGAAATATATTGAACCAAATGGTGTAATACAAAGAAACTTTAGAACAAAGCGTTTTTTTGATGGATATAGGTCTTTATCAGGAAGATTTGAATTTGGGTTTACTGGTGTGAAATGGGCAGATTCTTTCTTTTTAGGCTATAATAAATCAGATTCTTATAAAGAGATTCAACATGGTCAGACCATGGGAACACCTTATATGGGTAGGACTTCAGAAGCTAAAGCGGATGTACTTAGTTTAACGTATAATAAAAAGGATTTATTGGTCTCTGGACTGAACTTGACGGTGAATGCTGTTTACAGTTTCCGGAATACGTATATCCAAGATACTATTCCTTGGGCTTACAATTGGGATGGGAAAATTCGGGTGGATCTCAATGGAAATCCATTAAAAAATTTAGATGGCGCTCAGCAAGGAAAACCTACCATGACCAATGTAGATAGGCAAGTGGCTAATGTGCGATCAAATTTAAGTTATGATATCTTTTCAGGGCATAGACTATCTGTTAATCATGTATTCTATTCCGTGGATAGAAAGGATGCCAATTTGTTAAACCCAGTGGCCAATGTGGGTATGAATAGCAAGAATGCTTTGGGAAAGAATGTAATCTCATTTAATTATGAAGCGCAGGCCTTAAAGAATAAATTGACGACTAATTTATTTTATAAACTCTATCAGCAAAATATAGGCAATACATCTTATACTACAAATAACTCAAGTGGTTCTGCTACCGTAATCAAAAATGAGACTAAAGATAATAGGACTAATGCAGGATATGGTCTTGCGGCATCCTACAAAGTCATTCCGCAAGTTGTTGTATTAAGTTCAGCGGAAAAGGCTATTCGTATGCCTGATGACAATGAAACTTTTGGAAGTATGGAAGATAATATTCTTCCCAATAATGGAATTTCACCGGAAGTAAGTAATAACTATAATCTTGGTGTTAGATTAGGCACATTCGATTTGAATTCACATAAGATTTCTGTTTCTGGTAATACCTTTTGGAGAAATACCAAAGATAGAATCATGCCTAGAGCCAATGAGTTATTAAGTAGTCAAGAGATTGAGCTTACGCAATATATCAATTTAGGTTTATCGCAATCGGTGGGTTTCGAAGGGGAGTTATTATATGCTTATAAGGATAAGCTGACATTTAATTTTAACTTTTCTAAGTTTAACTCCCTATTCAAGCAAGAGTTTGACCCTAAGAGTGGTCAAAAGATGACTTATTACAATAAACAAATTCCGAACGAACCATTCTTTACTATAAATAGTAATATCCATTACCGTTGGGGGAATTTTATTCAAAAGAATGCGGATTTGAATTTGTTTTACTCTTTAGGTTATGTGGCTCCATTTAGAACGATTTGGCCAGAATCGGATTGGTTTATTACACCAAAGCAATATGCGCAAAATGTGGGAGCGAGTTATGTATTTCCTAAACGTGATATTATTTTAAGCTTTGATGTAAAAAATATTTTGAATGCGGAGTTGTATGACAATTTCGGTGTTCAAAAACCTGGACGTGGATTTTATTTGAAAATTAATTATACAATAAATAAGTTTTAACATGAAAAATTATATACACAAATCAAATTTGTTGGCTGCCGTAGCACTGTGTCTTATTTTTGGAAGTTGTTCGAAAGATGATAAAGGTCCAATAGTGGATCCCGATGATAATACGAGATGGATTACAGTGTCGGGTGCCTTAATGGAAACTGAACCTGGTGATGGTGATGGAGGAACGATGGTATTCAGTTTGACTCCAGAGCAAGCTAAAGATCCAAATTATTCAGTTAATGTTTTTGATCAAGGTGCTCATGTGAAGTCTGATCGTACAGCAAGATTGCAAGCATCTGCTGATGGAAAATATTTATACAATATTCAGTACACTGGTGATGATGGGGGTGTATTCCAAAAATATCTTGTAACTGGTGGAAAGGCCATTGTTGCTCAAGGGAACCAAGTAGCTACTGCGACTTATGTAACGACTTCTCCTAGATGGTTAAAAGCTGCTGAAGGTGTTGGTGTTGCTGTGCGTGCTGCAGCTAAAGATGTTAAGTTTACAGGTACTGCTCCTAATTTTGTATTTCAAGAACGTACAGCAGATGTGAATGTGATTAGCTTGGATTTGAATGATCCGAAAATTTCTGCCAATAGTTCATTTGAATTACGTTTAACAGATCAAGAAATTGCACAAGGTTATTACGTTAGTCGTATCGATGTTCCTGTGGTTAATAAGGCCGGTGATAAAGTCTATATTGGTGCCGCAGTTTCCAAACATAATACCAGTTCCTTTACTATTGGTACTACAGGTTTACCTGTATTTGCTGCAGATAATGTTAGTGATAAAAGTTGGGCTAAAACTATAGTTTTAGATTACCCGAGTTTGAAGAACCCTAAAATTATCACATCCGATAAAACAAGAGCAAATACCAATGGCTATAGAAGTACGCAACAATACGTAGGTTCTGATGGTCATGTTTATCAATCTACTTCGGGAGAAGCTAAGGGTAAGGGTGGATCTAAAATTTTAAGAATTAATTCTACGACCAATGATTATGACAATAACTATGTTTTAAGTTTGGATCAAGTGTTAGGTGTGACTGATTCTTATTTGGAAACATGGAAATATGTTGGTGATGGAATTGCATATGTCGTATATGCTGTAGGTGGAACAGGTAAAGGGGGCTATATTGCCAAAATTAATTTGAATACCAAAACAGTGGTAAAATACAATGTTCCTAATTCGGATAAGTTGAATTTCCGTCAAATCCAAAATATTGCTCAGATTGGTGATGAAGTATTTATTTCTATTGCGGAAGTAGGTAAAGATGGTAATATCTATGTTTTCAACAAGAACACAGAATCTATGACAGTTGGTGCAAAATTGATTAACAAAACAGGAAATCAATACATAGGTACTTATTAACAAAAAAATTGAATCTTATTAATAAATAGTCTAATTAAACTATTTTTACACTCAGGCAATTGCTTTAGCATCTGCCTGAGTTTCATCTATCAGGGGTAATATTAACAAACGAATGAACAAACCTAAAAAAACACAAACATCTACTTGGATAAAAGTCAGGAAATTTCTGAATGATATTCACTTATGGGGGGGATTAATATCAGGCATAGTGGTATTTATAGTCTGCCTTACAGGGACAATTTATGTTTATAATACAGAAATACGTGCTTGGGCATTGTCGGAATATTATCAAGTTAAACCCGAAGGTGAAAAAGTAAATCCGGATGAATTACTAGCGAAAGTAAGACCGGAAATTAAGGGTAAGGTAGTTGGTATCAAAATCCCTCATGCGGATGACCAATCGACAAGTATATTATATACAAAAAAAGAAGAGGGTAAAGGAAGAGAGAAAACTGCAGCAGCAGCGGATACTCCAGTAAAAGGAGATAGGAAAGATGGACATGCTCATACAGCGCATGATCATGCAAATGAAAAAGGGCATAAACACTCTTCGGATTCTACGAATGAAGTAAAGGATCCTGCGAAAGCGGGACAAAAGGAGGCTGAGACTAAATCTGCTCCTGAAGGAAACAAGGAATTAGCAGCTGCACCTACTGCTCCTGAGCTTAAACGAGAAGCTGCAACGAAAGCACCTGCTGCAGGGCCTGCTAGCCCTGGAGGTCGTGGTCCTCGTGCGAATCAGATGTCGGTAAACCCATATACAGCGGAAATCATAGGTGATGCATCGGATGTTAAATCTAAAACGGCAGAGTTTATGCAAAAAATGTTTGGTTTACATCGTTGGTTATTATTAAATGAGATTGAAGAACCTATTTTCGAAGGTATTGAAAATCGTAAATTAGGATCTTGGATTTCCGGAACTGCGACTTTATTGTTTTTGCTGGGGGTTATCACAGGAATGGTAATATGGTTTCCAAATAAGATACGGTCTTGGAAGAATGGACTTAATATTAGATGGTCAGCCAATTGGAAAAGGGTGAATCATGATTTGCACAATACCTTAGGATTTTACAGCTGCATTCTTTTGTTTTTAATGTCCGTAACTGGCCCTTTTTGGTCTTTCGACTGGTATCGTTCTGGTTGGCAGAAAACTTGGGGAACCTATCAAGCAGCAGATGCGCCTAAGGTGGAAAAGAAAGTGATTATGTCCACTATTCTTGCTGCGGATGCCAAACCAATCAGTATAGAAGAAACGATCGCTGCGGTAAACAAAGCTTTGCCGTATGAAGGGGATATTACCATTAATTTTGCAAAAGACAGTACGGGAACAATTTCCATCAGTAAAAATAGGGTTGGATTTTTTGCGCCATCAGCTGGTGATAAATTAACGCTTGATCAATATTCTGCTGAAGTTTTGGAAAAGGATATTTTTAGAGATAAACCGTTTAATGAGCGTGCTTCTGCTTCTGTTAAAGCATTGCATGTCGGGGATATCTATGGGCCATTTAGTAAATTGCTTTATTTTATTGCATGTTTAATTGCAACGTCTCTACCAGTGACTGGAGTGATGATATGGATCAATAAAATGAAAAAGAAACCTAAAAAGGTTAAATAGTATTTTTGGATATACCTATTCATTTTAATAGCATAAAAAAAGAGGGTTTGAAATTTTCAAACCCTCTTTTTTTTATGCTAGATGTTCATTTTCCAATAGGCTATACTTGGAAATGTGTATGCTTATTTTTCTTCTGATCGTAGTTTGCCAATAATCATTTCGATCACGGCAACAATAATGGCAAATAAACAGGCTTGCCAGAATCCATCGACTTCAAATTTACTTCCCATGATTTTGTCGGATAACATAATCATCAAGACCGTAATAATAAATGATACAAGGCCAAATGTTAGCCAATTCAATGGAAAAGTAAATAACCTTAATATGCCCCCAACTACAGCATTTACAAAGCCTATTACCAAACCCGTGATAATGGCCCACCAAAAACTGCTTACTTGTACTCCTGGTAGTATTCCTGCGGCAATGGCAACAACTAATCCAGTGATCAAAAGACTAAGAATGAATCTCATAACTAATTATTTTTGAATTTAATAATTTCTTCAAAATTAATGCCAATGCAAACGTTTGTTGAAACTTAGGTTGTAAAGTAACAAAAATAATATTATGCTAACATAGAAAAATAGTGGTATATTCACTAAACAATTTAAAACGAGATGGTTATGAGACACATTATTTTAACACTATGTGCTTTATGGTTTACAGCTATTGTATTTGCACAAACCGATCCTATACTGGGTAAATGGGAAAACCCGAGTGCTGAAGGACGAATAGAAATTTATAAAAAAGGGGATAAATATTTTGGGAAATTGTACTGGATTAAGGATGCAAGTAAAAAGGATAGTAAAAACCCCGACGAAAAGTTACAAAATAGATTGATTCAAGGAACGGAAATATTAACCAACTTTAGCAAAAAAGGCTCATCTTTTGAAGGTGGTGAGATTTATGATCCAAAATCTGGAAAAACCTATAGTTGTAAAATGACTTTAAAAGGTGCGGATCGATTGGATATTCGTGGTTTTGTTGGATTGAGTATTTTGGGGAGAACTGAAACTTGGAAGAAGATAAAATAAGATTATAGGTATACTTTTAATAGGAAGAAAGAATCGGTAAATCGGTTCTTTCTTTTTTTTGTCTTTTGAAATAATATGATAATTATAGAGCTGTGGGGATGGTCTACAGTAGGATATCTAAATTTTTAATTAAAATTTTATGTTGCTAGCATTAAAAGTGAAAATGAAGCAACCGTTTTCGTAGAATGGTGTTCTAAAAATAAACTATCTTTATCGCAGAAAAATAAACGTATTATGTACAAAACCTTAAAGCCCGCTTTAGAAAAAGAATTAGCAGCTATTAAAGATGCTGGTTTGTATAAACAAGAACGAATTATTGTTACTCCCCAAGGTGCTGATATCAAAGTAAGTACTGGCCAGGAGGTAATCAACTTCTGTGCGAATAATTACTTGGGGTTATCCTCACATCCAAAAGTAATCGAAGCAGCAAAAGCAGCTATTGATACGCATGGATATGGGATGTCTTCTGTACGTTTTATCTGTGGCACACAGGATGTTCATAAAGAATTAGAAGCTAAGATCTCCCAATTCCTTGGTACTGAGGATACGATATTATATGCAGCAGCATTTGACGCCAATGGCGGTGTTTTTGAGCCTTTGTTAGGTCCTGAGGACGCAATTATATCCGATGAATTAAATCATGCTTCCATCATCGATGGGGTGCGTTTGTGTAAAGCTCAACGCTTCCGCTATAAAAACTGTGATATGGAGGATTTAGAAGCACAACTAAAAGCAGCGTCTGCTGCTCGACATAAAATAATCGTCACAGATGGCGCCTTCTCTATGGATGGTTCGGTAGCTCCTTTAGATAAAATCTGTGATTTAGCGGATAAATATGAAGCATTGGTGATGATTGATGAGTCTCATTGTACTGGTTTTATTGGTAAAACAGGCCGTGGTACGCATGAGTTGTTTCAAGTGATTGATCGTGTGGATATCATTACTGGAACTCTAGGTAAAGCTTTGGGTGGTGCTTCTGGAGGTTTTACTGCTGGTAAAAAAGAAATTATTGATATGCTACGTCAACGCTCTCGTCCTTACCTTTTCTCAAATACTTTAGCGCCTTCAATTGCTGGAGCATCTGTTGCAGTGATTGATATGTTAAGTGAAACAACTTCTTTGCGAGATAAGCTAGAAAATAACACAAAATATTTCCGTGAAAAAATGACGGATGCAGGATTTGATATTAAACCAGGATTCCACCCAATAGTTCCAGTGATGTTATATGATGCTAAATTAGCACAGGAATTCGCTGCAATGATGCTTGAAGAGGGTATTTACGTGATTGGATTCTATTATCCTGTTGTCCCTCAGGGCAAAGCAAGGATCCGAGTTCAAATCTCTGCAGGTCATGAAATGGAACATTTAGACAAAGCAATTGCTGCTTTTACGAAAGTTGGTAAGTCTTTGGGAGTGATTAAATAAGCGTTTAAACAGCTCTTTAGGCAGTTTAAATAAAAGCTAATAAAATAATAACAGTAAAATGTTAAAATTGAGGTGCAAAATATTTATCTTTGCACCTCTTATTTTTATATAACACATTATTGCTCAATGCAGAACATCAGAAACATTGCGATTATAGCGCACGTTGACCACGGTAAAACTACCCTTGTAGATAAAATCTTGTACTTTACAAATCAGTTCAGAGACAACGAGGAAGCGGGAGAATTGATCCTGGATAACAATGACTTGGAGCGTGAACGTGGAATTACCATCGTATCGAAAAACGTATCAGTAAAATATCAAGAAACTAAAATCAACATCATAGATACACCTGGTCACGCCGATTTCGGAGGTGAAGTAGAGCGTGTATTGAAAATGGCTGATGGTGTAGTGCTTTTGGTGGATGCTTTTGAAGGCCCAATGCCTCAAACTCGTTTTGTTACTGGTAAAGCTTTGGCATTAGGAATTAAACCTATCGTTGTTGTTAATAAAGTAGATAAAGAAAACTGTCGCCCTGACGAAGTTTATGAGAACGTATTTGACTTGTTCTTTAACTTAGGTGCTACGGAAGAACAGTTGGACTTTCCAGTATTATACGGTTCATCTAAACAAGGATGGATGTCTACTGACTGGAAAAAACCGACCACAGATTTTACCGACCTATTAGAAGCAATTATTAAATATATTCCTGCACCAGCAATATCTGAAGGAACATTGCAAATGCAAGTTACTTCATTAGATTATTCGACTTTTGTGGGTCGTATTGCGATTGGTCGTGTAGCTCGTGGTACCATCAGAGAAAACCAACCTATTTCATTAGTGAAACGTGATGGTAAGGTGGTTAAATCACGTGTAAAAGAACTTCAAATATTTGAAGGATTAGGTCGTGTGAAAGTGACTGAAGTACATGCAGGTGATATCTGTGCCGTAGTTGGTATTGAAGGTTTTGAAATTGGTGATACTATTGCAGATTTCGAAAATCCTGAGCAATTGGAAGTTATGCACATCGATGAACCTACAATGAACATGTTGTTTACGATTAACAACTCACCGTTCTTTGGTAAAGAAGGTAAATTCGTTACTTCTCGTCATATTTATGATCGTTTACAAAAAGAATTAGAGAAAAACTTAGCATTGCGCGTTGTTCCTACGGATTCTCCGGATGCTTGGTTAGTATATGGTCGTGGTATTCTACATTTATCCGTATTGATTGAGACGATGCGTCGTGAAGGATACGAATTACAAGTAGGACAACCTCAGGTTATCGTGAAAGAAATCAATGGACAAAAGAATGAGCCAATTGAAGAATTGGTAGTTGATGTTCCTGCGGAGGTTTCCGGTAAAGTGATTGAATTGGTAACACAACGTAAAGGTGAGTTATTGGTGATGGAATCTAAAGGCGATATGCAACACTTAGAATTCTCTATTCCTTCTCGTGGTATCATTGGTTTACGTAATAACGTATTGACTGCTACAGCTGGGGAAGCTGTAATGGCGCACCGTTTGAAAGGTTTCGAACCTTGGAAAGGAAATATCCCTGGACGTTTAGCTGGGGTATTGATCTCCTTAGATACAGGATCAACTACCGCTTATTCTATTGATAAATTACAAGATCGTGGACGTTTCTTTGTAGATCCAGGTGTTGATATTTATGAAGGACAAGTATTGGGAGAGCATATCCGTGATAATGATTTAACGATTAATGTTACGAAAGGAAAGCAATTAACGAACATGCGTGCTTCAGGATCTGATGACAACGTTCGTATTGCACCAGCCATTAAATTCTCATTAGAAGAATGTATGGAATATATCCAAGGTGATGAATACATCGAGGTTACTCCTCAAAGTATTCGTTTACGTAAAATCTACTTGACAGAAAACGAGCGTAAAATCAACGCTAAGAAATTCGTATAAGCAGTATACGAAATGATATCATAAAGGCTATCCAATTTATTGGATAGCCTTTATTTTTTTCAGGAAAGCTTATCTTTATTTTTGGATTACAAAACACAACTATGGATGATGAATTAGTTTGGCATAAAGTGCCTAGCAAAATAGATGAAAGTAGGGATTATGTTAAAGCATTGCATGTGGCCGGTAAAAAGCTCTGTATCATTAGAGAAAACGGGGTTATGTCAGTAACCTCAAGCCGATGTCCGCATGCTGGAGCAGATCTAACACATGGTTGGTGTGAAGATGGTAAATTGATTTGTCCTTTTCATCGCCATCGATTTGACATCGTTACTGGAAAAGGAGATGAGCGCCAAGGCAATTATATCCGAATGTATCCATTGAAAAAAGAAGATGGAGAGTACTACGTAGGGATAAAAAAATCCTTATGGGATAAGATCTTCGGTTAAAGAAATCGCTTGATCGTTTTCAGAATCTTATTTGTTTTCTCCGTGTATGGAAACCAAAATAAAGAGGACATCGGAAAAAAGTTTGATTTAGCTATAGCTCTTTCGTGTGAAAAAGATTTGAAACCATACCATCCCATTGATTGCCCAATACCAGAATGGTTTACTCCAGCAAAAGGAAGATTCGGATGTAAAATTTGAATCATCGCATCGTTGATGCAGGTAGAACCTGCACTGGTATGTCGGATGATATGTTTATTGAAAATGGGATCTTTGCTAAAAACATATAATGCCAATGGTTTTTCTTTGCTATTGATCAATTGAATAGCCTCATCAATTTGCTGATAGTAAACAATTGGAAGAATAGGGCCAAATATCTCTTCTTGCATCAATTTATTGGTATTTGCTACCTGAGTAATGACTGTTGGGGCTATATATCGATCTTTTTCGTCCATTTTACCTCCCGCAATAATTTGAGCTCCCAAAACTTTCGCTTCTTCCAACTGCTGTGCTAATCGTTTGAACTGATCATCATTAATTATTCTAGCATAATCAGGCGAATGTTGTGGATTAGGACCAAAAGCTTCAAGCATTTCCTCTTTAAACGTGCTTTCCAGTTCGGCTTTGATTTTCTTATTCACCAACAAATAGTCTGGTGCAATACAGGTTTGGCCTGCATTGACAAACTTTGCCCAGATGATGTTTTTGACTACCGAGCGAATCGAAACATTTTTGTCGATTACAGCCGGAGATTTCCCACCCAATTCTAAGGTGATGTCCGTAAGATGCTTACTTGCGGCCGCCATCACAATTTTACCTACCTTAGGCGAACCTGTAAAGTGGATATGGTCAAACGGAAGACTTAATAAATGCGTAGTCTCTTCCACAGCGCCTTCGATTACGGCAATATGTTTCTGAGGAAACACGGCTTCAATAATGCGACGAATGACTTGATTGATATGTGGAGAAAATTCCGATAATTTCAATATTGCGGTATTCCCTGCAGCAATACTTGAGGCTAAATGCACCATAGGAAGCTGAAAAGGATAATTCCAAGGAGTAATGATTAACGTATTGCCTTTAGGTTCATAGTGTAAAGAGGCCGATACATTTGGGAACATCCAGAACCATCCTGCCGACTTGTCCTTCATCCATGACGATAATTTTTTTAATAGATGCCGTATTTCGAACTGTACTGCCAAGATCTCTGTAATATCTGTTTCCATACTGGACTTATGGAAATCTAAGTAAAGAGCTTCCTCTATGGCTTTCTCTTCTTGAATAATTTTTTCAAGAAGATTTTTCAACATGGTTTTACGTTGTTGGGCACTGCTATGCTTAATTTCATTCTTATACTTCCATTGAAGCGTATAGATTTGATCAATTTCTTGTATAGTTTGATAAGGCATAATATAATATTAAATGAAATGCTATAGCATTTAAAAAAACCTAGACCTTTTCAATGGCCTAGGTTCAACAATATAGTAAAAATTTAACGCATCTAATTTTTTGATTTCTTAGCTTCAGCCGCCCGATACACTTCTTTATCCGTTTGGTAAATTTTAAATTGCACATCATATTCCTCAGGAACATAGATTACAATCGGCATTTTTCCATTATAACGCACTAGTGTTGGTTGAGCTGCAACAAATAATTGTCGCTTTGGGGCATCTGGGCAACCCATTTGTGTCGCTATGACTTCACCTTTTGTCTGGAAAACATAATACTCATAACCCCAACCCTGCAAATCTTTTTTCTCTAAGGTTCCTTGCAGAGCAAAGTGATTACAGCCATCCACTTCCATTGTTTTACCAACTAGAAATTCGATCTTCTTAAGCGCATCATTCGATGAGTAAGGGACTTCAATAATCATTTTCTTATAACCCTTATCAGGCTGTGGAAATAGAGCAGGATCTACTTTTAAAACCATTTCCTGCGCATTCGATGCCATAAATAAACCTAGCAAGAGGGAAAGGGTAAGTGTAAAGAATTTCATATTCATATTTTTCAAATTTATTTAAAATAGACTCCAATCCTATTGGAGGGGTATTATTCATTGGAATCTATAAACAAAAAAAGGTTTAATTTAAGAAGCTCCAATTCGGACTCCATGATTAGATATTCCTCCTGTTTTATAACCTTAAACTATTGTCTGTTGTTATTCAAAAGGCAATAGTTTAGTCGGATCAAATTCTTTAATCAATGCCCTAGCCAATATTCGGTTAGGATCAATAACGGGCAATCCGTCATAAGATTTCTCCCGAAGTGCTAGAGGTAGCTCCGTACAACCTAAGATAATGACTTGTGCCCCCTGGCTTTTCAGTTCCTGAATAGCAGCCACTAGCTCATCATGCGCCCTTCGAGTGACTGGCGATGAAAACGCTTTAATGCCATACGATTCATCATAAATCGCCTGTTGAACCTTTTCTTGCCATAAGTCATTGGGTTCAATGCAAGTTAATCCCTGCTTTTCAAGGCTAGTTTTGTACAAGGCCGTATTCCGGGTGCCTGTAGTTGATAAGACAGCAACGGTACTATTTGCAAAATGTTCTTTTATAAACAGGGTCGTTTCATCCAGCATATTCATTAAACGAAGGGAAGCATTCTTCAATAAAAGTTCCTCCTTCACCAGATCAAATATGCGTGGCGAATGTGCTGTATTGCATGGAATAGCAACAATGGTTGCTCCAGCATGGCCTAATTCCAAAGCGATATCTGCCAATGCAAACCCAGGATTGGTCACCGTATTACCCAATAAATAGGCTGTACGGTCGGCTATCCGATGAGGTTGAGAGGATAATAAGACCGGAAGATGATCCTGATCCCGTGAAGCAATAGTTTCTTCAATTATTTTTTTAACAATGTCTACCCCAGCCAATGGGCCGACACCACCTACTATACCTATCATATCAATTCCTTTCTTAATCTAATTCACCCTGGCGCCAAGTGTACATCCAGAATGTTTGATTATTATTCAAAAATAACGCCAACATGTCTGGTATTATCTTGAAACCATCCTCTGAATTTGTAAAAACTGTTAAAATTTCTTGAGTTTCCGGATAGGCAATAAAAAAGCAACGAAAGCCAGGGTTGGATCCAGTATGCCAATAAGCAGTTCCAACCTCATTGATTTGCATGCGTAGACCTAATGCACAGGGTACATGCTGATCTTCCATGCTTACTTCTTTTCCTTTTTTCGCTTCAGCTGCTTTTTCCAACATCAGGTGATGCGTGCTGGGCTGTAAGCCGAAACCTTTGAAAATAGCCTTTTCGATAAATTTAGTATAGTCCAAAGCGGTCGTATATAAGGTATATGCCGCATTACTTTTGTGGTATTTTCCTAGTTTGCGAGGTTTTGCTCCAGAATAATGGCCTATAGCCGCATTTTTTTTCAATTTGTTCTTCCAAACTATTTCCGAATCTTTCATACCAAATGGTTTGAAGATTTCTTGCTCTACTAATTTTTTAAACGATTTTTTACTGATGTGTTCCAATGTTTTTTGGAGAAAATAAAACCCCTCACCCGAATACATATAATCTGCACCAGGAGTGAATTGAGCCGTCAAGGGCGTATTTCTCCAAGCCTCTGACGGAACATTGCCTTCCCAGTTCAAAAGTCCGGTACGATGCGTTAAAACCATTCTAGCGGTAATCAGATGTTTATAGGGATGATTCTTTAATCGATCGTATTGATAATAGTCCCACAATGGTTTGTCTAAGCTGATCAAACCCTTGTCCATGTACCGAAAGAACACGTATGCGGCCAATACTTTGGTTAAGGAAGCTGCTTGAAATACGGTATGGTAGTCTACATGGTCAAGTTCTTTGCTTTTTTTAAACCCTAGTCCTGTATAACTGAAAGTGCCATTTTGATGATAAGCATAAGAGATACCAGGAATACTATCTCGTTGTAGCAATTGATAAACCTCCTTCCACTTTAGGCTATGGTTGTCCTTAGGTTCTGTTAATGGACTTGTTTGGCCATAGGTAAAATTTGAAAAGCAGGTTAAAATATAACAAGTTGCTATAAACCAGATTTTATTGACGAATAGCTTTTGGTAAAGTATCATGATTTAAGGCGTTGTATTTTTTCAAAATTTTCAAAGTCTCATTAATTGGGATGGCACTGACTGTTCTACCGTTTATACCCTTCATATCTTCAGCCATAAACATAGAGTTTAAGATTGCTTCTTCCGTTGCTTCCCAAACAGCTAAAAACAATGGGGACATAAAATCATTTCCCATTTCCTCCGTTTCAAGACTTATGTTTTTCATTTCATGTGAAACACGATTGCTGGGGTTGGTGCTGAAAGCAATGGAATAATCCCCACTGCCATTGGAAGAAAAGGAACCTACATTCCCAAAGGCGATGTAAGAACGCTTTGCCAATCGTTCTAAGTTTCTAGGGGATAGTGGAGCATCAGTCGCAATGACAATCATACAAGAACCGTCTACTTTGTGAGTTTCCTTAGGTTGCTGCATATAGAAATTATGCATTTCTCGACCTACGGGTGCACCATTAATCTGCAGAATGCCGCCAAAATTACTTTGAACCAATACGCCAACGGTATAGCCTCCTTTAGAAGCCGGAAGTTTTCGAGAAGCAGTCCCGATACCACCTTTATACCCCAGGCATTCGGTACCCGTACCTGCCCCAACGTTTCCCTCCTGAACCGGTCCAGAACTCGCTTTTTCAATAGCATTTAAGACATCTTTTGCCTCAACATGACGACCACGAATATCGTTCAGTCCGCCATCGTTAGTTTCCCCTACCACTGTATTTACAGATCGTACTCGCTCATTCCCTGCTAATGCCAGCATGTAATCAATTAAGCCATCAGCTACTTTAGCTGCATTTAAGGTGTTCGTCAGTAGGATAGGAGTTTCTATATTTCCCAATTCTTGAATTTGGGAAATGCCCATCATTTTTCCGAAGCCATTGCCTACATAGACTGCAGCAGCCACTTTTTCTTGAAATAGATTCCCATCATGAGGAAGTATTGCCGTTACACCAGTTCGAATATGATCTCCCGCTATTAGGGTTTGATGGCCAACTTTTACGCCTGCCACATCCGTTATGGCATTGTTTTTTCCTGGTGTCAAAATTCCGATTTGGATTCCAAAATCTCGGATTCTACCTCTCTTTTCTTGTGCATGGGCGCTATTTACTAGCGCAATTAGGGCTAGCGCCATAATCGAAAATCGCTTATTCTTCATGTTGACTTTTAGATGAAGAACAAGTATACTGATTTCCGAAGAAAGCCATTCTAATTTTCCGTAAATTCTTGCTCTAAATTATCCATTCGTCGCTTTATGGAAGCTTCTATTCGAAAATCATCTATTTTGTCTATCGCCGTTTTCTCTACACGGACTTCCGTGTCAGATTCATAATAGTGAATTTCTTTTTGATTTTTCAACGCATTATCATAAGCATCGCGACCACTCATTAATTTGACAAATACAGGTAAACATTCGAAGAATATAAAGAGTAAGGCAATGAAAATAACGGCATATTCAGTAGATTGGTTTACGGTTCCATCGGGTTTCTTATGGAGATTACTCAATGCTGCATTTCGATCGGCAAAGCCTGCCACTTGAATCGCACTATCCAATGTTCTATCCGAAAGGATCCGCTGACTCATCAATCCTTCGGCAGTTTTCCTATTTAATAATTCGGACTCCTTAAGGTTAATGCGCGATCGTAAACTATCCAAATAAACTTCTTGCTTTTTGAGTTCCGCTTCTTTCATTTTAGCATAAGGGCCATAGCCCATAACTCCCGAAGTCTCTTGGGTTTTAGTTCCAAATATTTCATGATTCATTTGTTGCCTAGCCGTTTTAATACTTGCATCCATAGAATCTGCTTGGATTTTTAAAGCATTCATTTGACCATATTCAACCCGATATTTATTCTCAAAGGTTTTGTTTAAGGTGTCAATTTTTGCATTTTGCTGTACAAGGTATTCCGCACGAAGGTATTCTTTTATCTCCTTATCAAATATTTTTAATTCCAAAGGACGGGAGATAATCAAACCGATCAGAATTGCCAATAAAATTCGAGGTAAGGCTTGTAAGAACTGCATGCCCCCACTTTTACTTTTATCAATACTCAAAACGATATAGCGGTCTAAGTTGAAAATGGCTAAGCCCCAAATAGTACCAAATAGTAATGCGTATAATATCGCAAAATCACTCCCACTAAACACAAAATATAGCGCATAGCCACCTGCCAGAGCGGCAAACAATCCAGTGAAGAAAATTGTAGCCCCTATGCTTAGGTATTTATTATGCTCTTCAGGATATTTCAATAAACTGGCTTTATGAATACCTGCACACCACCAAAAGAAATCTTTCATGTTTTAATAGTTTGTCTATTAGACGAATAAATCAAATATATGTTACATTTAAATTATTAATAATTTAACAATGTGATGAGATAAGTCTTGGAAATGCTTGTTAATAATTTTAAATTATCTTTACCTTTGCACAAAAATTTGAATTAAAAGATCTTAGAATGACTAAAAAGAGTTTTTTACCCTACTGCGTGGTCTTGGCCAGTATGATGGTAGGGTGTAACAACGAAGCTAAAAAGGAGGAAGCCGCACATTTGAAAAATCCACTAATAGCCAACTATGAAACCAATTTTGAGGTTCCACCATTTGATTTAATCAAAGATGAACACTTCAGACCCGCTTTTAAAGAAGCAATAGAACAGCACAATTTAGAAATCGATTCGATTGTAAATAATGAAGAAGCATCTTCATTTTTAAATACAATCGTTGCCCTAGAAAATGCAGGCGAACTATTAAATAAAGTAAACATTGTTTTTTTAAACTTAAACAGTGCCAATACCAACGATTCTTTAGGTGCAATTGATTTAGATCTTGCCCCAATTTTATCTGCACATTACGATGAGATTTCGATGAACCCAAAGTTATTTGGTCGTGTAAAATCGGTCTATGAGCAGCAGGCAGCCTTAGGTTTAGATGCAGAAGATTTAAAACTATTGGAGGAGACCTATAAGCGTTTTGTTCGTTCAGGAGCTAATTTAAATGATACCGATAAAGAAAAGTTGAAGAAAATCAATGCAGATATTTCGGTATTAACCAAAAAATTTAAGCAAAATTCTTTAGCAGAAACAAATGCTTTTGAGTTAGTAGTCGATAAGGAGGCTGATCTTGCCGGTTTACCCGAGGCATTAAAAGAAGCGGCAGCTGCAGTAGCTAAAGAAAAAGGAAAAGATGGCAAATGGGTATTTACCCTACAAAACCCATCTGTAATGCCATTCTTACAATATGCAGATAATCGCGAATTGCGTAAGAAAATTTGGAATGCATATCAGTTACGTGGTAATCAAGGTAATGAACAAGATAACAATAAGATCTTAATTGATATTGCGAATAAGCGTCTTGAAAAAGCCAAATTGTTGGGATATGATTCACATGCGGCCTATGTTTTGGAAAACTCCATGGCAGAAAATCCTGCGAATGTAAATAGCTTATTGAATAAATTATGGACTCCAGCGTTGAAAAAAGCAAAGGTAGAAGCCGCTGATATTCAAAAAGAAATTGTTGCTGCTAAGGATACGTTTAAGGTAGCACCTTATGATTGGCGTTATTATCAAGAGAAAATTCGTCAAAAAAGGTATGCATTAAACGAAGAGGAAATTAAACCTTATTTCAGTTTAGCGGATGTGCGTGAAGGTGCATTTGCAACTGCAAATAAATTATGGGGCATTACCTTTATTGCTTTGAATAATGTACCTGTTTATCATCCAGAAGTGGAAGTTTACGAAGTACGTGATAAAGATGGTTCACATTTAGGCTTATTATATGCCGATTTCTTTCCTCGGGATTCAAAACAATCGGGAGCTTGGATGACTTCCTATAGAAGTCAACGTAAAAAAGATGGTAAACGCATTGCACCAGTTATTTCTATCGTGTGCAATTTCACAAAACCAGTAGGTAAAAATCCAGCTTTATTAACCTTTGATGAAGCAAGTACCTTATTCCATGAGTTTGGTCATGCTTTACATGGATTGTTTTCAAATGTGAAATATAGAAGTTTGGCGGGTACATCCGTTCCACGTGATTTTGTGGAACTTCCATCACAAATAATGGAAAACTGGGCTTCTGATCCTGAAGTGTTAAAAAGTTATGCGAAGCATTTCCAAACCAAAGAAGCGATTCCTGATGCATTAATAGAAAAATTGCAAAAAGCAGGAACTTTTGATCAAGGTTTTGCGACGGTAGAATATTTGGCAGCTTCTATATTGGATATGAATTACCACAGTGCTACATCGGCCATTACAGCAGAAAATAGCAATGCGTTTGAAAAAGCAGCTATGCAAAAAATTGGATTGATTGATGCGATTATTCCAAGATACCGTAGTACCAATTTCAAACATATTTTTGAAGGTGGTTATTCTGCAGGATATTATAGTTACATCTGGTCGGAAGTATTAGATAGCGATGCTTTTGCTGCGTTTAAAGAAAAAGGATTGTACGACCCTGCTACAGCAGCGTCTTTCCGTAGCAATATCTTAGAGCGTGGAGGTACTGGAAACCCAGCAGAAATGTACCGTAAGTTTCGTGGTACAGACCCTGATCCAATTCACTTAATGAATAAAAGAGGATTAAATTAATTTTCTTCCAGTATAATTGAAAAGGGCTTGTATCTGCATGGATACAGGCCCTTTTTATTGAAGGTCTATTTTATCTCGCTTTTTTATACTTAAGATTAATTAGTCAATCTCCAATACCATAAGCGATATGGCGCTTATTTATTCTGCAATCTAGTGCTAAACTAGACTGGTTTTTCATTGGGTTTCTGTCGCATCTCCTTCGGAAATTTACGATGCTGTTTCAATGCATTTCCGACTAAGATCCGAAGGAGATCCGTAAGAGAGCAAGTCTTTTTGTTTTAAATGCCCACTATGATTTTTAATTTTTGGGTTTAATGCTGTGAGGTGATTCGCTTATCAAGTCTTCGCGCATTCAATGTTGCTGGGATAGGTAGATACAACATCGCGAAATCCCATTTTATGAGCAATGGGATTTATTTAATGATGAAAAAAGCTTATTCCGTTTTTAGCGGGGTTTCTATTTCATCAGCGTCTAATTCCAATAATTGTTCATAATTCTTATCTAGTTTTTTTACTAACCTGAGGTAAATAATGCGGTAGTAACCCTTGACGATAAAAATAAATAGCCATGCAAAAAGGCTCATCAATAGGATAACGATGATGGATACAAAAATGATTTCCCCAACATGGTTATTTTCTTGGTACCGATCATAAAGCACGGAGATACTGGAACAGGTGACGGCATAAATAATAAAATAGATATTAAATTTTATGTAGTAATTAACGGTTTTTCGTGTTTTTAAGATACTATTTAGTAGTTCCTTGGTGTTTTTGGTGTTTTTAATGTTTTTATATTGACTGAAAAAAATATACACAAAATAAACAATGATAAGGTAAGTCGCAATATCAACAAAGTCATTCATCACACGGAAAAAGATGTGTTCCGTATTCGGCTCTTTATCATAGAATAAATAGGCAATATTAAGCGCTAATCCTAAAAATAGTTCAATGACACTTATATAAAATATCCATTTCACAATGGAAGAAGAGTTTTTATGCAACATTCCACGGATTTCCTCTTTATTGATTTGAGGAAATTCTTCATTTTTTTGCCAGTGTTTTTTTAATAAATCTAACCCATCCATTAGACAACTCCTTTCTTAGCTAACATAACTTTTAATTTACTTTTGATGCGGTTCATTTTCACTCTTGCATTTACTTCGCTAATCCCAAGTGTTTCAGAAATTTCTGCATAATCTTTATCTTCCAAATACATGTATACCAGCGCTTTGTCAATATCATTCAATTGCCTCACGGCATCATACAAGTGTTTGAGTTGCTCCTCTTCATCGGCATTGTATTCTTCATAACGGATGTTGGCGAAGGATTGATCCCATTCTACCAAGGTTATTTTGGTTCGTTTTCCCCGATAAAGAGAAATTGCTGTATTTAAAGAAACTCGATAAGCCCAAGTAGAAAACTTAGCGTCTCCTTTAAATTTTGGATATGATTTCCAAAGTTGAATCACCATTTCTTGGAACAAATCCTGATGTGCATCTAAATCTGCAGTATATAGTTTGCAGATTTTGTGGAGAATATTTTGATTATTTTCCAATAACACGACGAACTCTTGTTCCAGGTTGGTATTCATGTACGGTTATTTGTCTACAATAGTAGTGTTTTGTTACAATACCTGCGTACAATTTTTTAAATTCGCTGAATGGCAAAGTCAAAATCAGCATATTTCTGTCAATCTTGTGGCTATGAATCGCCCAAATGGTTGGGCCAATGTCCATCCTGCAAGCAGTGGAATAGTTTTGTCGAGGAGGTCGTCGAGAAAGCATCTTCTCGAGTCCCCGAGTGGCGTAGCAGTGCTAGTCCTGTAGGAGCGAGTAAGCGCACGAATAAGGCTGCGATAATTCATGAGATTGTTTATAGCGAAGAACAGCGTTTAGAAACGCTAGATCGTGAATTCAATCGGGTGTTAGGAGGAGGAATAGTGCCAGGTTCTTTGGTCTTGATCGGTGGAGAACCAGGAATTGGAAAATCGACCTTGATGCTGCAATTGGCTTTGGGACTACCCAAAGTGAAAACGTTATACATCTCTGGCGAAGAAAGTGAACAGCAAATAAAAATGAGGGCTGAACGCTTATCTCAGCATTCCAATGCCAACTGTTTTATTTTGACGGAAACGTCTATGCAGAACATCTTTAAGCAGATAGATCAGGTGGAGCCAAACGTGGTGGTGATCGATTCCATCCAAACATTACATACAGCTCAAATCGAATCAGCTCCTGGTTCGGTATCTCAAGTTCGAGAATGTACTGCGGAGTTATTGAGGTTTGCTAAAGAGACAAATACACCGGTTTTTATAGTGGGTCATATTACGAAAGATGGTTCCATTGCTGGGCCCAAAGTTTTGGAACATATGGTGGATACGGTTCTGCAATTTGAAGGCGATCGTCACCATGTATACCGGATTTTGAGAGCGGTTAAAAATCGATTTGGGTCTTCTTCCGAATTAGGGATTTATGAAATGCAAGGATCCGGTCTTCGGGAGGTTTCTAATCCCTCAGAGATCATGCTGTCGCAGCGCGAGGAACCTGTCAGTGGAGTGGCTGTTGCGGCTATGTTGGAAGGAATTCGTCCATTGATGATTGAAGTACAGGCTTTAGTGTCCAATTCTGCATTTGGAACGCCACAGCGGAGTTCTACCGGATTTGATACCAAACGTTTAAATATGTTATTGGCCGTGTTGGAGAAACGCTTTGGGTTTCGATTAAGTGCTCAGGATGTTTTTCTTAATATTGCCGGCGGACTTCGGGTTGAAGACCCAGCCATTGATTTGGCGGTAATAGCCTCCTTAATATCTTCTCAACAGGATATCGCATTGCCTTCAACGATTACGTTTGCAGGAGAAGTGGGTTTGTCTGGGGAAATAAGAGCAGTAAATCGCATCGAACAACGCATACAGGAAGCAGAGAAGTTAGGATTTGAACAAATATTTATCTCTAAATATAACAGTAAGGGGCTGGATGTAAAGAAATACCAGATCTTGGTAAGGCCTGTGGCTACCCTAGAAGACATCTTTAGGAATCTATTTGGTTAGCTGTTCTTGAAAAACAATAGGGCCATATGAATCATATGGCCCTATTATGTTATGCTGCATGAGCAGAATTATTTTATTAGTTCGGTTAATTTAGCTTCCAAAGCAGGGCCTCTTAAATTTGAAGCGATGATTTTCCCACTTGGGTCAATTAAAAAGTTTTGAGGAATTCCTTGGATTGCATACATAGGTACGACAATAGATTGCCAGAATTTCAAATCAGAAACATGAGGCCATTGCTCCAGCTTGTCATCCTTAATTGCTTTTAACCAAGCATCTTTGGCATTCTCACGATCTAATGACACCCCTAAAACGGTGAAATTTTTGTCTTTAAATTTATTAAAAGCCGCAACGACAGTTGGGTTTTCTTGACGACATGGTCCACACCAACTAGCCCAGAAATCTATTAATACATATTTTCCTCGTAGCGAAGATAAAGCTAATACATTTCCTGAGGTGTCTGGCAATGCAAATTCAGGAGCGATGCTACCTATGGAAACTGCTTTTAGCTTTTCAATTTTAGCGCTGATGCTTTGACCTTTTTTTGAGCTTTTTAATGTTGGATCAAATTTATCAAAAGTGGGAATGATAAAATCATTTAAATTTTCTGCAGAAACAGCTTGTTCTAAAAGATTTAATGCGACAAAACTTTTAAGATTATTAGCAATGTAGTCCAGATTGATTTTTTCTTGATTCTCATAAAGCTTACCTGCACGTTCTTGTAGGCTCGCGATAAAAGTTTGATCTTTCTTCTGCTCATCAGAAGCCTGTTCAAATTCTTTATTTAGAGCAGCAAATGAGGTTGTAAAATCTTTTGATAATTCTTTGTAAGCTAGGTAATCTTTATTGATATCCGTTCCGGAGATTGCAGCATCGGCTAGTTTAGCACCTTTCAGCTGAATTACACCTTTTGATAAGTACAAGGTTACATAGTCAGGTTGTTTCAATTCTCGTAAAGCCTTTCCTTCTGGTGATAAGGTCAAACGTGCTTCTGTCGGGATACTTACCGTTCCATTAAACGTAAATTCACCCTTGGAAACTGATGCTGAATCCAACATACGTTGGCCATCATTCGCATACATTAGATAGACTTTTGCGGGACTATCTACATTTTCAATCTTACCTTTTAAGGTAAAGTCTTCTTGTGCAAATAACAGGGCTGGTACCGCTGCTAATGTGCTTAAAATTAATCTCTTCATCTTCAATTAGTATAAATTATGAAGTAAATGTACAAATATCATTGCAATTTACCACCTGCCGCTAGCTCCGCCACCGCCAAATCCACCACCACCAAATCCACCGAAACCGCCACCTCCACCGAAGCCGCCACCACCAAATCCACCACCATCATCATCATCATTTCCGCCACGGCCTAAGGAGTTAAGTAATGTCCACCAAAATAAATCAGAAGCACCTTTACCACCCATCACTTTACCGCCACCGTTATTACCACCACCGCCGCGTTTGGATATTACACTAATGACGATAAATACAACAATGATAACGAATATGATTGGGATGCCACGACCACCTTCTGTCGATAATTTATGCTCATTAGGGTCTGCTTTGTATTCACCTTTGCTATAGGAAATCAAGGCATTAACTCCGCGATCAATCCCAGCGTAATATGCGCCTTGTCGGAATGCAGGCTTTATTTCATTTTCAATAATACGATAGGCTATGATATCTGGAATAGCGCCTTCCATGCCATATCCAGTACGAATAGTCATCGCACGATCGCCTAAGGCAACTAATAATAATATACCATTGTTATATTTTTTATCGCCAATACCCCATTTTTGGGCTAGTCGATCGCCATAATCTGCAATATCATAATCCCCGGTCGAATTCATAACGACCACCGCAATTTGAGAAGTAGTAGAGTCTTCAAAAGACAAAAGCTTCTGCTCTAATTGTTGTAATTCTGAAGCGGTAAGGGTATTGGTGTAATCGGTGACAAGTTTGTTAGGTACGGCAGGGAAATCCTGTGCAAAAGTGATAATAGATATGCTTATTAAAAGAAAGGTCGCATAAATAAATTTCGAGGATTTCGATAAGAATTGAACAGTTCTGTTCATAGGTTTATGATTTACCAAAATATATGTCGTTAGGTAGTTCATTAATGTCATCTTCCTTTCTAGGGAAATAGGTTGATAGTTGTTGTCCGGCCATTTGAATACCACTAATTAATCCATTTGTAAAATCTCCTTTACGAAAGAAATTTAACATTTCTTCCTTGGTGATTTCCCAAAAATCAGCAGGTACTTTTTGATTAATCCCTATATCGCCAATAATGGCAAATTGGTGATCATCGGTAGCTAAATAAATCAATACACCGTTCCGTTGGTTGGTTTTGTGCATGTTCAATTTTTCAAAATAGGAGGTCGCCTTTTTATAGACATCATCCCCCTTTAATCTTCTTTCCATGACCAGTCTAATCTCCCCGGAGGTTTGATTTTCAGCTAAGCTGATGGCCTGAACTACTTTCTCTTGCTCTTCTTGATTTAAAATCTCCATCTTCCCAAAAATAGAAAAGATGAATGCTGTAGCCTATGGTCGCAACACTCATCTTTACGTTTCATAAATATGATTATTTATTAAAATTGAACGGTTGGAGCTTTATCCGAACCTTCAGTAGCTTTGAATGTACCTTTTTGTTTGAAACCAAAGATACCCGACATAATATTGTTCGGGAAACTACGTACGGTGGTATTGTACTCTTGTACCGCTTCATTAAATGCTCTACGTTCTACAGAGATACGATTTTCTGTACCTTCTAATTGCGCCTGTAATTCTTGGAAATTCGAATTTGCTTTCAAATCAGGGTAAGCTTCTACACTGACTAATAAACGACCCAAAGACTGCGTTAGTGCATCTTGGTTTTGTTGGTAATTAGCTATAGCTTCTTCACTCAAATTAGCTGGATCTACAGATACAGAGGTAGCTTTAGCGCGAGCTTCTGTAACCGCAGTTAAAGTACCTTGCTCATGCTGAGCAGCTCCTTTTACGGTGTTTACAAGATTAGGAATTAAATCTGCTCGGCGTTGATATGCGTTTTCAACTTGAGCCCATTTTCCTTTTACATTTTCATCTTGGGAAACCATGGTATTGTATCCGCAAGAACTGAATGAAAGTGCTGTAAATAAACCTACGACTGCAATTAATAATCTTTTCATGTGTAATTTTTTACTTGTATTTTTTAAAATTAAGAAATAGTTTTTAATATATGCAATAACAAACCATATACCAATCCTGAACATAAAGGAAAATATGGCAGGAATTGGTAACTTTGTATGCTTTTGGGCTAAATCCCCAACCATATTATGCAAAAAGAAATTGAAATTGCCCTTAATCCCGAAGAACTCGATGCTCCCGATCGTATTCTACAGATGGGTTCAAAGAAGTTAAAAGTCACTCTTGAACGTATTCAAGGTTTCCATATCCGCAAAAGGTCTATTGATGCGCGTGCTAAGCAAGTGCTTTTTAGACTAAGGGTTGTGTATTTTATTGATGAACCCGTAGAATTGCCGAAGCATATCTCCGCTTTACAATCGGTGCAGGATGCAACAGCTGTTATAATAATTGGAGCGGGCCCCGCAGGCTTATTTGCCGCGTATCGTTGTATTGAGCGTGGATTGAAGCCTATTGTTATCGAGCGAGGGAAGGCTGTTCAGGATCGTCGAAGGGACTTGGCGAAAATAAATAGGGAAGGAATCGTAAATCCGGAATCTAACTATTGTTATGGTGAAGGAGGCGCTGGAACTTATTCTGATGGCAAACTATATACCCGATCTAACAAGCGTGGTGATGTGCAGAAAGTGCTGTCTATTTTTGTGGAACATGGAGCTACGGAAGATATTTTGGTAGATGCACGACCTCATATTGGGACGAACAAATTGCCTCATATTATTGAAAGTATGCGTCAACGCATCATCGAATGTGGCGGAGAAGTTCATTTTGACGCGAAAGCCATCGATATAACCGCTAGTTTTGGAAAAGTGACTGGTGTTAAATTGGAAAATGGGGAATGGTTAAAAGCTGCACATGTTGTATTAGCAACAGGACACTCTGCTCGGGATATCTTCGAATTGTTCCGTAGCAAAGGCTGGCAACTGGAAGCGAAACCTTTTGCATTAGGGGTTCGCATCGAACATCCTCAGGCCATTATTGATCAAGCACAATACCATTGTTCGGTACGTCCAGAAAATCTACCACCAGCTTATTATAGTTTAGTAGAACAAGTTGATGAACGGGGTGTATTTTCATTTTGTATGTGCCCTGGAGGAATAATAGCCCCATGTGCGACGGATCATTCTGAAATTGTGGTGAATGGATGGTCTCCCTCCAAACGCAATAATCCTCACGCAAATTCGGGAACTGTTATTCAAATAAATTTGGAAGATGTTGCTAATGCCGCTGAAGACCCTTTTGCACTATTGAATTTTCAACGCGAGATTGAACAGCGGGCTTTTACATTGGGTGGGGGAAATTTAGTGGCTCCAGCGCAACGTATGGTCGATTTTGTTCAGCATAAAGTATCCCTAGACTTGCCCGATAATTCGTATAAACCAGGAACGCGATCGGTAGACTTAAGAGAGGTATTGCCATCCTTTGTCTATCGGGCATTGCAGGGGGCTTTACCTATTTTTGGTAAAAAAATGAAAGGCTATTACACAAACGAAGCGATCTTGGTAGGCGTGGAATCAAGAACTTCTTCGCCTATTCGAATTCCAAGAGATAAAGATACCTTGCAGCATCCAGATGTTCAAGGATTGTATCCATGTGCAGAGGGGGCAGGTTATGCAGGTGGGATTGTTTCTGCAGCGATCGATGGGATGAATTGTATTGATGCCATAACGGTCTAATTCACAAATTATAGCAATTACGGTAAGAAAAAAATACCTTAAAATATTGATAAAACCTGTCTATTGTTGTATTTTTGAGGCAGCAAAAGCGAAAGTAGCTCAGTTGGTAGAGCACAACCTTGCCAAGGTTGGGGTCGCGAGTTCGAATCTCGTCTTTCGCTCAGAAAAACTTCCTAATCAGGGAAGTTTTTTTTATTTTAGACTATGCAAATATTTAAACCAAAGTTAGATTTTAAGTCCTACGGCAAGGTTTATTTATGGATTTCTCCATTGTTTTTCTTGTTCCTTGCGCTAGAAAGAGATTTTTGGAAATCAATACAGTTTTTGCTGATCCAATACGGTATAATCACGCTAGTTTTCTTGATAATTCAATGGACGACAAGGTACCGCCTGTTTGAAGGGAAGATTTATTACCGCAGTTTTTTTCTTTTTGGATCTATTCGGATTAAAGATATTCATAAAATAGAGGTAGGCAGAACGCTATGGGTAGGAATGAAACCTGCCACTGCGGAGCATGGAATCATCGTATACTATAATAGATACGATGAAATTTATTTTTCGCCTCAAAGTAATCAAGAGATGGTTGATGCCTTATTGGAAATCAATCCGGATATTTCTGTGAACTACACATCATCCGGATGATTAGAATGATGTACAGTGAATTTTCTGCGCGATTGGCGCGCTTAGTTATCCTTCGTCATATTCATTAAGGAAGGAGTTAAATAAGACATCACTCCGACGAGCATAAGCGCTATACCAGCGATAATAAAGGCATTGGCAACGCCTAATATGTCGGCAATGGAACCAGCAAATAATAATCCAACCAAACTGGGAATAATAGCAAAACTAAAATATAACGAAAATACCCTTCCTAACATTTCTGGGGGTACTCTTTCTTGAATGATAGTCATAAATGTTGCGGAAAAGATAGACATCGCTAAGCCTCCAAAACCGGTAACTAAGACAAATGCTGGGAACCAATTGGAGGGGAAGATTCCTGATAGGACAAAGGTAAGTCCAAGCAGGATGTGCATGGCATTTAAAAGGATAATCTTGGAGAGTTTAATTTTAAAAATGCTTAGCAAGGAACCCCCAATAAGCATTCCAATACCCCAAATGACTTCGATGACACTCATTTCAAATTCCTTGCCTCCAAAATGATCTATGGTTAACAATGGAAAGAGGATTGCTATTGGTAAGATCGCCATGGTTGCTATCATGGAATACAAGAACATCATTCGAATGCCACGGTGCCTGTAAATAGCCGCTAGTCCAATTCTTAAATCGCTTATCACTTGTTTTATGGATCCTTTTGTATGGACACGAAGGTGTGGTATGTGTACAAATAATAAGCTACAGATTGCCATGGCAGCGCCTATCACATCCAGGTAGATAACTTTATTGATGGGTAGGCTGGCAATTGCCAAGGTGCCTAATGCGGGGCCAGCAATGCTACTGATGGACTGTAACATTTGATTGATCCCTGCTACACGTAGTAATTGATCTTCGGGTACTAATAAGGGTGCTATGGCTTGCATAGCTGGGGAATGAAAAGCGGAACCTATGGATCTGCAGGCCATCAATAAATAGAGTAGGTGTAAAGAAACATGGCCATCCTTGATGGCAAACGTCATGAGAATGGTACAGCAGGCAATAAATAAATCTGCAAATATCATGACCTTCTTTCGGTTCCATCGATCGATGTATACTCCAGCAAATGGACCTATAAGCCCTTGTGGCAATAAACCAGCGATTGCTGAAAAGGCTAATACTTCTGCAGATTTGTATTCAATACTTAGCCAGATGATAATAGCGAAATTTACAGCTGAACTGCTTAATAAGGAGATGAATTGTCCTGTCCAGATGAAAATATAGGTTCGGAACCAATGTTTCTTTTCCATGAATGTGAGCTGTACAGCTAAATTATTGCTTTTTTCGTTAAGTGAATGTTGTGCTGTGGTAAATTAAATCTTAATTATTTACCCTTGGAATATTTTAATCTCTAAGCTTGATGGTTCGTCAATAAATTTTCCAAAGGGTAAAATTAGTTAAAATGAGAACAATTAAAAATTGCTGTACCGGAACACTTTTTGATGGTTCAGGCTAATGCATAAAAAAAGCGTTTAAGCTCAGGCCTAAACGCTTTATTACTAAAACTACACTACTAATTTCTTTCTAGTCCTTTTGCTACTAATTCTTCGACGAAGGTTCTAACAACTTCATTCGAGAATCGAGAAGTTACATCAAATGCAAATGCATGGACTAATAATATTCGGGCACTTTCTTCGCCAATACCTCTAGCGCGTAAATAAAACAAAGCTTCATCGTCAAACTGTCCCATGGTACAACCGTGAGAACATTTTACATCGTCGGCAAATATTTCTAATTGAGGTTTGGTATAAACCGTTGCATGATCACCAATTAACATATTGTTATTTTGTTGAAATGCATTGGTCTTTTGTGCATCTTCACGAACAAATATTTTTCCGTTAAATACAGCAACCGAATTATCTTGAGGAATATTTTTATACCATTCGTAAGATTCACAATGCGGTTTCATATGATCTACTACCGTATGGTTATCTACAAATTGCTTGTCTGCTAATAAATTGATACCGTATAAATGAGATTCAACGTTTTCATCATCTAATCTGACGTTAATATCATTTCTAACAAAACTAACGCCTGGGAAATTACAATTGTAATTGTTGTATAAGCTATGTTTTGTTTGGTATACTTCTGTATGATTGATATAACTACTTTGGTTGGATGCCAATTGTAAATAATAGTGTTGCAGCTTGGCATTCTCTTGAAGAACAATTTCAGCAACTTTATTATTTAAATTAGGAACAGCTTCACCTACTGTAATAAATGTTTCAATAATTTCAGCCTCCGCATTAGTTTCTAAGACATACAAGTTTCTAGTTTGTGTAAAGAAATCTTGTTTTCCAGAAGAAACATGGATAATTTGAATAGGCTTGGATACAACTTTGTTTTTAGGGATTTCCAAGTAAATACCTGAAGTATGCAAGGCAGTATTTAGTGCAACTAGCGCTGAGTCTGTTTTATCCGCATGTTTTGCGAAATGTTTTTTAAAGTTAACTTCCTCTTGAGCTTCTTCAATTGGCTTTAATACCAATCCAACTTCATCTTCTAAGGATGAAAACGCTAAAATGTATTGCCCATTAACAAGTACGATGCGGTGTGCATCTAAGCCTGGAATATCAGCTCTACTTAAATCAAGATTTGCTACATCAACATCTTCATTCAATAAGTAAGTTTTGTTTACTAATTGATGGATATTGGTATATTTCCAATCTTCATTTTTAACAGTAGGGAATCCTAATGTTTGAAAACGCTCAAAAGCTTCCCTTCTTTGGGTGTTTACTGAAGGCGTATCATTACTATGGTCCAAATCTCCAAAAGTTGAAACCAACTGTTGAAATAAGGAATTTGCTACTAATGTACTCATGTTATTTGTTGTCAATCCGCTCATTACCTATTCTCTATTAATGCCTTAGGCGTTCTGCGCATCTAGTTCTTTTAACCAATCGTAACCTTTTTCTTCAAGTTCTAATGCTAATTCTTTAGGACCTGATTTAACAATTCTTCCGTTGTACAATACATGCACAAAGTCAGGAACAATATAATCTAATAAACGTTGGTAGTGTGTAATAACTACAAAAGCATTGCCTTCAGAACGCAATTGATTTACACCATTTGCTACAATTCTTAATGCATCAATATCTAAACCTGAATCTGTTTCATCCAAAATAGAAAGCTTTGGATTTAACATAGCCAATTGAAATATTTCATTACGTTTCTTTTCTCCACCAGAGAAACCTTCATTTAATGAACGATTCGCTAGGTTAGCGGAGAATTCAACAAGCTTTTGCTTGTCTTTAACCATTTGCAAGAATTCTTTAGCTTCCATAGGTGGAAGGCCTTTGTATTCGCGGATATCATTAACGGCAGTTTTCAAAAAGTTGATGTTTGAAACACCAGGGATTTCTACTGGATATTGGAATGCTAAGAATAAACCCTCTCTAGCACGATCTTCTGGGGATAAATCCAATAAATCTACGCCATCCAATAGTGCTGAACCTGAAGTTACCTCGTAGGCATCTCTACCTGCCAATACATTACCCAAGGTGCTTTTACCTGCTCCATTAGGCCCCATAATAGCATGAACTTCCCCAGCTTTAACTTCTAAATTTAATCCTTTTAATATTTCTTTGTCTTCAATAGACGCATGCAAATTTTTTATGCTTAACATATCTTTTTCTTGAGTATGCGTTGGTTTTCAATTGTTTCTGCTTACCAGCGCGTAAACTATATTATTCTTATCCTACAGATCCTTCTAATGAGATCGCTAATAATTTTTGTGCTTCAACAGCAAATTCCATTGGTAATTGATTCAAAACCTCTTTGGCGTAACCATTGACAATAAGTCCTACGGCTTTCTCCGAATCTATACCTCGTTGATTTAAATAAAACACTTGATCCTCTCCAATTTTAGAAGTGGTTGCTTCGTGCTCTAATTTTGCTGATTTGTTTTTGTTTTCAATGTATGGGAAGGTATGCGCTCCACAACGATCGCCAATTAACAAACTATCACATTGTGTAAAGTTTCTTGAATTGTCGGCATTTGGACCTATTTTTACTAAGCCGCGGTAGCTGTTGTGGCTAGTTCCAGCAGAGATTCCTTTAGAAATAATTTTAGAACGGGTATTCTTTCCTAAATGAATCATTTTTGTACCGGTGTCGGCTACCTGCTTATTACGTGTCATTGCCACGGAATAAAACTCTCCTACAGAATGATCACCTTTCAAAATAACTCCAGGATATTTCCATGTAATCGCTGAACCGGTTTCTACTTGAGTCCATGAGATTTTAGAATAATCGCCTTTACATATTCCTCGTTTTGTTACGAAGTTGAAAATACCACCTTTTCCATCTTTATCTCCTGGATACCAGTTCTGAACGGTAGAATATTTAATTTCCGCATTGCGTAAAGCAACCAATTCTACGACCGCCGCATGTAATTGATTTTCATCACGCATAGGTGCTGTACATCCTTCTAAATAAGAAACATAAGAGTCTTCTTCTGCAATAATTAATGTACGCTCAAATTGGCCGGTATTCTGAGCATTTATACGGAAGTAGGTAGATAATTCCATTGGGCAACGAACGCCTTTTGGAATAAATACGAAAGATCCATCCGAAAATACAGCAGAGTTTAATGCGGCGTAGATATTATCTGTTTGAGGAACCACAGTTCCTAAATATTCTTTAATTAATTCAGGATGCTCTTGAACAGCTTCTCCGAATGAACAAAATATTACGCCTTTCTCTTTCAGTTTCTCGCGGAAGGTAGTTTTAACAGAAACCGAGTCAAATACAGCATCTACGGCAACTACGCCTGCTAAAATCTTCTGCTCATCCAAAGGAATGCCTAATTTTTCAAACGTAGCTAATAATTCAGGATCTACCTCGTCTATACTGTCCAATTGCTTCTTCGCTTTGGGTGCAGCATAATAGGATAATTCTTGAAAATCTACATCTGGATTTTTGAAGTTTTGCCAGGAAGGCATACTCATGGACATAAAATGACGGAAAGCTTTCAACCGCCACTCTAATAACCATTCAGGCTCATTTTTCTTACTAGATATTAAACGAACGGTATCTTCATTTAGCCCTTTTGGAGCTATATCCATTTCAATTTCCGTCGTAAATCCGTATTTATATTCTTCGAGCTCTAACTCTTTTAATAAATCGTCGTCCTTGGTGCTCATATCACGTTCACTTTAAATATAGGTAAACACCTATTCTATTTGATTTGCAAAGTTACGACTTAAATTGCACATAAACGTCAATTTCATGACCTTTCATACGGTATAAGGATAAAAAAAATGACAAATGTCACTTATTTGCCAATTCAAGCGATTTGTAAGAATTACAATTTTACAATAGCATGATCTTAATAGTTTTTGTTGATATATTTAGTTATACGTAATCGATGAAACTTATATGATGATGTAATTAATTTATCCTAAGTATGATATTATAATTTTACCAAATTAAATTTTGTATATTTATGATTCTTTAATTTATTTGAACTCCTATGTCTTACCAACCTGATAAAACAGATCTAAAAATTCTAAAACTTCTCCAAGAGAATGGCAGGATCACTAATTTGCAATTAGCTTCAAATATTGGGCTCTCACCGGCACCAACGCTTGAACGTGTGCGTAAATTAGAAAACTCTGGTTTCATTAAAAGTTATCATGCGTTTGTGGATGAGGAGAAATTAGGATTAGGGATAAAGTCTTTTATTCAGGTTTCTTTAGATTTTCATACACACAATGCAATTCCTGAATTTGTGGAAGCTGTGAGAGCAATCCCTGAAGTAACCGAATGTCATCACGTGACGGGTAACTGCGATTTTATTCTTAAAGTTTATGTGAAAGATATTAAGGCATATGAAGGAGTGATCATGGAGAAAATTTCAAAAATCCCATTTGTGAAAACCTTTCAGACGATGATGATCATGTCGACCAGTAAGAAAGAACCTATTGTACCTTTAGAATATTAATTTCCATATGGCTTACAATGACTTAGCAATCATACTTACTTGGCCTGATGCATTGATTCGGGGTGATGAAAAATGGATGATGTTTTTCAAGAAAATAGGATTAGTCAAAAACTTAAATTTTAAGGTTGGTCATACAGCCGTAGTAATTATTAAAAGGACAAGTGGAGAAATGCTATTTTATGATTTTGGGAGGTATATCACGCCCAGAGGATATGGTAGAGCAAGGTCTCAAGACTCGGATCCTTTATTGCAAATCCAATTAAAAGCGCAAATTCAAGAAGACAAAATAGAAAATTTAGTAGAGATTTTACAACATTTTGAAGACATGAAGTCGGTGATGTATGGTGAAGGGAGGGTGTTTTTTAATGTAGTGAACCATATAAATTTTGGATTAGCAAAAGCGTATGGGGATGCCTGTGTAACGCAAGGAACCTACCCTTATGGCGCAGTGGCTAAAAATAACAATAACTGCTCTCGATTTATTACCAGGATGTTGATGAAGTCTAGTGTGAAATATACCTACTGGCACTCCATCAATTTTCCAGAAACCATCAAAGCAAGTCCTATAAGTAATATTGTTAATGTGAATAACAATAGGCAAGTTTATAGTTATGTGCCTGAACAGGGTATTCAAAGTTTTAAAATGAACCGTTGGCAATCCTTTTTATTTTTGGTGAAACAAATTGGGGATAATATGGTGAAGTCTAAAGCAAGTTTCCTTCCTAATGATAAAATTATTGGGGCAGTGCTATACACCTCTAAGCCCATTACAGTTCCTAAACAAGCCAAATATTTAGGTGGAGTAGGGGATGGCGCATGGTATTAT
The DNA here is from genome assembly GCF_049316305.1 of Sphingobacterium sp. HJSM2_6. NCBI lineage: Bacteria > Pseudomonadati > Bacteroidota > Sphingobacteriia > Sphingobacteriales > Sphingobacteriaceae > Sphingobacterium > Sphingobacterium sp. HJSM2_6. Next base: position 87,681 of record NZ_JBMOXB010000013.1, read on the forward strand.
GTACATCCAAGAACAGACAATCAGTTTGAAATAAGCCGTTTTTCTAGCCAAGGGATATTAGAATATGTGGTCATTGGTAAGCCTTCTAGTCCTATAAATCTGCAAGATCCTTGGGATATTGCTTATGATAGCCATTTGCTATTTACACATATTATTCAAGGCAATACCAAAATAAAAATCAATCACATTAAACAGTTACCTATTGCCGATTACAAGTATATTAATTTATTAGAGCGCTTAGCCTAAACTTGCCAATCAATCGGCTCAAGATGGTTTTTTACCAAGAAAGCATTTGTTTTTGAAAAGGGTTTACTTCCAAAGAATCCTCTGTATACAGATAATGGTGAAGGGTGTACTGAAGTAAGGATTAAATGTTTCTGTTGATTTATTAAAACGGATTTTTTGATGGCATAATTACCCCATAATAAAAATACGATATGTGGACATTGATCTGATAGCTGTTGGATGATCTGATCTGTAAATTGTTCCCATCCTTTTTTCTGGTGTGATCCCGGCTCATGGGCACGAACCGTTAATGTTGCATTCAATAGTAAAACTCCTTGGGTAGCCCAGGTGGTTAAATCTCCATGATTAGGCTGCTGAAAGCCAGGGATATCGGTGGACAATTCGGTGTAAATGTTTTTTAAACTTGGGGGAATGGCAATTCCTTTGGGTACAGAGAAAGATAGGCCGTGCGCTTGACCAATGTTATGATAGGGATCTTGACCTAAAATCACCACCTTTAGTTTGGACAGTGCTGTTAAATTAAATGCATTAAATACGAGTTCTTGTGCTGGGAATATTTCTTTTTGAAGACGTTCCTCTTGAATGAATTGGAACAATCTGCTCATATTCGTTGTTTCCAATAATGGCTTTAGGATGGTTTCCCAACTTGGATCGTATGGTATCGACATGCTGATAAATGTAATTTTATTTTATTTCGCTGCAAACAAGTTGCATAACACGCTAAATTAATGGATATTTGCAAACTTACAGTATTGAAGAGAATTATGTCAAATTTAGTCAGAATAATCATTTGTAGTTTATTGGTAGTTGGAACAGTAGCATTGTTTTGGTTCGGTTTCTGGGGCTGGGGTATATTAGCAATTTTAATAACCATTTTAGCTTGGGTTACTGTTTTCTTTAATGAGAAAATGCTTGTTGCACAGTGGTTTTTGCGTAAAGAACGTATGGATAAAGCTGAAGTATGGTTAAGCAAAATCAACAATTACGAAAAGGAATTGATCAGTGCACAACATGGGTATTACCACATGTTACTTGGATTAATTGAATCTCAACGTGCTCCATTGCAATCTGAAAAATTCTTTAAAAAAGCCTTGTCTCTAGGCTTACATATGGATCACAATGTCGCATTAGCGAAATTAAGCTTAGCGGGCATTGCCATGGCTAGACGTAATAAAAGAGAAGCCGAGAAATTGTTAGCGGAAGCTAAAAAAGCCGATAAAAACAAATTATTGGAAGAGCAAATAAAAATGATGAAAACACAAATGGGTATGATGGATAAGCAGCAGTTTCGCTATTCCAGATAATACATTTAACCCTATTATAAAAAAAAGGTCTTTCTATTTCGATAGAAAGACCTTTTTTAATGGAGTATACCTAGCGTATTCCGCTGTTGATAGGTTATATACCTAATATCTTTTTATTAAAATCTTCATCAGTTCCTGTAGATACAAAATCATCAAAGGCTTTGTCAGTTACAGGGATAATATGGTTTTTAATAAATTCTGCTCCTTCAATTGCACCATCTAAGCTGTTCTTCAATGCACATTCCCATTCTAATACTGCCCAGCCTTCAAAGTCATAAGCTGCTAGTTTACTGAAGATTGATTTGAAGTCTACTTGACCATCGCCTAATGAACGGAATCTTCCAGCACGCTCTACCCAACCGGAATAACCACCATAAACGCCTTGTTTACCATTTGGATTGAATTCTGCATCCTTAACATGAAACATTTTAATGCGCTCATGGTAATGATCGATGTAACTTAAGTAATCCATACCTTGCAACAATAAATGCGAAGGGTCATATAATAAACAAGCTCTTGGATGTTGGTTACAAGCTTCTAAAAACCGCTCATAGCTAACACCATCATGTAGATCTTCACCTGGATGAATTTCATAACATAAGTCTACCCCATATTTATCAAATTCATTTAAGATAGGTGTCCATCGTTTCGCCAATTCCTGAAAGCCAGTTTCTACTAATCCAGCAGGTCTTTGAGGCCAAGGGTAAACCATGTGCCATAACAAGGATCCACTAAATGTTGCATGTGCTTTTAATCCTAAATTGGAAGAAGCTTTTGCCGCATATAACAATTGTTGGGTAGCCCATTCTGTTCTTGCCTTTGGATTCTGACGAACCTTTTCAGGAGCGAATCCATCAAATAACTGATCATATGCTGGATGAACAGCAATTAACTGACCTTGTAAATGAGTGGATAACTCGGTAATTTCTAAACCAATTTCTTTTAGTTTGCCACTGATTTCATCTGCATAGGTTTTTGATTCAGCAGCTAACTGCAAATCAAAATAAGAAGGATCGCTAGTCGGAACTTGCACCCCTTTGTAACCTATAGATTGAGCCCATCTTCCAATATTTTCTAGACTATTGTATGGGGCAGTATCTGAAATAAATTGGGCTAGAAAGATGCCCGGTCCTTTTAAAGTCTTCATAATTTTAACGTTTTCTAAATATAGTAAATTTTACTCATCATAAGGCTAGTAACAGCCTTTTAAAGCCAAATTATTACTTGTTTTTGTTGGTTTTTCTCCAAATAGATGTATTGGATTGCGTGCTTTCGCTTACCCTATAATAGCGCATTTAACATTTATTGGCATAGTCCTTGAAATACTTGGACAGGAATGATTATTTATTACACGTGTAACGATTACAATATGAAAAATTTAATGGTTTTTGCTTTTGTTCTTCTTGGATTAGCATCATGCAGTAAAGAAACAATAGATAGCATTGGAAAAGATTCGGCATTAAATATTATTCGTTCGAATAAGTGGTATGATGTCGTGAAAATAGAGAAAGTGGGCAATGATATTGTATTGAAAGATACAATCGTAGGTAATCAGGTAGGACACTATTTGGATTTCAATAAAGATGGTTTTGCGTATGTGTTTGATGGAGAAGGAGGAACGAAATCCATTAAATACGATATGCCAACCAGTAAATCCATGAACTTTGATGGGTCTTTGTATACTATAAAGGAGAATATTTTACAAACCTTATTGTCTTTTAGTATGGAAAACACCACAAATGGAAAGACAACAACCTATACTTTTAAGCGAAGATAAATGACAACTTAAATAGGAGAACTAGGGCTGAGTTGAAAAATTCAGCCCTTTTTAGTATTATACCTCTACAGTATAGCTATTTTAAAGGGATTTCAACAGGGATAAATTTGCCATCTTCCTCCAACGATTCGAAGATTAGTCGGACCAATTTTACGTTTTTTAATTCCTCTGTCAAGGGACTAATTCGTAAATAGATAGGTACAGGGACATCTTGCTTTAATAAGTAGTTGAGGTAATTTTGACGCTTAGACAAAGGCACTAACACCCGATCCATTTGTACACTAGTAACCATATGTGCGCTATCCTGGCTGTCGATGATTTGGATACCAAAAACATTTAATCGAAAGTCTCTAGGGTTTTTCTCATAAGAAATGGCAAATAGATCGATTTTCAAGGTGTCTTTTGCGAGACTAACTGCCTTTAAATCAAATTGGATTTCATCTACAACCAGGGGTATACGTTCACGTTCACTTTCACTTTGCGCTAGCGCAAAGTTACTTAGCAAGTAGACGATAGAAATACTCAAAAAACTAATTAAATTCTTCATGATTATATGCTTAGCGAAGTCTATCGGCAGATTTAATTAGCTTTTCGTCGTTTCGAATTCCTTTAATAGCAAAAGCTAAAAATAAAATAGATATTGGCAGGATGAAGTACCCTACACCAATATTGCTTGCTTTGATGTCTTGCGCATTCAAATCCCATATATTACTTGCAGAAACCCACATCCAAATCGCATAAATACACAATAAAATCACCTGTACAAAGATCAGTTTAAGTTGAAGTTTTCTATTTCTAAACTGAAAAATGATATATAAAGGAAATAATATCAGCACGATGATTCCAATCAATAAAAAGAGAAAACTACTTTCTTTGGTCTCTATGCCGTTTACCGTTGAAAAAACACCAGAAACAAATACATTCTTACCTGTTCCTGCAGGATTCGTAAAATTCAAATAGGGGAATAAGAATAAACCCAATAAAATAGTACTCGAAAGGAATAACCAAATGGATTGAATGCGTTGTAACATAGTATTAAATTATTTAGATAACACAAATATAATAGAAACAAGTCAAAAACTTGCTGGTTTCTCCCATTCAAATCATTGCCATCCGATATTCATAGCCTAAGTATTCCAGATCAATTGTCATTGAATCCTCCTTTACTATTAGAATGCTACTATCTTTCGCTGAAATCTTTACATTTGCAAAGTGATTGAACATACTACCCGATACTTTTTAGAAATTGCTTATGATGGGACTGCTTATCATGGCTGGCAAGTGCAAGAAAATGCCGTATCTGTTCAGCAAAAGTTGAACGAAGCATTGGCAATCTTACTCAGGCATGGGGTAGAAACGACCGGAGCAGGGCGTACCGATACCGGTGTACATGCAACTCAACTGTATGTTCATTTTGAGTCTACAGCGCCTATATTAGCGCATCCTGACCGATTCCTACATTCCTTAAATGCTTTATTACCTTTTGATATCGCCGGTAAAGCGATCGTTCCTGTAGCAACAAATGCACATGCTCGATTTGATGCCACTCTGCGTAGTTATGAATACCATGTGCATTTCGAAAAGAATCCGTTTTTACATCAATATTCATGGTTTTTAAGAGATTACCCAGTTGTGGAGCGTATGAATGAAGCCGCAACTTATTTGTTAGGGAAGAACGATTTTTCATGTTTTAGTAAATCTAATACCCAGGTTTTTACAAATATTTGCGATATTAAACGTGCCGAATGGATTGAACAAGATGGTAAGTTGGTGTTCCATATTTCTGCCGATCGATTTTTGCGCAATATGGTGAGAGCCATTGTAGGAACACTGATGGAAATTGGATTAGGTAAAAAACCAGTAAGTTACATTGAAGAAGTAATTGCAAGTAAAGATCGAGGTAAAGCAGGAACTTCAGTACCTGCATGCGGCCTGTACCTCACGCAAATTTTTTATCCTTACATCGAAAAGAAATAATAGCTTGGAAAAGGAACCAATAACAGGAAGGGCATACGACAGTAAATTGTTAAGCAGACTGGCTAACTATATTAGTCCTTACAAGGGTATATTTTGGTTATCGGTCATTCTTACTATTTTATTAGCCGCAGTAGCTCCTGCATTACCATTGCTCATTGAGTACACCTTAGATCATTATATTTTATCGGCCTCTTCCGATGGTCTAAGCATGATGCTTATGCTCATGTTTGCCTTATTAATTCTGCAAACCGTTATTCGGTATTTTCATACCCTTACCACGAATACGTTGGGTCAGTCAGTGATCCGTGATATTCGTATCCAAGTTTTCAACCACATCACCAATTTAAGGCTTAAGTATTTTGACAATACACCTATAGGTCGTTTAATTACACGAACGATATCTGATTTAGAAACCATAGCGAATATCTTTTCCGAAGGATTGATTCAGATTATTGGCGATTTACTACAATTGCTGGTCATTTTGGCTGTTATGTTTTATACCGATTGGCGATTAACGCTGGTCGTATTAATTCCCATGCCACTCATGATTGCTGCGACATATGTCTTTAAAGAGGCTATGAAATCTGCGTTTCAAAGTGTACGATTATGGGTTTCTAATTTAAATACCTTCCTGCAAGAACATATCACAGGGATGAGTATTATCCAATATTTTTCAAGAGAGCAACAGGAGATCGCCAAATTTAAGGCGATTAATGCAGAACATCGGAATGCTAATATTCGAGCAAATTGGTATTTCTCCATTTTCTTTCCTGTATTAGAAATTATTATCGCCATTGCCACAGGTTTATTAGTTTGGTATGGCGCTAAACAAATATTGGCAGATGTTATTTCTCCAGGGGTGGTTGTTGCCTTCCTCATGTATATCAACATGATCTTTCGACCAATACGGGAGCTTATCGATAAGTTTAATACCCTTCAAATGGGGATGGTATCTGCAGAGCGAATCTTTGATGTGCTAGATACGAAAGAATTCACCGCCAATGAAGGAACCTTAGCGCCTGAGCATATTCGTGGAGAGATTATTTTTAAAAATGTATGGTTTGCCTACAATGATGAGAATTGGGTATTAAGGGATGTTAGTTTTCATGTTAAACCCGGTGAAACACTCGCATTAGTTGGCGCTACTGGGGCTGGGAAATCCTCTGTTATCAATATATTAAGTCGTTTCTATGAGATTCAAAAAGGAGAAATTTTACTGGACGGAATGGATATTCGATCATACGAACTTTCCTATTTAAGAAGAAATATATCTACTGTGCTGCAGGATGTATTCTTGTTCTCCGATTCTGTGATTAATAATATCACCTTAAACAATCCTGAAATAGCCATGGAGACAGTGATTGATGCCGCTAAAAAAGTCGGAGCTTATGATTTTATTATGCGTTTACCGGGCGACTTTAACTATCAAGTTCAAGAGCGAGGCGCCACACTTTCTGCAGGTCAAGGACAATTAATCTCTTTTATTAGGGCTTTAGTCAATAATCCTAAGATATTAATTTTGGATGAAGCGACCTCGTCAATAGATACTGAAACTGAGCTATTGATTCAGCATGCTATTGAGAATTTGATGGATAATCGCACTTCCATAGTTATTGCGCATCGACTTTCCACCATTCAAAAAGCTGACAAAATAATAGTTTTGGATAAGGGTGAGATTAAGGAAATCGGATCACATCATCAATTGTTGGAAATGGATGGTTATTACCGTAAATTATACGACTTACAATTTAATTCTGCCGGAATATAATCCGGAAGGTTTATTCCTAATAGCCTAATAGGCTAAAAAACCATCGAATGTTTGAATTCGATGGTTTTTTTTGATTATGTGTTTTTACCTAAGCCTTATTTGGAAAACCTTAGAATTTATAGCTTAACGTTGTCGTAAAACTTCGAGGAGGAATCGGATTTACGCTATAATTTTCATGAATATAATAGTTGAATACATTGCCTATGTTGCTAAGCTTACCTAAAATACTCCAGTTTTTAAATCGATAGCCTGCAGAGATGTCCACAGTTGTAAAAGGGTCCACGGAAATGAGTCGATTGATACCTTCAGCGATATTTACTTTGCTGTTATTCCAACCGGCATTCCGTTTACCGGTATAAAATGTCGATACTCCCAATTTTAATCCCGCTAGTTTTCCCGATTGTAAGGTGTAGAATAAGGTGCCATTGGCCGTATGTGCGGTGGTTCCAACTAATCGAATATCTTCAATAGAACCAGTAGAACTGGTTTCCAAGTATCGCATGAAATTATAACTATAGCCTGCCAATAAGTTTAAGCCTTTGGCTAATTCACCTGTGATATCCAGCTCAACACCGTCGGATGCTGTTTTACCAGAGAATTCCTTCATGTTCGGATCAGCTATTTTACCATCTTCTCCTACGATTGATTGCGCAAATCGATTATTTTGAATTCGATATACCGTGATGTTGCTCGATAATCGACCTTGGAAAAAATCATTCTTTATTCCAGCCTCATATTGGTCTATACTTGATGGACTCATAGGGACATATGCTTTGTCATAACCCGAGTTTGAGGTGAAATTGTTCGCATATGTTACGTAAATACTGGTCCTTTCTAGCGGTTGATAGATCAACGCTATTTTTGGTGACCAAGCTTTATCTATTTTATCGCCCATATCTACTTTATCCTTGCCTGGATTCTCCGTTACTTTGCTTGTTTGTGTCGCATAGTCAAATACATTAGAACGGTTGGTATTGAAATAGGTATAGCGTAGGCCTGCTAAAACTTTGAATTGCTTCGTTAGTGAAATTAAATCTTGAATGAATACGCCATAGCGTTGTACATTGGTGGATGTTCTAGTTTTGTAAGTGCTGGTGGGCATATCAGACCGGAGTGTTCCATCATAAGGATTAAATACATTGATTTTATCATAGGCCGTCGAAGGTTCCTTGCTGTCAGCATTTGCGAAGATGTTAAACGCATAATTTTTAACATGGGATTGATCCGCATCTGCTCCTATCAATACTTGGTGCTCGATTTGGCCTGTTCGCATTTGACCGGTAATATTTACTTGTTGATTTAACGTTCTTTCCGCTTGTTCCGTTTTATTTAAGGTTCTGTTGGCTATTCCTAGGGCATCTGCGGCAATTCGTTCAGATCCATAATAATCGCGATCATATTGCTGAAGATTGGCAATCACTTGAAGATTCCAATTCTCCGCAAATTTCAACTGGTAATCTGCTTGAGTATTCTTGGAATTTGTGTTATTAATAGCCCATAATGTATTAATAAATGCTCCTCGACCGACTTCTTGGTTCAATTTACCATCGACAGTACCTATACCAAAATCGGGAGTGTAATTGCTCTTTAAGTAATCGAACATGATGTTCAAGGAGGAACGGTCTGAAATCTGGTAAAGAATAGAAGGGTTCACATATATCCGTTTACTTTCTACATAATCTCGGTAGCTATCGCTAGTTTCCCCAGTGCCCACTAGTCTGAAAGCCAGTTTTTTACTGATTGGACCATATACATCCAATAAGGGTTTATATTGGTTGTAGGATCCATAGCGCAAAGCAACTTCCGCACCATACGTAAATTTGGGCTTTTTGGTTATCATATTGACGACCGCACCGCCAGTAACTCCTCCATACAATAGTGCTGCACTACCTTTCAAGATTTGCACAGATTCTAAAGTACTCGCTTCTATGGAACCTCCATTGTTTGTTCGTGAACCATTTTTGAAAATATTATTGGAACCTAGGCTATATCCTCTAGAGAAAAAATTCTCGTTTGATCCACCACGATTGGATCCTAATGCGATTCCGTTCGCATTTTTTAAGGCATCACTTAATCTATTGATTTGCTGATCAGCAATAACTTCGCTATTAATCACTTGAACAGCCTGTGGTAAATCTCGATCCAGAATGCCAGATTTACTGATAGCTAATGATTTGTTATTAACAGAATTATACCCTAAAACAGCTACTTCCTGAATTTCTTGATGCCTATTCTTTAACCTGATGGCTGAAATCTCAGTGATCTTTCCAGCTTGTTTAATGCGTATATGTTGTTCTAAATAACCCATCGCTGAAATATCTAGGCTAAGCTCACCCGCTTGAGGGATGTAGAGTTCAAAATTTCCACTGAGATCTGTTTTTGTGGAAAGGCCATGCGCTTTAATCGTAATGTTCGCAAGTTCGGTTCCTTCTTGGTTTGTAACTTTTCCTTTCACTGTAGTCTGCGCTTGCGCAACAGATATAAGCGAGGAGGCGGTGAGTAGGAGGATTGTATTAAGTGGCTTCATGTTATTTGTACTAATTCTAAATAGCAAACAAAAGTAAGACCTATCTCATACTGAAAAAATAAAGAATCAGACAAAAACTTTAATAATCGGAAATTTATTTACAATTATTTTAAGTAAAGTAAATAAAGTTGATAGAAAATATTAGTACTCTACAGCTCTTTTCTCAGCTAGTATCCGAGCTAAAACAAAAAAGGTGTCTCTTTTTAAGAGACACCTTCCATTCTTCTATTTTACTAGAATCTTAATCAAATTTCCAACGTACGAATGCTTCAATTGCTTCGTAGTTTGCCAATCCTAAAAGATGGTATAGTGCAGCAGTTTCGCTAGTGCGATCTTCGGCACGTACCCAAAACTCTCTTGGATCATCTCCAGGGAATACAGGCAAATCTTTTTGAGATTGATGTTTGAATATGCCCAATCTTTTACGTTTAACCTCTTGAGGTGAAAGAGGGATCGCCATTTCAATTTCATGAATTGGATATTCGTGCCACGCTCCACGGTAAAGCCATAACCAACAATCCTTGGTCCACTCATCCGTTTCACGTAAACGGATTAACGCTTGTAAGATAATGTCAAAACATACTTTATGTGTACCATGTGGATCGGCGAAATCACCTGCAGCAAAAACTTGCTCAGGTTTTACCTGGCGAAGCAATTCCATGGTTTGAAGAATATCATCTTCAAAATTAATTTCTTTAGAAAACTTACCACGATCGTAAAAAGGTAAATCTTGGAAGTGAATATTTTCATCAGGCAATCCAACAAATCTCGCTCCAGCTATGGCTTCTCCTTTACGAATTAGGCCTTTAATGGTTCTGATAATTTCAGGATCTACTTGATTAGGTTGTTTAATTTTAAAGAACGCTCTAGCATCTTGATAGATGTTTCTGGTTACACCATTGTCATCATCTACAGCAACAGCAAAATCTTGAACAAACTCTAAATAACGTAATACATCATCATCCCATACGGCGGTGTTTCCGGATGTTTGATACGCAACATGTACATTGTGTCCTTGATCGGCCAAACGGATAAATGTTCCACCCATAGAAATCACATCATCATCCGGGTGTGGAGAAAACAAGATGACATTCTTACGTGCAGGTTCCGCACGCTCTGGTCTATTGGAATCATCTACGCCTGGTTTACCACCTGGCCAGCCTGTGATAGTGCGTTGAAGGTCATTAAAAATTCGGATATTGATGCTATAAGCAGGTCCTTGCTCTGTAATAAGTTGAGCCATACCGTTGTTATTATAATCATCATCCGTTAATTTTAAAATCGCTTTATCTAGATGTAAGGATAACCAAACTACGGCTTTTTTAACCAATTTTGATTCCCAAACCACATCATGTGCTAACCAAGGAAGGTTGAATCTCGTCAAAGAAGAGGCTGCATCTGAATCTAGAATAAACTCCACATTATCCGACATCTGTAAATAGGTCGCCGGAATATCCGAAGAAATTTCTCCCTCTACCGCTTTCTTAATAATTTCTGCCTTCTTCTCATTCCAAGCCATCAAGACGATTTCTTTAGCTTTGAAAATCGTACCAACACCCATTGTAATTGCTTTCGTAGGTACATTTTCCTTTCCTCCGAAATCGCGTGAAGCATCTCTACGAGTAAGGTCATCTAAGGTTACTAAGCGAGTTCCTGAGTTAGGTGCAGATCCAGGCTCGTTAAAGCCGATATGACCCGTACGGCCAATACCTAATAGTTGAATGTCTAATCCGCCTAAATTTGAAATCTTTTGTTCGTAGGCAATACAAAAGGATTGTACTTGATCAGGCGCAAGTGTTCCATCTGGAATATTGATGTTTTCTGTTGGAATATCAACATGACTAAACAAATGTTTGTTCATGAAGGCTACATAACTTTGTTCCGCTGTAGGGAGCATTGGGTAATACTCATCTAAGTTAAAGGTGACCACATTTTGGAAGCTTAATCCCTCTTCTTTGTGTAGTCGAACTAGTTCTTTGTAGACTTTTACTGGTGTAGCACCTGTAGCTAAACCAAGAACAGCTTTCTCGCCTCGTGCTTGCTTATTTTTTATGATAGCAGCAATGCGTTGAGCAACTTGGATAGACGCATCATTTTGAGATGGAAATACCGAAACAGGTACCTTCTCAAACCGTGTTTCCTCTAATAAATTTAATCTTGCCATTTAAATTCAAAAATACCTTAGTGAGTTTCAAATTTACTAATTTAAATGACCTACAAAGCACTTTTTCTAAGAAGTTTTTTAGATTTCTTCTATTTTATTATTCATTCCTGCCAATAACTTGCTTATCGATATCGTTCAATCGTTTGTTCTTAATACATTGACTATGAATTATATCCTAATTTATCATTTCAAATTAAAATTTTACAAAAATAATCCACTAAAACAGTAGGATATCTTTACATTTGAACGTAAAATTTGGAACCATGAAAAAGATACTTATACTGATTTTCGCTTTGCCGATTTTTTGTTTTGCGCAGTCAAAAGAGGAATTGCTGAAGCAAGTAAAAGATAATCCCAAAGAAGTAAGCACGCTGCGAATCATTCAAAAGATAGGTGGCTATGAACCGGATTATAAGGAATTGAATAATTTGTTTAAATCCTTGGATAAGAAAGTGAAAAAATCCAACGATGGTAAACTGTTTGAACGGTATTTGGAAGCTTTAAAAAACACTCAAATAGGGAAAAAAGCTCCAAGTATTACTCAATTGGACTTAAATGGCGAGCCCTATTCCTTGACAGATTTAAAAGGAAAATTTGTACTGATCGATTTTTGGGCTGCTTGGTGTCCTGATTGCCGTCGACAAAATCCTTCTTTGGTAAAGCTGTATTCCAAATTTAAAGATCAAAATTTTGAAATTTTAGGTGTTTCCTTTGACCGGGAATATGATAGTTGGGTGAAAGCGATAAAGGATGATCAATTAACGTGGAAACATGTTTCTGATTTACAGCATTGGAATAATGCTGCTGGACAAACCTATGGTGTTAAAGCCATTCCACAAAATATATTGGTAGATCCACAAGGAATTATCATTGGCCGTAACTTGCATGGAGATAAATTAGAGCAAAAACTTGCAGAGCTTTTGAAGTAATTAATGCTCGATAGCATAAAAAATCCCCTGATACTAACTTTATCAGGGGATTTTTTATGATTTTCATGGAATACTTAAGCGTTAATTAGATCCAAGATTATCAATTATCTTATTTTAGTTGATAAGCAATAACACTATTCGAACTGAAGGTAGGTACATAGAGTATTTTATCTTTGGCATTGTATCCTAGATCTGCGGTGTTCAAAGTGCCACGTACATCGAGTAATTCCTTAACAGTGCCATTGGCAGCGATGTAATAGATTAATCCACCCCAGCACGTTACGATGTAACCTCCGTCTAGCGTTGGCTCTAGCCCATCTCCTCCTAACGCTAATCCTTTAGCGATTACCGTTTTATTCTTTTTACTGTCAATTTTCCAAAGTTCTGGTCCAGCCATTGCATACAGATGATCTTTTATCACGCGTAATCCATTGACATTGGGTACATCACTCATAAATAAACTAGGCTTATGGTTTTGAAGTTGGAAAATCTTGCCCTCACGTGTATCAGAAACGTATACTATCCCACTTTTATCTACTGTCACATCATTCAAGAATACAGAACCTGGTACTTTAATTTGATTAATCACGTTTCCAGTAATGATATCGATCACAACAACCTCATTGATATCTGCTACATACAGTTGATCCCGGTATAAGGCCATTCCTTTAGGGGCATTTAAGCCTTGTATCCAGGTCGCATTTTTTAAACTACCGTCTAGATTCAAAAGGGCTATTCCCCCTTTTCCATCTATTGCCGAGCCATCACCATCGATTAAGGACACGAATAATTCCTTGCGTTCTGGAACATATAGTACCGATTCTGGTACAGGTAATTGTTCTTTTGATTCCCATAATTTACTTAAATTCTCTTGAGCAAAACTGGATAATGTACTTACTAGTAAGGTAATACTGAGGGATAATGCTTTCATAAGTTAATGCTTTTATTTTCACTAAGTTAATCATTTTCGAAGCAATAAATTGAAATTCAACCGCTTAATTTCATGAAAAAGTATTAATTTCAATAGTTTATAGATTATTTTTTATCCTTATCCACTTAAATTATGAAATCATTTCTAGATGATAATTTTCTGTTGCAAAGTGCTGTTGCTGAAGAATTATATCATGTGTATGCCAAAGACCTTCCCATTATTGATTACCACAATCATTTGCCTCCTGATCAGGTTGCAAATAATTATCAATTTAAGAATTTGACGGAAGTATGGTTGCAGGGAGATCATTATAAATGGAGAGCCATGAGGGCCAATGGTATTTCGGAACAGTTAATTACAGGAAATGCCTCCGATAAGGATAAATTTAAAGCCTGGGCAGCAACAGTGCCCTTTACCATGCGAAACCCACTTTACCATTGGACGCATTTGGAATTGCAGCGCTATTTTGGAATTCACGAATTACTGAATGAAAATAACGCTGAAAAAATTTATGCCGCATGTTCAGAACAGTTGCAAGATTCTCAATTTCAGGTGCAGGGCCTATTGAACCAGATGAAGGTGGAAGTGATTTGTACGACAGATGATCCTATTGATTCATTGGAGTACCATCAATCCTATGCAAAGAACTCCTCTTCTTTCCAGATGTTTCCCGCATTTCGTCCGGATAAGGCGATGAGTCCCGAAAATGCAACTGCTTTCAATGCGTATGTGGATAAACTCGCAGCAATCGTAGATCTAGATATTTCAAATTTTCAATCCTACATCGATGCCTTGAAATCCCGACATGATTTTTTTGCAGAAAAGGGTTGTTGTATATCGGATCATGGACTTTCCCATTTGTATGCGGAGGACTTTACAGAAGCAGAAGTTTCAACCATTTTTGATAAAATAAGAAATCAACAGGCAATAACGGAAACGGAAATAGCGAAATTTAAGTCTGCCATGTTGCAGTATTTTGCCGCTTGGGATCATGAGAAAGGCTGGGTGCAACAATTTCACGTTGGTGCTTTTAGGAATACCAATACCCGTTCCTTAGCCCTGCTTGGTCCCGATACTGGATTTGATAGTATTGGAGATTATAAACAAGGGGAGTCGTTGGTGAAGTTTTTAGATCGCATGGCTGGTCGGGATCAACTCACGAAGACGATTATTTATAACCTTAATCCAGCAGACAATGACCTTTTTGCAGCGATGATTGGTAATTTCAACGATGGTTCTGTCGCTGGGAAGATGCAATATGGTTCTGCATGGTGGTACCATGACCAAAAGGAGGGAATGACCAAGCAGATCAATACCCTCTCAAATATTGGTTTGATCAGTCGCTTTGTCGGTATGTTGACCGATTCAAGGAGCTTCCTTTCATTCCCTCGGCATGAATATTTTAGAAGAATTTTATGTAATATTTTCGCTGTGGATGTTAACAATGGAGAACTTCCACATGATTTGCCTTGGATCGGAAAACTGATTCAAGATATCTGTTATTACAATGCCAAATCTTACTTCCCATTTAAATAATGGAGTTAGGATTTGCTCATATTTAACCATTTAGGTACTGCTGGAGCTTCATATTGTTCCATTTTCTCTAGCAGAGACTCAATGGATTCTGCGATTAACACCATGTCTTGATTTTCTTTTTTCAGTAATCCTGCATCCACCATATGTTGGATAAGCGCGATCAAATGATTGTAAAAGCCATCCACATTGAGAATCCCTATGGGTTTTTTATGTAGACCCAGTTGAGCCCAGGTAATCATCTCAAAGAGTTCTTCTAAGGTTCCAAAGCCACCAGGTAATGCAATAACCCCATCGCTTAATAGGTTCATCATGGCTTTCCGTTCATGCATAGTTTCTACTTCAATGAGTTCCGTTATTTCCGTGTGTCCAATCTCCTTACTATTTAAAAACCGTGGGATGATACCAATCACGGTTCCACCATGTTCCATTACAGTATCTGCCACTACCCCCATTAAGCCTACTCGACCACCCCCATAAATTAATTGTATGCCCTGTTGAGCAAAGACCTGCCCTACTTTTTGTGTTTCTTGGATATAGGTATTTCCATGTCCTGAACTGGATGCACAAAACACCACAATTTTTTTCATTTTCATAGTTAAAATTAGAGAAACTAAATTAAAATGAATAGGAAGATAGGTTAAATAATTAATATGTTTTGAGCAAAGATCGTTTTCTAATGGTTTTCAGACTTCTGAAGCTAAGGTCTTGAAACAATGCTTAACTACAATAGAAAGGCCATAGGTTGGGGACCTATGACCTTAACTTAACTAAACATTGAAACAAATATTCTCTTAATTCGCTCGCTCGGATTCCTCATTTCCGGATTCCTTCTTACGAAATTGTTGTTTTAAATTTCCAAACTTGAAACTATAAGTCAACCGAATCGTTCGATTATCATTGTACTGATTAATGTTGGTGTTAAATACATGAAAATCTGTACTTACTCTATTTAAATTGGTGCGAAAAATATCTGTAGCAGCAAGTTTTAAAGAGCTGCGGTTGTCTTTAAAGTTATAGTTTACTCCTAGATCAATTCCCCAACTGGCATGGATCTTATACACATTGTATAGAAAAGGTGTATTGCCTTTAAAGATCAATTCTGAACTTAATTGTTTGCTCAGTTTAAAATTGTGGTTGCTGGTTCCCTGTACAAAGAAAGATCCTAAATCTGCTTGATAGCCGGCTATTGGCCCTTTAAAGTGCATGTAAATTCCTGTGACATTGTTGTTCATCGTCCATACTTTTCCAATTTGGTATGGAATATTCAGATTTAAATAACTAGTCATAGACTTGCCTAGGTTATCGCGCACAATCCAACCTTCATTGGTTATAGAATCCTGCCCCATACTTTCAACCATAGCATCGGTAGTGAGGTCTGTACCTAAGGTGATATTGAACATCTGCATCAAGGTATAATTTAACGTGATGCCATTCGTATATTCCGGTTTTAGGTAAGGATTTCCTTCTTGAAAAGTAAACTTATCAATGTAATACCGGAATGGGTTTAAATAACGGTAGTTTGGGCGACTTATTTTTCGGCTATAGGCTAGGTTGAACACATGGTTCTCACTGGCCAAATACGTAATGTTTGCCGAAGGGAACCAATCTAAATAGTTCCGTTTCACCTGGTTATTTTTGCTGATGGAATTCCCATCTGAAAAAGTGTATTCTGCACGAACTCCTGCTTTTAGCGACCATTTACCATACGTAATGCTATAATCGGCATAGGCAGCAGCGATTTGCTCCGTGTAAATAAAATGATTGGAGCGACTGCTAAAATCAACCCAATTGCCACTTGAATTCAAGGAATCAAATTGTAAATTGTTGTCAGATTTTACATTGCTATATTTAAGCCCTGTTTCTAATTTACCTTTCTTTAATTGTTGTTGCCAATCTAATTTCGCCACGTAGATAGCTATGCCTACAGGCATAATATTGCGTTCGCGTTCTTCCGGATAAAATAATCCCCCAGTTAGATTTTCTGTTCTGTACCTATAATTAGCTTCATTGTTGGTTTTAAACTTACTCCAATCCAAATCTAAAATAAGTTTACTGCCTACCGTATCTAACAAGAGCTCATTGTTGAAATTGGTTGAATAGCGATTGAAACGGACCTGGCTTAAGGTGTTGGATAATAAAATGGTGTCTGCTTCACCTATGCGCGGACCAATATTCGACTGACTGCGATTATTTCCATCTTCAATACTGTTATTACCTGTAAATTGTAACAACATGGTGTTTTTAGCCGATGTTTTTTGTTCTATACCAAATCGGTAATTATGATTTTTTTCATGCTCAATTAAATAAGCATCCTGATCGAACACCGTGGTTTGATTTCCATTACTAATGGTTCTATCTAATAATAAATCAAATTGCTTTTTATTATTTGCATAGGAATATGAACCAAAAACAGTACTGTTATTTTTTTTGTAATTAAGGTTGAACGATGAATTTCCTTGAAGATGTTTACCGGAGCCGCCACTCGCTATAAAAGATCCATTGAAGCCTTCTAATTTGACTTTTTTCATAACGATGTTAATCGTTCCAACGGCACCTTCTGCATCGTCTTTTGCTGATCGGCTTGTGCTGACTTCGATACTTTTTATTTGGCTGCCGTCGGTTGTTTTTAGAAAATTACTCAACTGTTCTCCTGTCATGAATGTTTGTCTTCCGTCTATAGTAACATTTACTCCGGATCGACCCATCAATTGTAGGTTTTCATCTTTATCTACACTGACTCCTGGCGCCCTCTTGACAATTTCTAAAGCATTATTTCCAGCAGCAACGGTAGAGTTTTCTACATTTAATATGAGTTTACCATTTACATTTTGAACTAAAGGAACTTGGCCTGTCACTGTTACGGCTTCGATTTCTTGGCTTTTCGCACTTAAAATAAGATCAGGAACCTGCACCAGTTGATCGTCTAAATCAAAAGGATCCGATTGGATGTTGGCGTAACCAACAGAGCTTACTTGTATGTAATAATTTCCTTTTGGCGCTTTAAGGATGCTGTATTTTCCCTGCGTATCTGTAACAGCCGTTTTAATTAAAATATGACTAGATGAAGTCATTAAATAAACGGATGCACCGACTATTGGTTCTTGATTGGTGTTAACTACCTTTCCGGTTACATCTGCGTCTTGCGTACTTGCTATGGTTTTCACAACCATGCTAATCATGAAGATGACCATTAACGTTATTGTCCTTGTCATGTTGAGTATCTATTCTAATAATAATGTATATGTTCTGATGTTTACTTTAAGCGCCATCTAAGAATAGATAGCCAATTAAACAGCTTCATCATTATTATTAGTCGTCTCTTCTCCTTCAATAGTTACATCAACATTATTTTTTTTCTCTTCTTTTTTTTCTTTAGCCTTTTCTGCAGCATTGATAGCGTCTTCTTCCAATTTTTTGATACATTTCAAGCCTTGATTGGTCATGATCCATTCCGAGCTTGGGCTCTCTTGGTTACCTTGGCATAGATTCTCCCAATCCACACGAAGTTTATTGTCCAAATTATGCTCTACTTTTATTTTAGTGCCTACCGGTAAAAACAAAATCATATTGACACCTTGATCGCGGATAAGTTGATTTTCTGAGATCGAAAAGTGACTGTCAAATACAATTTTTTCTCCAGTTTGCTTAACCTGATAGGCTATTTTAGAAGCTCTTGTGGACGCATCACGGTAATTTTTACCTTTTGCATGATAGTTGTATTGCATGTAAGGTGCTTTCAGTGAGTCAATGGGTTCAAACCGAACGCCTATATCGCTTCTGAAATAATCGCCTAATCGTTCTTTTTCCTTACTGATATTAAAATTTGTATTATTTAAATCTTCATCCGAAGCTCTAATGACACGCACGTCATGCTCACTCAATAAATACAAATCTTTTTTATCCAATGGTTTTTCAATACTTATGGTACTTTCTTCGATAAATTCCTGATTCGTCACGACCACAAAATACAGCACCATAATGATCGATACGATCCAAATAGCAAACAAGGTTAAAGTCGCGTAATTATTCATTGGCTTCGATTTCAAAATGATTCTAAGCATCATAAAGAATAAAGCTAAAAATGGAATTCCCACGGCCAAGGAACCTGCAAGAATAGCAAAAAAAGCATGCGATGCATCTAAGTATTCCAATGGTGGAAATACCATGTCATTGCGGTATCCCATAATGTTTAATACATTAAATACAAAGAAGATAAATATTCCAATAACACTTAATCCAGCAAAGATCAACATGCTGAAGGCCAGTATTTTTCCGAAAATGGAAACTATACGGGAGAATAGATTGCCTATTGAACCGGCACTCCTGTGGATGCGTTCACCAGCTTCAGAAAAATTGTCCTGAATACCTTTCATCTCTTCATCGAACGATTTTTTGAAATTTTGCAAGTTTGCTTCTTCTCCACGCATCGCCATTTTATCGGTACGTGTTAATGCTTTAGGCATGACTGCCCATAATACCACATATAATAAAACCCCAGATCCGCCAAACAAAAAGAATAAAATAAAGATGACTCTTATCCATTTAGAATCTATCCCAAAATATACCCCTAAACCACTACATACCCCTCCAATAACACGGTCATCCATATCACGCATTAATTTCTTGGTGGTATGTAACTGTGTAAAATTCGGCTCCGTTTGTTTAGGCTCTTCTGTTTTGTCTTCTGGCATTGCAGGTTCTTCCTCGTTGTTGAATGAGAAGTCTTGTCGTTCTACTTTTTCCTCTTCTGCGATTTCGGTTTCAAAATCACTTACGCGCCCCATCTGTCCAATCACCTCATTCACATCGGTCATGTTGATCACTTCTTTACGACCCGTTTTGATACGGTCTGAAAACATCTCTGCAATTCTATTCTCGATGTCCTCAAGAATTTCCTTGCTATCTTCAGATTTTCCAAAATGTCGCTTGATCTCAATCATATAAGACCGAAGTGTTTCATAGGCATCTTCTTCTATATGGAAGACAATGCTATTGATATTGATGATTATGGTCTTGTTCATTTTATTGTAGTTAATAGTTTAGTTAAATGTTGTTTTCTCTGTTACCAATTGATATTTTCACTGCAAATTCTAACTCCTTCCAGGTAATATCCAATTTCTGTAATACCTCTGTTCCTTCAGGAGTGATTTGATAATATTTGCGTGGAGGCCCTGAAGTCGATTCTTGCCAACTATAGCTTAATAGCCCATTGTTTTTTAGCCTAGTAAGCAAGGGATATAGCGTTCCTTCCACGACCAATAGCTCCGCTTGTTTCAGCTCGCTAATGATATCTGAGGCATATATTTCTCCCCGAGAAATTATAGACAGAATACAGTATTCCAGTATTCCTTTCCTCATTTGGGTTTGTGTGTTTTCTGCTAACATGATAATACAAAGATATATCCTTTGGATGGTACTTTGCAATACATAGTACTATATTTTTTTTAAGTTTTATTTTAACTCATTGATATACAGTAGAATAAAATTATTACACAAATATATTTATTATTTTATATCTTGAAATAAAAGACTAAAAGCTTTTTATTTCAAGATATTAATCCGATTTTTATTGAAGATGAATTGGATAATAAATTATGCTTGGGCCATGTTGTGGGCCATCGCCATGTTGGTACTGTTACTAATACCGCCTTCAGATTTACCTTCTGGAAATTTTTTTGAGGGATTTGACAAGTTAGTCCATACCGGATGCTTTTACCTATTGACCACCTTGATTCTTTTTGGACGTGTCATCGATACGAAAAGAAGAGCGACTAAAGCCAAGACTTTTTTCGTAGCACTTATCATATCTTCTGTTTTTGCTTTTCTTACCGAGGCCGCTCAAATGTATTTTACCAATGATAGGCAAGGGGATTGGTGGGATATTTTCGCGGATTATGTGGGGATAGGTATGGCTTTATTCAGTTATCTTTTACTTTATAATAGAAGAGCGGTATACAAATGAAAAAAAACAAAATAGTTTACCTGTTTCTTGCAGTGCTGTTACTGTTCAGTACAAATTCTTGCGCTATATTTGCGGGCAACTGTGATTGCCCATCTGTGCATAATGGAAAAGTGAAACGTTAAGCCCTTGCAATCGCAGCAATAGAAACCTTTGCTGCTGGAAAAGATTCCAATATTTTTTCCGCAGCTGAACATATGGTAGCTCCGGTGGTTAAAACATCATCCAATACTAAGAAATGTTTACCCACAGCATCTGGAAGTGGCTTACATGAAAAAATACCGCCAACATTTTCTAGCCTTTCCATTCTCGATAAATTCGTCTGGGTGATGGTATGGGTATTTCGAACCAATAGATTGCTTAATACCGGAATAAGCAGTATTTCGGAAATTCCTCTAGCTATGCACTCACTTTGGTTATACCCTCGTGTTGATTTTCTGCGCCGGTGTAAGGGAATGGGAACAATATAATCACAGTCTTGAAATTGAGCAGCCTCTAGCATATGTTTCGCAAACTGGCGCCCTAAAAATAAACCTACTGCTGGCTTATTGTTATATTTTAATTGGTAAATCATTTGTTCTACCCGGCCCGAGGGAACTAAAGTCAACCATGCTGCCGCATATTGAAATGCTACTTTTCCTTTTAATTGTTGACAAAGCTCATTGTTGGAATTTTTCAAATGATCTGTAAATGGAAGATGATAAATGCAGGATAAGCAGATCATTTCTTCCTGCTGAAAAAGAATTTGTCCGCAACCCATACACAATGCGGGATAAATCAATTGCGGTATATTTTTCCATAAAAGGCTGATCCAGTACATGCCAAATGATTTGTACCCTAATTAAGTAAATGTCTATGTCCTAGAACCTGCGATCCTGTTATTAAATAGTTAAAATAGCGGCTGTATTTCTACGTAATTTGCCAAGGATGGTTCAGCGGTTTAAACGTAGGATAGGCTGACTTGCTGCTTAATAATTTGAAGGATAGTTTAGGAGGATTTATTCAACGGAATTTAATTCCTGCGCTTTAGTTTCCAAAGCCATTGATTTGGATCTTCTTTGGATCTTGTTCGGATTTCATTTGGAAATGTTTCGAAGAAATCCGAACAAGATCCGTGTTAAATCCAGTGAAGTTGGAAGAGACTTAGCACTCGATATTTAATATCAAATGGAATGAAGGGCTATTTTTTGAGCGGGTATTTTTTAACGAGGATCAGATAAACAGGTACGGATTATTCAATCCACTTAAAGCAGCTGTTGGGATAGCAAGCTATTCGAAGCCCTTGATTCGCAGTTGTCTGTTCATCAGGCTCTTAGCTGGCGATAAAAATGTAGAATGAAAATTAAAGACTGCTGCTTTCTTCCTCTTTAATTGCTAATTGTCCACAAGCGGCATCAATATCTTTACCACGACTACGACGAACATTGGTAATTATTCCTTGTTTACGAAGGTATTCTGCAAATTGTTCGATTTTATCGGCGTCTGCATTAATAAAATCCGCTAAGGAAATGGGGTTGTATTCGATGATATTTACTTTACAAGGAACATGTTTACAGAACTTGGCTAATTCCTTGGCATCTTCTAGCTCATCATTAAAATTATGGAAGACGATATATTCAAAGGTAATCGGACTTTTAGTTTTGGCATAAAAATATTTTAGAGCATCGGCTAAAGCAGATAGCGTATTCTGCTCATTGATGGGCATGATTTCATTGCGTTTTTTATCATTGGCCGCATGCAAAGATAAGGCTAGGTTAAAACGAACTTCATCATCGCCTAATTTTTTGATCATTTTTGCAATACCTGCAGTGGAAACCGTAATACGTTTTGCTGCCATGTTTAGACCGTCAGCTGCCGTAATACGTTCTACCGATTTCATCATATTACTGTAGTTCAATAAGGGCTCACCCATACCCATATAGACAATATTGGTGAGGGGATGGCCATATTTTTCTTCTGCTTGCTTGGCAATTAAGACCACTTGATCATAAATTTCATCCGCATTTAAATTGCGTTTACGATCCATATATCCCGTTGCACAAAATTTACAAGTCAAACTACAGCCAACTTGAGAACTCACACAGGCAGTCATGCGATCATCGGCAGGAATTAATACCCCCTCAATCACATTTCCATCATATAAGGTAAAGCTGCTTTTTATAGTTTTATCATTACTGATTTGGGATTGCCTAACTTGGACCGCATTGATCGTGAAACGAGCTTTTAATGTATCTCTAAGGGGTTTACTCAAGTTGCTCATTTCATCAAAACTCGTACAAGATTTCTGCCACAACCATTCGAAAATTTGTTTAGCACGAAATCCTTGCTCACCCATTTCAACCAATGCATCTTTCAATTGAGCTAAACTCAAACTCCTGATATCGACCAATTTTATTGCTTTTTCCACAGGGCAAAGATACAGCAAAAAAAATTAGCTTCCATTAGTTTTGAAAAAAGGCCCTTCGAAAACGGATCTCGAAGGGCCAAATGGGAGGAAGTAAAACCTACTTAGTTACGCTCTTTCGAGTTTCGTTTTCTTCTAAACGTTCTAATTTTTTTGACAAGATAGATTCCTAAACCAAGCATGATCCATGCTGGCCATAGGCCAATAAGTACTAAGCAAATATGCTCTACCATGGTCCAGCCTAAGCCAATGGATTCCTTGGCTCGAACCCAAAATGGATTGCTTCCCATACGATCATTTGATTGGTATTCAAATAAATTGATGCTTAGTGTACTGTAGTTTACTTGTCCACTTAAATTTTTTAAGACCCCTTCGTTGCTATCAATTTCTTCTTGAAGGGTTCTGATTTGTTCCTGGATTTCTAGCAAATCTTTTACAGATTTGGCATCCTTAACCATTTGCTGATAGCGCGTCAAGTATGCGCGTTTACTCGCTAGTCGGGATTCCACATCGTAATATTGAATAGAAACATCTTCTGCTCGAATACTTTTTTCGGTGAGTTTGTCAGTCCATTGTTCGAGTTGCTTAATAAATGGTTCAAATTTATTGGACGGAATTCTGATCGTCAGCTGATAAGAGGTAAAGCCTTCATGATTACTAGAAGACTCTTCCTGATAATAGGCTTGATATTCTTGAACGGTTTTGTCGAGGGCATGCTTACTTTTTTTGATGTCTTTAGACTCGATGGATAAGTTCCCTTGTTTAATAATTTTTAATGGGTTCTGTTGTGGTTGTGGGGCTTCCTGAGCCGCAGTTTTGGTCTCTTGCGCCGATGATTCCGAATAGTCATTCAGATGAACTGGAGATGCTGCATCGGCAGCTTGTTCTGCTGATAAAGCGTTGGAGTCTTTGGAGGTATTTGATGAACTGCAAGAAACTAACGACAAAAGTAATAAAGCATAAAGGATGGATCTTCTTTTCATATGATATCAATTTATTGCATGATGCTTGAATCTTAATAATTCCATAAGGGTTGGACTACTTTTGTTTTTGGAAATTTAGTGCAATAAAAAAGGGACTTAAGTCCCTTTTTTATTTTTGTAATGCTTTTTTCACTTGTGGAATGATTTCATTGCCATAAAGCTCGATGGCTTTCATCATTTTGCTGTGGTCAGGACTTCCAACGTCCATATGAGCGGAGAAACGGGTTAAACCAAATGTTTCTTGTATTTGCAAGATTTTGTCTACCGATTCATTGACATCCCCAATGACTAAATGCCCATGTCTAGATTGGCCATAATCATATTGTGTGCGTTGGTATGGAGGCCATCCTCTTGATGCTCCAATACGATTCATTTGGTTGGAGTAAAATGGATAATACCAATCTGCAATTTCTTTGCTATTCTGACCAAAGAAGGAATGCATGTGTACACCCACTTGAAATTTACTCAAATCGTGCCCATGATCGGTATAGGCTTGCTCATATACTTCAAACAAAGGTTTAAAGTTTATTGGGGATCCACCGATAATAGCAAACATCACTGGAAGACCCAATTTTCCTGCACGTATAACGGATTCTGTGGTACCACCTACCGCAATCCAAATAGGCATGCTGCCCGATTCAGGGCGAGGATATATGTTTTGATTGATTAAACTAGCCCGGTGTTTTCCTGTCCAGTTAACAGTGGTTGCCGTATTTAATCGGATTAATAAATCTAATTTTTCTTCAAACAAAGTGCTATAATCTTTTAAATCGTAGCCAAATAATGGGAATGATTCAATAAATGAACCACGTCCAGCCATGATTTCTGCACGACCATTGGACAACAAATCTACCGTAGCGAAATCTTGATATAGTTTTACGGGATCTGCTGAACTCAATACAGAAACAGCACTTCCTAATTTAATACGTTTGGTTACTGTTGCAGCAGCGGCTAAGATAATTTCTGGGGATGCAACCGCATAATCTTCGCGATGATGCTCGCCCATTCCAAAGAAATCAACCCCAACTTCATCCATCAATTTAATCTCTTCGATGATCTCTTGGATGCGTTGTTGATTGGATTGAATTTTACCAGTTTGAGGATCAATTTGTAAATCTCCAAACATTCCTATACCTAATTCCATCATAATATTTCCTTTTTTATTTAGCACAAAGGTAAGTTGGAAGAATTACTCATTTATTGATGTATGATAAGAATGTCCTTATCCGTGAATATATTCTTTATTTCCATAGGACTGAATAAGTTCTCCCTCGAAGGCTAACCATTCTTTCCATCGTTTGTCCACATCCACATCTTGTGCAAATTTACGAGCGAAGTTTAGGAAGGTTGTATAATGATTGGCTTCTGATACCATGAGATCATGATAAAATTGAGCCAATGTGTCGTCTTTTATATTTTGCGAAAGAACACGAAATCGTTCACAACTTCTCGCTTCGATCATCGCGGCAAATAATAGACGATCAATAAATGCTTGGTTTCTAGAGCCGTCTTTTTTGGAAAATTTCATTAATTGGCCTACATAGTCATCCTTTCGCTCACGTCCAAGAGTATATCCACGTTGTTGAATAATATCAATGACCATTTTAAAATGTTCCATTTCCTCAATGGCTATGGCAGTAAGTTCATGTACTAAATCTTCATGTTCTGAATTTTGAGTAATCAACGAAATCGCATTAGATGCTGCTTTTTGTTCACACCAAGCATGGTCTGTTAAAATCTCTTCTAAATTTGATTCTGCAATATTTGCCCAACGGGGATCTGTTAATAATTTTAAACCTAACATAGTTAATCAATGAATTTTATACAAAGGTAACAAATCAAAAGCATGTGATGGAATATAGTTAAATTGTGCACTTTTGTAGCATGGGAAAGCATTTACTTGTGATAGGTTTAGTTTGGCCAGAGCCAAGCTCATCAGCTGCTGGCTGGCGTATGTTGCAACTCCTTGCTCTTTTTAAAGAGGAGGGCTACCTCATTTCATTTGCTTCTGCAGCTAGTAAATCGGCTTACTCAGTTGATTTGCAAGGGATGGGAATCCAAGAAGTACAAATTCAATTAAACGATAGTTCTTTTGATTCGTATCTGGAAGATTTGATGCCAGAAGTCGTGCTGTTTGATCGTTTTATGATTGAAGAGCAATACAGTTGGCGAGTGGCTCAAGTTTGTCCGAATGCGATCCGAGTTTTAGATACAGAAGACCTGCATTTTGTTAGGCAGGCAAGACAGGAAGCCTTTAAAAAGCAAGGACCATGGAAGGATGAGTTGTATTATTCAGCTATGGCAAAGCGTGAACTGGCAGCCATTTATCGTTCAGATCTCTCGCTCATAATTTCTCAAGTAGAATGGGAAATACTAACTAAGCAGTTTCATATTCCAGCGCATATTTTAACCTTATTGAGTTTTCATGTGTCAAAGGATAATTTATATTCGAATTTTCTAGATTTTGAAGATAGAAAGGATTTTGTCTTTATAGGTAACTTCTTGCATGAGCCTAATTGGCGCACAGTATTAGAAATTAAGCGCCTTTGGCCTAAGATTAGGCAACAGATTCCGAAGGCAGAAGTACATATTTATGGAGCCTATCCAAGTCAGAAAGTTTGGGAGCTGAATAAACCGAATGAAGGATTTATAATTAAGGGTCGCGCAGAACATGCGGTGGAAACTTTATCCAAATATAGGGTATTATTGGCGCCGATTCCTTTTGGCGCTGGATTGAAGGGGAAGTTTATTGATGCCCTGTATGCACAAACACCTTCTGTAACGAGCAAAATAGGTGCTGAAGGAATGCTAAATAATCGGGCCGAATGGCAAGGGTTTATTGTGGAAAATGAGGAGGAGATTGTCGAAAAAGCCTGCGAGCTTTACCTAGAACCTGTCGTTTGGAATGAGCAGGTCACCCTAGGGAAGAAGCTATTAATGGACCTTCTTCATGACGATTGGGGTAGCGCGTTTATCGATCAATTGGATGCTGTAAGGCAGGAATTGGGAGCCCATCGAAATCTAAATTTTACTGGCCAAATATTGTGGTCCAATCAATTCTTAGCCACAAAATATATGTCTCAATGGATTGAGGAGAAAAATAAATCTAATGATGATGCGAGGGGATAGGTGTGGGTTAGGGATAGGTTTTTCAGTCAAGCCACAGGAAGTCTGAAATCTCCTACCTAATGCCTCTATGCTACAAAAGATGTTGATTGTTTAGTGCCCAGGCAAGTAGCGCATTGTTTTCTTCCGCTAAATTGAGTTTGCGACAAATGCGGTGCCTGCTATTTTTGACGGTATAAGGACTCAAAAAAAGTTTATCGGCAATTTGTTTGGTGGTTAATCTCTGAACAATTAATCCTAGAATTTCAATTTCTGAGGACGTTAAACCTTCTAAAGAATGCGCACAAAAATCCTTATTGATTGCTTTTAACAAACGTTGCATGCTGGCATTGCAACCTGCATAAATTCTGCTTTCATCTAGGGGTTTGATGATGTAATTTTCTGGATGAACGGTGAATGCTCGATTCATCACATTCATAGATTGGTAGGAGGTAATGAATATTAATTCAAAGGCATGATTCTTTTTATAGGCTTCCATAAGCTCAATGCCATCTTTTACATCATGAAGCTCGATATCACACAAAACCAATTGAGGTTTAAACTCGGAAAATATGCTTTCTACCTCTTCCACAGAAAGTGCGATATGAATGTTTAAATCCTCATATAAGTTTTGTAAAATTTGCTCAATAAACCGAGCGATGATCATTTCATCTTCAATAATTAGTACTCGAATATCCATGTTTTATTGGGAATTGAATGTCATATTGAAAACCTCCTTTGGTCTGTATAGAAAGTTTTCCTTTGATTTGCCTACATAGGTCCGTAATGAGTGAAAGTCCGATGGAGTGACCATTGCTCACTTGTTCTGTTCCGACGCCATTATCTTTGAATTGAAAATTTAAGATCCCTTCATTTTCAGTGCATTTAATAGTAATCTTTGGCTTTTCCTCAAAGGATTCTGGAAATGCATATTTAAAAGAGTTGGTCATGATTTCGGTAAAGATCAAACTTAAAGGCAGTGATATTTTCGCAGGAATCCAGCACTTACTAGGCAACTCCAACCGGATGTTGACCTTAAAACGTGGATCATATAGCTGCTGAAGATAGGTCGTGCTTTCGCTGATGAGATCCATAAGCTGTAAGGCTTCTCCCTTATTGCTCGTCAAAAGGTGGTTGACCAACATCATCGCCTTTATTCTACCGCGCATTTCCTTAATAGCAGCAGGTTCTGGATGCAATTTTTGATCCTTACCTATTGGTTGTAGACTGCTTAAGCCATATAGTAGTTGTAAATTGTTTTTGACACGATGGTTAATTTCATCGATCAAGGTGCCAATATAGTCGTTTTTCTCGAGCAGCTCTTCTTGTTTTAATTGGAGTTCGCGATTTACCTCCATGAGTTCCGAGGTACGTTCTATGACTTTGTTTTCAATCTCTAGGGTATGGATTTTTTGAATCCTGTTATTTTCTTCGAGTAATACAATGCGTTCCTCCTCCATCTTTTTTAATCGAAGGCGAATGCCGACTAAAAAGCCTACACAGATCAATATTATCGTAATCTGTGCCACAGCTGGCACAAGAGCGAGCATATTTTCTTGAATTAAGAACACGCCAATTATTAAAACAAAGAGACCGATGGCAAACCAGAGAATTCCTAAGACTAATAGTTTTTGTGCAGCATCTATTTTTTTCCAGATTAGGGAAAAGGTGATAATGAGAAAAGCCGTATTGACCAAACCCATAGCATAATTGAAATTGCCGATTTGGTAATATTTAGAAATATAGTAACTGTCAATAAAGGAAACAAACATCAATATACCCACAATGACGATGATGAGGCAAGCGATATTGTAAAGCCTTTTGCTAATTTTTTTGAGTTGAAGAAATTCAAACATGAAGAAATAGAAACTGATTGTTCCCATACGTAAAAAGACTAGGCCGAGTGCCCAAGCTAGTTTTGGATTATTGCCGAAGAGGATATCGGTAAATTCATGCTGTAAGGTCAATACATAGAACTCTATGGAAAGCAGAAAGATAAAAATCCATATGTAAGAGCGGTATCGGGTAACCAACCAAGATAAGGCGATATAGACCATGAGTATGACAACCGCACCAAATAAAAATGCATTTAGTAATCCTTTGGGTTCATGCAATTGACTATTGTAATGTACATTCTCTATCACAAAGTTTAAGATCGGGCTAAACTCTTTTTTATGATGTACTCTGAAAAGCAAGGTATAATTGGAGTTAGGGTCTAATTCGAAATTAAATTGAAACCGACTATCTAATGGGTCTATTTCATTTAGCTCTACAAATGCTCCTGCTTTTTTATGGGCAATAAGTTTATCGTTTTTATAAATGTAGAGGTCAACATTGGTTAAAAATTGAAATTGGATCGCATAGAATCTGAATTTTAAATCTTTAGCCGTTTTTATCTCGCTGCGCAACCAATAAATTTGATCGGAAGGTAAATGATCGGTTAATTCTTGCGTAGAAAATAATTCCGCGTTTTCAAAGTAAAAGATTGGATTTTCTCCAGCGAGTTCTTCTTTAAGTAAACTCATGTAAGGAGCTAACTTCAAGCTTTCCAGTTGACTATTGCCCAAAGGCAACTCCTTAGCCAAAAGAACATGCCCAATGCTAAAGTAAACTATTAGAAGAAATACGTTAAGAATCCTGCTTTTCATAAACTAAACAAAAATGCACTATTTTAAGCTGATTTTACATCTTAAACCCTGTTTTTCTCCCTTTTTGATGAAATAGAACCCTGGGGTCTCTTTTTTTGAAATGCTTGGAAATATAATTTTGTCGTAGAGTTTATGTTACAACAATTATTCGAAGCTGTCGATTATTTAATTAGCTAATATTAAATTATTGTATCTAAAATGAATTTATGCTACGCTAAATTGTTGAAGTAGTTTTTTAAAGTAAATTATAATTAATTGAAGAGCGAGCCATGGTTTGTATTCCGCATTCGAGAAAATTCATAATAACCTTTAACATAATACCGAAGCAAAAGTGACATTTTAAATCACGGATGCGCTTAATGTAATCGTTTAATGAATCATAACAAACCAAGATTTTTTAACCAAACTAAGATCAAAAAATAAAAAAATGAAAAAACTAGTATTAACGTTAGTTGTAGGGATAGCTACATTAGTTTATGCGCATGCACAAAATGTAAACAACGAAGTAAAAGTAAAAGTTAATTTGGAATTAAATCCCTTTCAGTCCATCACGATTGGATCTGGAGCTACCCCAAATGGAAATTACGGGGATCAAGTTACGCTAAGATATTCGAATGCTGAAGATTATAGAAATGGAGTGGAGCAGACAGTATTAAATCAATTGTTAGTTTCTTCCGTTGGTTCAGGATTCAATATTTCCGCAACTTTTAAATCAAGTGGAAATGCAACAACGACTTTCATTCCTGGTACAAATGCAGGTACAGAGCCTATAAACATTGCCGATATCTTGGACATTAAAGTGGATAATCTTTCTGGTAATGGAACCCCATTAAATTATCGTTTTGATGGTGCAACTCCAGTAAGTTCAATCATCGACCGCAGCTTGGCCGTAAAATATATCGGTAAGGCAATCACATCTCAAACTATGTTGGGGAAATTATTTGCTAGTAATAGTCAAGCAAATTATTCGGTCGATGTAATTTATACTATAGCAGCCAACTAATTTTAACCTGACCTATATGAAAGCAAGTGTCCTATCCTTTGGGCCTTGCTTTTTTTAGCTCTCGTAAATCACAGGTATGAAATCAATCCGTGTAATTCTCCTCTTTCTTTCATTTTGCAGTTTAGCGGCGCATGCACAAACAAGCCTAACTGCAGGTCCACCGAGGGTCTATTTTGTAGTCGAGTCGGGGCAAGATCAAACCCAGTATATTGATGTCGTTAATCCAAGCAAGGAATACCCTTTGGAACTTGCGGTTTCTTTTGAAGATTGGTCTTATTCTGAATATGGTGAAAACTTATTGTTTAAAAAAGGAACCTTAGAAACGAGCTGTGCCAATTGGATTTCGGTATCGGAGCCCTTTTTTTCCTTAAAACCAAAAGAATCTAAACGACTCCTGGTCAACCTCCGGGTGCCCTCGAATTTGAATGCTTCAGATACTATACCTGTACATACGACTATGTTATTTATTACACAAACGAACCCAAGACCAGGTGTTAATCAGCAAGGGGCTAATATTCGTTTATCTGTGCGGTCTGGAATAAAAATTTACCATCGTTTTAGTGGTAGAATACAACAGGATTTAGAAATTACGGATTTATCCTACAAAGCAATGGATAGTGTTCATAAC
The DNA here is from genome assembly GCF_049316305.1 of Sphingobacterium sp. HJSM2_6. Classification (NCBI taxonomy): domain Bacteria; kingdom Pseudomonadati; phylum Bacteroidota; class Sphingobacteriia; order Sphingobacteriales; family Sphingobacteriaceae; genus Sphingobacterium; species Sphingobacterium sp. HJSM2_6. The sequence continues at coordinate 119,570 of NZ_JBMOXB010000013.1, forward strand.
GTGTTGGAAGTAGATTATAAAATTTCTGGGAATGTGTGGATGGAAGGTAAAATTAGAACGGAGTTTGTGAATCAGGAAACCGGGGAAAAAACGACCAGTGCTGATGTGGGATTCTATTGCTTACCTGGAGATCTTCGAAAGCAATATATACCAATTCAGCAAGGTCTAGTTTCAGGAAAGTACCTTGCCTCCGTTATATTTTTATATGGGGAGCAAGAATCTGTAAAAATTGCTGAGCTCGAATTTGATCATGACCCTAAATCTTAAACTACTGATCACCGGCTTATTATTGATTGCTGTTTCGATACAAACAACCCAAGCACAATTGGATTTTTCGGTGTATTCCAATACGTATATCGGGTTAACATCTTATTTGGGTAAGGAAACAACGGATGACTTCAATAGTTTTCAGTTTAACATGAATGGGCAAAACATCAATTATTCCAATTGGTCATTATCGGCACGAGTTATCGGTAGTATCTCTCCCGTATCTGGCGGTCCGAATGTGAGTCATACGGATTTTCCTGCGAATAAAATTAGTATGCGTTTGACCAATGCTTTTAGTAGGCAGTCGAATGTTTCTTTTAGTCTAGATGGTATCGCTGCATCTAGGGGGATATTCACCTTATCCAATGCGGAGGTATTTTTGATTCAAAATGCTCAACAGCCATTGCAAAGTGCACAGAATTATTATGTTCAGAATATTATTCAATCGAAGTTTCAAGTCGAGGAAGGACTCTATTTGAATGATTTTTTGAGTAGTGATAGTTATCAAGCAATCGTTTACAAGATTAGTATTTTATACAGTCTGTATCATAGTTCTGGACAGTTAATCAAGAGCTTTACGAAGGATTATGATTTTCAAATTGCTCGAAATTTAACGGATGGACATTTGGTAGGGGTAGCGCCTGATTATCAGATATCGATTATGCCAGCAGCACAACAGGTGACTATGCAATTTCAAGATGCTGAAAATTATAGAAATGGTATTTCCATGCAGTTGAATGATGCGGTAAGCGTTCATGCCATGACGGACTATGAAATAAAAGTGAAATCTGTAGAGGCAGAGTTCAACAAAACGAGTGGAGGCACGTTACCCTTGTCTATATTAAAGATTCAGCTTGTGCCAAGTACCTCCGCACTAGGGAATTTTAACCCCCAGATTACCCTTGCGAATAATGAACAAACGCTGGTGCGAGGAACTTCCAGCAATAAAAATATAGAACGGAAATATACCCTCGCTTATTGGGCAAAACTTGGTGCTAACGAAATCAATACGGCTTCCACGGGTACCTATTCGGTTTCATTAATGTATATCTTATTACCTCAATAAATTTTGAATGTCTTTGCTGCGATACGATTTTTTGTATGGCTTACAAGTTTTTATTTGTTAGGCCTGCAGACTAGTGTCGCAAAGCTACCGGAAGATGCTATTGAATTGCTAACGATCGAAAAGTTAGAAGTTAATATGGGCTTAAATACCTTAGAATTGCAATTGAATAACCACTCGGATGTTTCTATGGAAGGGGAGCTCCGAATAGAAGTTCCTTTGGGCTTAGAAATTATTGGTTCATCCAAAATTCAATACCAAATAAAGCCTAAAAAGAAGAAGTTTTTATCGATAAAGTTTCGTGGAGAAAATATCGCTTCACTCAAAGATGCTGTAATAAAAATAGCCATGTTTGACGCTTCTAAAACCCTCATTTCTACACAGGCTATTCAATTGATTGTTCCTCCGAGAAGGTCCGTTAATTTAAGTAATGAAAGTCATTTTCAATACCTTAAGCAAGTTGGGGATTCCATCCGATTAGCTATTAGAATATTAAATAATGGAACTACGGATGAGCGTGTAAAACTTATATTTTCATCGGCAGATCGAGTGGGGGATGTTAAATTTCATGCTTTTGAATCGATCCTATTGGCGGGACATGATTCCTTGGTTAATTTTTCTTTCCAAGTGGAAAAGTTTATGTTGAATAGGCAACAATATGCTGTTCAAGTAACAGGTTTGTATGAAAATAACGATGTTTTTTCTACGATGAACATTGATTTTTCAAACATCGTTTCTTCAAGAAATTATAATGATTTATGGAGTTTACATAACCAACAGCATGTATTCAAAAATAATTTTATCCAATTGCAAATGGATAATATTTTAAATGAACAACAGAGTTACATTTTTCGATCGGCAGGTGAATATGATTTGGCAAGCATGCAGATGAATTATCAATTGAATTTAACTAAATTCCAAGATCAAGCGCCCTTGTCTTATAACAGTTATATCAATTTGAATAAAGGCCCGCATGAGTTGTTGATAGGAAATATTCAAGAATCTTTAGAAGCATCAGTTTATGGTAGAGGGATTGCTTATACGATGCAAGGGCATGATAATCAGCAGTCTTTTGCTGTGGGATTGGTTCAGCGTAGTTACGACTTGCTAAATTTAACTGGAAATAGTACGAATGGGTATGCTACTTATCTGCGTTGGAATGTACTGGATGAGGAGAAACAGCGGAATAGGTATGATGGGCAATTCATTTTTGATAGAAATTACTTGGATAGCACTCGTAATTTTTTGTGGAGCAATAGTTTTGATATTCTTAGAAACAAAACGACTGATTCGTTAAAAATATATGGTTCTGCAGCTGTAGGCTTGCAACATTATCTCGGCAGTTCTTCCTTATTAAATGACTATTACCCTGCTGCGGCAGTAGGTGTTAAATTGGAGAAGCGGTTTAAAGATTGGATGATCGTCAGTGATAACTTTTACAGTAATCCCTATTATACAGGAAATAGAAAAGGAATGCTACGATTAAATGAACGTGTAATCAAGCGTTTTGGGCAATCGTCATTTAGCCTAGGTTATGCACTTTTAAAATATAATCCGCATTATTTTACTGCGCAGTTTTTAAACCTATCTAATACGAGTTCTATCATCGATATGACATTTAATACCCTGTTGAATAAAAGGTTTAGTGTTAGCCTGGTCCCTAGTTATAAAAATGAGTTCGGTCAATATAATTCGTTACGGGCTAATCAGTTTATAAATACTAATTCATGGCGAATGGTTGCTCAATCAAATTGGAGAAGTATGGATATGAAACATCAATTCAACCTGATGATGGAATCTGCCTATTACCTTAATGATCAGTCTACAGGTAATAAGTATGCCTGGCTTTCAAATTTGTCTTATTCATTTAAGAATTTACAATTTACTGGTTCATATCAAGATGGACCTATGAGTATTTATGATTTGTTAAGCAGCAATATGTTTGGAGCAACTTTTCAAAAAAGATTATTTGCTGGTGTAAATTATTCAGGAATTGTGAATGCTCAAAAGTTGAATTGGAGAACTTCTAGCAACTTTAATTACAATTTTAATTTTGGGAAATCAATTCATCAATCTATAGATTTAAATTATAAGGTGTTCAAACATACCGAATTGACAGTTCAAGGTGTTTATAATATCAATTCTTATCGTAAAAACCAGTTCCAGTATGCTAGTTTTCGTGTAGGGGTAAGGCAAGCATTGCCTAATCCGAAAAAGCCTAGTATTAAGCAGCTTAGTGGTGACTTAAACGTGTTTTGTTTTTATGATCAAAATAACAACGAAATCTTTGACGAAGGTGATGAGCTAGCAGAAAACATAAGTTTTAGCGTAAACAATTACCTGTTAATTACGGATAAGGATGGAAAGGCTTCATTTAATAAGCTGCCTTATGCGGAGTATAGTATTTTTGTGCCTCGTAAGGATCAATACATGGCTATTGCAAATCATGTGGAAATAAATAGTAAAAAAAGGCTGTTGAACCTTCCTTTGCAAAAAGGAGGAACTGTAAAGGGGAAGTTAGAAATGACGGTTAACCCAGGAATAAGCTTAGAAGTAGATAGCAAATGGAATAATTACCTAGTTATTGCCGAGCATGAAAATGGGAAAACATTTTCTAATGTTGCAGATAAGGATGGAACGTTTCAATTTAATTTACCAATCGGTAATTATCGTTTTTATATTGACGAAACATCATTGCCTCCAAACGTGTATTGGGAGGGTAAACCACAGCAAGGGATTGTGCATATTGAGCGTAGTTTATCGCTTCCTACTTTTACGTTGAAGGTGAAAACAAAAACCTTGGAAGTGCGACGTTTTAGTGCGAAATAGCTATTGTTCGTTTTCTTTTAGTACTCTTAAAAAATTCAATCCCATAATCTTCGCAATATCTTCTGGACTGTAACCCCGGTCTAATAGGGCTTTGGTCAAAACGGGAAATTTAGAGACATCTTCTAGTTCTTGGGGAGGGGATTCTATGCCATCGAAGTCTGATCCTATCGCTACATGATCGACCCCTGCAAACTTGATAAGGTGATCTATATGTTTTAAAAGGTTTTCCAGTGCTGTATTCGCCAGATGTTTTTGTTTTTTGCTGAGTAAGCTATACATTTTTCCGATGCTATATTTCCTATTAACACTATCCACTGGATGGTTCTTTCGATATAAGTTCTTTACTCTAGCGCTGTAATTACTATCTAAGAATTCGGAATAAAAGTTGACCCCTACCACGCCTCCATTTTCTTTTAAAGCGATCAATTGCTCGTCTTTGAGGTTCCGGTAATGGGGAGTAAGTGCTGCAGCATTACTGTGTGATACGATTACAGGTTTACTGCTCACCTGCAAAACATCGTAAAAGGTTTGTTCTCCTGCATGGGAAAGATCTATCATCATTCCTAGCTCATTCATGCGTTTTATGATGGCTTTTCCATGTGCTGTGAGACCTTTTCCTTGATTATTTTTGGTTTTGACTTCTTCAGCGGCTGCGGTAGCCCAAGGTAGGTTATAATTCCAGGTTAAGGTCAAGTAGCGCGCTCCTCGTTCATATAGTTTCTCGAGGTTCTCTATCTTTCCTTCAATCATATTTCCACCCTCTATACCTATTAATGCCGCAATTCTACCTGTTGAGGTAATCCGTTCAATATCGGCACTGTTTCTGGCTAACTCAATTTTGTCTTCTTGACCAATAAATTGTTTTTCCAAGGCATCAATTTGTGTGTTAGCATGATGGAATGCATTCGTTTTCCACTTCTTGTCATCGGACCATACTGCAAAAACTTGTACATCAACTCCCCCTTCTAGTAATCGTGGGATATCTGTATGTCCTGTTTTTAATCGCTTGGAAATGTTTTTGCCAGGAAGAATGCTCTCAATGATGACATCATTGTGCCCATCGACGACTAAAATTTGCTTGTGTAATTTTTTGTAGTCTTGAGCCATTGCTGTACCTATGAATAGCAGAAAACTTACCGATAGGAAGATATTTTTCATTAGTTAGCTTCATTAATGGTTTGATAAATCACATCGTGAATTCGACTACGCACATTCAAATCGTAAATCTTGGTCGATACCTGTGGGTGTACCCGATTGGACAAAAAGATAAAAATAAACTGATTTTTAGGGTCTATCCAGATATTGGTTCCAGTGTATCCCGTATGTCCGTATACAGACTCATTGGCTAATTTGGAAGGATAATTTGCATTCGGTTTTGGATCAAAGCGGTCAAATCCCAAGCCTCGACGGCTAGTAGCAGATTGCTTAGAGGTAAATAAATCGATGGTTTCTGGTTTGAAATAACGAACCCCTCCATATATTCCTCGATTTAATAATAATTGTCCATAAATGGCCAAATCGTTGGCAGAAGAAAATAGCCCGGCATGCCCCGCAACACCACCTGCCATTGCAGCGCCTTCATCATGAACAAATCCTTGTAATAAGGTTTTACGGAAGGCAGTATCTTGCTGTGTTGGGACGATGCTATTTTTTGGAAAACGTAATCTAGGTAAATAGCCTGCGGTCTTCATGCCAATAGGCTGAAATAAGATTTCTTGAACATAATCTTGCATAGGCGTTGAGGTTTCATGTTCTGAAACTTCTTTCATGACATACATGGAAATGTCCGAATATACGTAATTGCCTATAGGTTTAACCGGTGATTTTAACATCTGGGGCCACATTACCTCTTGGTAATAATTGTTTCGGAGATATGCTCCGTCTGCCACTTGTACTTGATGGCTTTCAGAGGCTGTATGTTGTACATCCCCAGGTTTTAAGTTCTTGTAAAATGGAATAAATGGAGTAAAGCCAGCTTCATGAAGCAAAACGGTACGCAGGGTAATATTTGCCTTGTTGGTTTGCTTGGCTTGCCATAAATAGTAGCCCATGGTACTATCTAAGTTAATGATTCCTTTTTCTTGTAAATTCATGACCACTGGTGTAGTTCCCATGATTTTACTGATGGATGCCAAATCATAAATATCATTTAGTTGATTGGCTTGGGATTTATCATAGCTGTGGTATCCGTAAGCTTTTTCAAAAATGACTTGGCCATTTTTAACCGCCATGACCATCATTCCGGGCGCGGCATGTTGCGCTATAGCATCATTAGCAATGGCATCGATTTCACGTGTCATTTTTGCAATGTTGAGTCCGGATTGTTTTCCTTCGGTATACTGTAGCCTCGTTTGTTCTGTTTTGTTTGGGCCTTCGGTGATGGCTAAGCCGCCAAATAAAGACATGGCAGTATATTGCTGAGCCTCAACGCTGGTTTCTGGGTTCCATGCTAAACTGGCAAAACGGCTTAGGTTGGCATCATTCAACAGGACGCTGTTGAGGTTTTGATTGCTTCCAAATCGGCAAAAAATAACTTCTTTTTTGTTCGTAGCCGATTGTAGAATCATAGCCAAAAAATCAGGTCTGAAGTCTTGAACATTGCCAGCGACTATAATCGTATTATAATATTTTGTTTTCTCATCATAATTGTTGAAATCGACAACTTCTACATCCGCATACCGCTTTAACTGTTCGATAAATGGTTTATAATCATCATTATTTGAAGTGACCACGGCCATACGATATTGATCTAACCGCTGAAATGGGATGATTTGTTGTTTATTGTGCAGCAGCTGTGTCGTATTGGGTACAAGTTGTTTATATTGAGCATGGCTATAAATAGCAACAAATAGCAGAGCGATCGACAACAGGTTTTTTATGCGAATCATGGTATTGGGTTTATTTAGTGTAAATGTAGTAAAAAGCGCATAAAACCGCATTCCTAAACCTGAATAATTCTTTATATTTGAACATATGCCCGAATCCGTAGAAAATAAAACTGTTTTTACGCTACTTGAAGTTTCTCGAAGTATTCAAAAGACTATTGCTGAGCGCTATAAGAGTTTGTATTGGATAAAGGCTGAAATGAATAAGTTAAACCATTATAGCCATTCAGGGCATTGTTATCCCGAATTACTTGAAAAAAAGGATGGTAAAATTGTGGCGGAGATGCGCTCTATTCTTTGGAAGATGGATTATCAACGCATCAATCGGCAGTTTATGGAGGTTCTCGGAGAACCTCTTCGAGATGGTATTACTATTTTATTTCAAGCGGCTGTTTCTTACGATCCCCTGTATGGGTTTAGTTTAAAAATCGTTGATATTGATCCGACATTCGTGTTAGGAGAATTGGAAAAAGAAAAACGTGCGAGCATCCTTGCCTTGAAGAAGGAAGGTTTATATGATGCCAATCGATCACTACCCTTTCCTTTAATACCTAAGCGATTGGCAGTCATATCTGTAGAGACTAGTAAGGGATTGTCCGATTTCTTTAAAATAATTCAAGGGAATCCTTGGGGATATACGATAGAATTTACACTATTTCCAGCACTCTTGCAGGGAGATAAATCTGTGGCATCCATTATCAAGCAATTGGAAGTGATTGCCCATCAAATTGAACAGTTTGATTGTGTGGCAATCATTCGTGGAGGCGGTGGTGATGTAGGCCTAACTTCGTACAACAATTACCTGTTGGCAAAGACCATAGCTATTTTTCCAATTCCGGTTCTGACAGGAATAGGGCATTCTACAAATGAAACGGTTTCGGAAATGGTGGCCTACAAAAACGCAATCACACCGAGTGAATTGGCTGATTTTATGTTGCAAAAGTTCCACAATTTTGCAATTCCTGTTGACTTAGCCATTGATAAAATTCAACGGGCTTCAAAGAAATTATTTGAGCATGAGTATCAAAAATTAAATCAATCGGTATCCACGATTTCTTGGAACGCTAAGTCCATTCTTTTAAGGGAGCAAGTAAATTTGAAAAATACAACAATGGAAATCAATAGTTATGCAAAGATGTTTTTTAAACAACAGCATACCCAGCTATTGCAATTAGAACGACTGCTGGATTTATTAAATCCAATACATATTCTAACTAGAGGTTTTAGTATTATGCGAATCAATAATAGTTCCATTCAGAAGTTAAGTCAAGTAGCAGTGGATCAAGAAGTTGATATCGAATTAGTCGATGGGTTCATAACAGCCAAAGTATTAAATAAAGCACCTAAAAAATGAGTAATCAATATACCTATCAAGATGCATTTGAAGAATTGCAAGGCATTGTTTCAGAAATTGAATCTGGAGAAATCCCGGTAGATGAGCTAAGTGTTAAAATTAAAAGAGCAAGTGATTTACTAGAGATTTGTAAAGCAAAATTATCATCCTCGGAAGAGGATGTCAACCAATTACTTCAAAAACTATCTGCACAAAAGGATAAGGCCTCTGAAGAGGAGGAATAAATTAGATTTCCTGATTATAGCGACAGTCCATAAGATTGATTTAATATAGCAGTACCTTATTTCTAGCGATTAGTAAGGACGAGGTATAAATTTTTTGAAAAATGTTGTTCAACTAAATGTTTTTTTGCGTTATTTTGCACTGTTTAGAATTAGTCTTAATAACTTCATGTTAAAAAGCATTTATTTCATTTGCATATCGGTTCTCCTACCGTTTATTTCATTTGCTCAGCAGTTTTCTCTTTCAGGTAAGATTAAAAATGCTGAAGGAAAGCCTTTGTCGAATGTTAGCGTTGAAATCTTAAAGACAAATATTACCGCATTAACTAGTGATGAGTTTGGGTATTTCATGTTTTCCAATTTGACAGCAGGAACCTATGAAGTTCGATTTTCTCATATTGGTTTTAAACCAATTCTACGCACCTACAAACTAGATGATAACCGAATTACTGAGGTTGTTTTCCAATCCCAAGAAATTAATATCGATGAAGTTTTCGTGACGGCGAAGGAATCTCGTAATATAAGTACCAGTTCCATTATCAGTAAAGAAGCTATGCAACATTTGCAGCCTTCAAGTTTTTCGGATATCCTCGAATTATTACCCGGCGGAAGAGCAGCAACTCCTGATTTAATAAAAGGAAATCCTATTACCTTAAGAGGTTTCTCTTCCAGCAATGCAAATTATCAAACACATTCCATGGGCACCTTATTTCAAGTGGATGGGATGAATATGAATTCCATAGCGGGCTTAAGTAGTCTAGAAGATTATTTGTCTTCGGGCAATTCAAACTCTTCGCGAGATATGACAACTAGAGGAGTGGATATGCGTAGTATTTCCACAGATAACATTGAGCAAGTTGAAATAATTCGAGGCGTACCTTCGGCAGAATATGGAGATATCACTTCAGGCGTTGTATTAATAGAACGGAAGAAAGGATACGAGCCCTGGTTTACTCGTGTAAAAACCGATGGGTTTAGCAAGTTATTCAGTGTTGGAAAAGGTTTTGAATTCAATCACTATAAATTAAACATCGATGGAGGTTACCTACATGCGAATTCCAATCCTACAGATGTGTATACTTCCTATAAGCGGGTAAATGCCTCTGTGCGTGGGGAAAAAACTTGGATTCTACCTCAATATCGCTTACTATGGGGGCATTCCCTTGACCTCGGCACAACCATAGACAACGATCGTTTTGATCCCGATAATGATTACTTCTTAACCGATTTTTATAAAGCAGGGAAAAGACAATATTCCTTCGGAAACAGCTTGGAGATATTTTCTACTAACCCTAAGAAGCAATTTAAAAGCGCAAAGCTGATCGCTAATTTTTCCATGTCCGATAATTACATAGACATGGAAAAACTGGTACAAATCAGTGCTGTAGAAGTATTAGCCAATTCCATGATTTCCGGAAGTCAGGAAGCTAAATTCTTTACGCCTACCTATGTTTCCAAATTGAAAGTGGATGACAAGCCTATTCAAGGGCAATTGAAATTGTTGAGTAACTGGCAGGTAGAAGCTTTGGTAAAACATCAATTGAAAGCCGGGCTAGAATATACATATGCGAAGAATATAGGCAAGGGATCTCAATATGATTTGGATTTCCCAATGAATACTGGGGTACAAACAAGGCCTAGAGTATTCCATGACATTCCAGCTAGGAGCAATCTCGCAGTATTTGCTGAAGATCGATTTTTTATTCCTTTAGGAAAGTTCCTTTTCGAAAATAGTGTAGGACTTAGGGCATTTACTTTAACTAATCTGCCACGTGAGCATCAATTAAATAATCAGATTGCGATAGACCCACGATGGAATGGTCGGCTTCATTTGCCAAAAATCGGTACAGGAACTGATGCCTTGAAATCCAGTATATCTGTCGGTTTTGGTCAACAATCCTTAGCTCCAAATATTAGTCAGTTATCTCCAAATGTCGAATATCGTGATATTGTAGAATTAAGTTATTATCACAATAATCCCGATTATCGATTAGCCTGGGTAAATACCAATCGTATAGACCCAACAAATTTTAATTTATCCATAGCTAAAAACAAAAAATGGGAGATTTCTAGCTTCTTAGAGCTGAATGGAAACACCTTGTCGTTAACCTATTTTAACGAGCAAATGACTTCAGGTTTTCGTCAAGAAACGAAGTTTGATGCCCTTGAATTTCGGAAATATACCGTATCCTCTGTAGACCCCAATACCTTAACTAGTAAACCTTCCATCTCGGATTTCAAGTATACAGACGAAAAGGAATTTAGAGTATATAGTCAAAATGCCAATGGAAGCATTGTCGATAAGCGAGGTCTGGAATACCAGTTTTCTTCTCAACGGATTAAAGGAATCAACACTCGATTTACCCTTAATGGGGCTTGGTTTAGACAAGAATTAAAAGATGCACAGTCCCTTGCCCGAATGATTAGTCAACTTATAGTGACCAACGGCAAAGTGAGGCAATATGTTGGCATCTATGATGACCTCGATGGAAGCCTTCAGGAAATGTTTAATACCAATATAATGGCCGATTCCTATTTACCAAAATTAGGCTTAAAGTTATCCATTTCCATACAGAATATCTGGTTTAGTAGCAGACAACAATTGCCTAGGAATAGCCTTCCTACAGGCTATTATACGATCGATAATCAACTACATCCTTATTTACCCAGTGATGTAAATGATGTCAATTTAAGGCATTTAGATCAAAAACTAGATGATGTCCTGTTCCTTAGGTATACGGAGCCTATCAATTTGCAAGCTAATTTTAAAGCGACGAAATCTATTAAAGATAAAATCATGATTGCCATGTTCGTCAATCAGCTGTTTATTTATCGGCCAGACTATACGCAATATGGATTTAGATACTATCGTCAAAATAACCATGTACCATACTTCGGTATGGAAATAAATATTAAAATATAAATTCAACAACGCACCACTATGAAAATTAATTTATTCATCCAATGTTGCTTCTTTATGACCATGCTATTTTCATTTTCTGCATGTATGAAAGATGATTTTGTAGAATCTAAATCTCAAGCAACCATCGCCTTAGATAAGTCAAATCTGCCTACAACATTTACAGTTAGTAATTTAAAGCTTACGTTAAAAGAAAGTAATTCAGGTTCTGTATACACGGTACCAGTAGACATCAGCAAAGAATCGGCTAGCACCGAAGTAAATTTTGGAACTTATGCCGCTAGTTTAGAAGGGGACATACTCGTTTCAGAAAATGGAAAAGAAAAGAAAATGCGTATTACGGCTAGAAAGGAAGCTATTGTTGTGAACGCAAACACAGTTTCTATTGATCTGAAGTTGTTTTTATCCGATCCTAGTGCCAATTTCGTGTTTAAAGAGATATTCTACACAGGAAATAGAACTCCGGAGAATAAAGCTTACCATGGAGATAAATACTTCATATTGCAAAATAATTCCAACGATACTTTATATGCAGATGGGCTATTGATTGCTCAATCTTATTATTTAACAACCACGATGCGGGTATATACACCGGCGATAATGGATGAGGCCTTTACCACACAGCAAATTATCATGATCCCCGGAGATGGAGACGATTACCCCGTTTATCCAGGCGAAGATTTTATCATTGCAAACAATGCGATTAATCACTTGCAAAATAACACAAACTCCTTGGACCTCACCCAAGCAGATGTAGAGATAGAATTATTGAGCAACATCAATGTCGATAATCCTGCAGTTCCTAATACAATATCTGTTGCTGGAAATTTATTAATGCATGATCGTGGGTTTACAGGTTATGTTTTAGCTCGCCTTCCGCAAGGACTTACAGTAGAAACATATAAAAAGGATTATGCGTATACCCTTTCCTATATTGCGACCAATGGACGAGAAATATCTGTAGAAGCCTACAAAATCCCGAATAGCAATATCATAGATGCGGTCAATCTTTCCGTGAGCGAAGGCTACGAATGGTTAGTCACATCGGCAGCTTTAGACATGGGCTGGACGTATTGCGGAACAACGAACTCTGATCAAAACCGATACGGAAAATCGGTAATACGTAAGAGTTTAGGCAAAACAATTGACGGGAAAGACTTATTAAAAGACACGAATAATTCGGCAGAGGATTTTCAAGCAGAATCAAGCCCATCGTTGAAAAAATAATATGATTAAACAGTTAGTCATTGGTATGCTCTTGTTCTTGTGTTTGCATAACCTGCAAGCACAAGATTCATTAGGTTTTGCCCATCGTGCCACCGTGAAAGAACGGGCGGACCTTTCCAAAGCGATTCGTAATTCCTATTATTCGAATCCAGCTTTTCAACCCTTCCGTTTTCATCATTCCGCAACAACGCTTGAATTGCAGTATTTCTCTGATAAAAAAGAGCATTATAATCTTCAAGAAGGGTCTGGAGAAGATGGCTTTCGAATTCATACCAATTCTTACTTAAAACAGCCCTTTCCAAATGTGACTTTGTGGGGTTCTGCGCAATATGAAAACCTGAGGATTAAACGCGTACAATTTAATGAAACTTCGGATATCGATTTGTTATATCCTTACCTCACTTCCGATAGTGTGGGAGGAGATCTGCGGCAAGAAAACTATCAGTTTTCAGGGGGAATAGCTAAAGAACAAGGTAAATGGGTCTACGGTACGGAATTTTCATACCGTGCGGTACAATCATTTCGACGAATAGATCCCCGACAAAACAATGTCTCTTCTCATATCCATTGGAATTCCAGTGTAGGGTATCAACTTTGGAAAAATTATCAATTGGCAGGAACTATTGGATTGCAATATTATAAACAAGAGAATGCCGTACGTTTTAACCATGTATTAGGAAGACCTTCCGTCCAATTTTTAAATGGATTGGGTGCTTACAATGAATTGATGGCCGGTTTTTCAGGGGCATATCCTAAAGTTTATTATGATTACGTAGGGCTGGAGGGAAAGCTCTCTTTTTTACCAAAAAACGAGAAGGGCTTGTTTATGGAAACCTCCCTAAAACAAGGATTAGCAAGTCGCATTTTACCTAGATCACCCTTAGATGCGAATCAATGGACCGATCAACAGCTTGGCGCAAAATTGGGCTATACAAATCAATCGGGCGCTTGGAATTATGGAGTTCATGCAAGTCTAGATTTGCAAACCAAAATTGGAAAAGAATCTTTATTTGCCAATGATGGAGTTTCCAATGGCTATTCCAAAATATCAGAAAAATCAACGTATCGGTATTATAATTTTCGATATCGATTAGAATTACTGCTTGGTCAAGAACAATGGGCTATTAAACCTTATGCGATATACCAGCAATTTAAAGAACAATATGCTTCACCATTTCGTGAGCAAGCCGTCGATCGTTTAAGTTTGGGACTTCAATCTCAGTATTTTTACGAATTGAAAAACGGATTATTAGGATTTAACTTAACTTTGCAACAACAGCAGGTTTTGAATAACCGATCTACCTTTAACGGAGTTAAGGAAAATTCAGGAATAGATTACCTGTTAAAAACAAATTATCAATACCTCATCATGGCCCCGTTTACGATGGCAGGAGAGGTAAGATACGATTGGAAGATGAGCAGTCAATGGAAACCATTTATTGCTGGGCAGGTTTTATCCGCATCCAAAATACAGCAAGAAAGGTTTGCTGTTCGTTTAGGGATGTTATTTTAATAGAGTGAAATGAAGAAAGTAGTCATCATAGGAGTAGCCTTGCTCATCACGATTTTGAGCACTGCATTTTTAAGTGATAAAGGATTTGAAGATTTACGTACCTTATACAGTAAGCCGATTCAGGAATGGCCCAAGCCTACTATTGATTCAGGAGTAGTATGGGAAGAATTTAAAGCACTCCCAAAAACCGATACCAGTTACTTTGCTTTAATGGAGCAGCCGAAAGTTAAATTAGGTAAAATCTTGTTTTTTGACCCTATACTTTCAGGCTCTAATCAAATTTCATGCAGTTCCTGTCATAATCCCCAAACATCCTTTGCCGATCATTCTACTGTTCCTGTCGGACACGATCATTTGGTAGGCACTAGAAATACCCTATCATTATTGAATGTTTATGCCCGAAAAACCATGTTTTGGGATGGCCGTGCGCATACCTTAGAAGAGCAAGCCATCAGTCCTATTGAAGCGCACAATGAAATGGCGATGGATTTGACCAAACTAATCCCAAAGTTGAAAGCAATAGCTGGTTATCGAGACTTATTTGCGGAAGCTTTTCCAGATGAAGATTTTTCGATGCCTCAGGTTATGCAGGCATTGGCGGCCTTTCAGCGAACCATTACGAGCAGACGCTCCAGATTTGATGAGTTTATAGATGGGAAATATACTGCCTTAACAAATGATGAAATTGCAGGTTTACATTTATTTCGTACCAAAGCCAGATGTATGAATTGTCACCACGGTGAATTTTTAACCGATGAAAGTTTTCATAATATTGGATTAACCTATTATAAAAGAAAATACGAAGATTTGGGCCGATTTGTATTTACGAAGGATCCTAAGGATGTAGGCAAATTTAGAACAGCCTCCCTACGCGATGTGATGAATACGAATCCATGGATGCATAATGGACTTTTTGATAACATGATCGGTATTCTGAATTTATACAATAGCGGGATGACGATGAATAATCCCAAAAATGCCGCGCAGGAGGCAGATCCCATGTATCCACGGATAGATCCACTAATGAAAAAGCTTGACCTATCGGCCGAGGAGATTCGGCAAGTAGCCGCATTTTTGGAAGCGGTAACTGCCACCAAATACCGAATGCCTAGGCCAGAACAATTACCTCGTTAAGTATTGTAACTATATTGTAAGACTCTGGATTTTATTCCTTAGTTGGATATTTCTTTTCGAGAGATTTGCCTACCTTTGGAGGTTATGCAAAAAAATGCAAATCCTACTCCCAAATCCCATATACAGATTAAAGGAGCCCGAGTAAACAACCTCAAGAATATTGATGTTGATATTCCAAAAAACAAGCTTGTGGTTGTTACTGGAATGTCAGGTTCAGGAAAATCCTCTTTAGCTTTTGATACGCTATATGCCGAAGGACAACGTCGCTATGTAGAGAGTCTATCCTCGTACGCCCGTCAATTTATGGGTCGGATGAATAAGCCTGATGTAGATTATATCAAGGGTATAGCTCCGGCTATCGCCATTGAACAAAAGGTTATCTCCAGCAACCCACGGTCTACCGTAGGAACCTCCACAGAAATCTATGATTACTTGAAATTATTATTTGCCAGAATTGGGAAAACCTATTCCCCAATTACTGGTGAAGAAGTCACTAAGGATTCTGTCAGTTCGATTGTAGATCGCTTGTTGGCATTTCCTGACGAGACCACCATTACCATATACAGTCCTTTAATTCCTTCGAACAATAGAAAATTGAAGGAAGAACTTTCCCTATTGCTTCAGAAAGGTTTTATTCGGATAAAATACCAAGATAAAATCCAAAAGATTGAAACAGTATTAGAAGACCGCAGTATTGAAAATGAAAGTCTTCAACTGGGGGATATTTTTATTGTCATCGATCGGATCGTGTTAGATCGGGAGGAAGATACTGTAAATCGATTGGCAGATTCGGCACAAACCGCTTATTTTGAAGGTAAGGGCGTTTGTACGGTTGAAGCTAATGAGGAGCGATTTGATTTCTCCGATCAGTTTGAATTGGATGGAATTGTATTTGAAGAACCTACGCCAAACTTTTTTTCTTTTAATAATCCCTATGGTGCTTGTAAACGCTGTGAAGGATATGGCCGAGTTATTGGCATTGACCCGGACTTAGTCATTCCCGATAAAAGTCGCTCGGTATTTGATGGAGCTATAGCGCCATGGCGTGGTGAAAAAATGGGTCTTTGGTTGGATAAATTAGTTCGAACAGCACTAAAATTTGATTTTCCTATTCACCGTGCATACAGCGATTTAACGCCTGCGCAGCAGGAACTTTTATGGACAGGAAATCAACATTTTAATGGGATCAATGATTTTTTCACCGAATTAGAAGAACAAACTTATAAAATACAATACCGCGTGATGTTATCCCGTTACCGTGGTAAAACAGATTGTCCAGATTGTAAAGGTACTCGATTGCGTAAAGATGCTACTTATGTTAAAGTCAGTGGCCTATCGATAACCGACTTGGTGTTGAAACCTTTGGATCAATGCCTTTCCCTCTTTCAGCAATTGGAACTAAGTAGCAATGAAGCCCTAGTCGCCAAGCGTCTCTTAGCCGAAATCATCAATAGGTTACAATTTCTATGCGATGTTGGTTTGAGTTATTTGACTTTAAATAGGCTCAGTAATTCCCTATCGGGGGGAGAGTCTCAACGGATTAATTTAGCAACATCCTTAGGAAGTTCCTTAGTAGGGTCCATTTATGTGCTGGATGAACCCAGTATTGGTTTACATCCTCGCGACACGCAGAAATTAATAGGTGTTCTAAAATCACTTCGTGATGCAGGAAACACGGTCATTGTAGTAGAGCATGAGCAGGAGATGATGGAAGCGGCAGACTTCTTGATCGATATTGGTCCTGAAGCGGGTATTTATGGGGGTGAACTGGTTTTTGCAGGAACTTTTTCTGAAATTTTAAAAGATAAAAAAAGCCTTACTGGTCAATACTTAGGTCAGGATTTAACCATTGAGATTCCTAACAAAAGAAGGACTTGGAATGAATGTATCCGTATTCTTGGGGCACGAGAAAATAATTTAAAAGGGATCAATGTTGAATTTCCATTGCATGTTTTTACTGTTGTTTCGGGAGTTTCAGGGTCTGGAAAAACTTCTTTAGTGAAGCGCATTTTATATCCCGCCTTGCAAAAAGCGGTCGGCAGTTATACTGGAGAACAAACGGGTCTATTTGATGGAATAGAAGGAGCGATTGATCAGATAGAGCAAATTGAAATGGTCGATCAAAATCCCATTGGTCGGTCCACACGTTCCAATCCAGTGACTTATGTGAAAGCATGGGATGAAATTCGGAGTCTGTATTCTTCCCTACCTGCCGCTAAAGCAAATGGGTTGAAACCATCTGCCTTTTCGTTCAATGTAGAAGGTGGACGTTGCGAGATGTGTCAAGGAGAAGGTGTGGTTAAAATTGAAATGCAATTCATGGCAGATATTGTACTGCCCTGTGAAGCTTGTGAAGGGAAAAGATTTAAACAGCATGTGCTTGATGTGCAATTTCAAGAGAAGTCTGTGGCAGATATATTGGATTTAAGTGTGGATGAGGCGATTAGCTTCTTTATGCAACAGCCTAAAATTCTAAACAAACTCATTCCTTTACAAGAAGTTGGATTGGGTTATGTCAAATTAGGCCAATCGTCCAGTACCTTATCTGGTGGTGAAGCACAACGTATCAAATTAGCTTCTTTTTTAATCAAAGGAAATAATCAGAAAAAAACCCTGTTTATTTTTGATGAGCCTACCACCGGATTGCATTTTCACGACATCAGTAAGTTGTTGAAAGCTTTTAATGCCTTGATAGATTTAGGTAATACGGTTTTAGTGATTGAACATAACTTAGATATGATTAAATCTGCCGACTGGGTAATTGATATTGGTGCTGAAGGGGGCGATAAAGGTGGAGAACTGCTGTTTGCAGGAACGCCTGAAGATTTAGTAAATTGCAAGAAATCTTATACGGGTGATTATTTAAAACGTCACCTCATCATATAAAACCATATCCCATGAAAAAGAACGTAATCTTATTATGGCTGTTTATAAGCGGAGTCAGCTTGGCCTCAGCCCAAGTGGAACGACCTAAATTAGTAGTTGGTCTTATGGTCGATCAAATGCGTTGGGATTATTTATATCGTTTTGCGGATCGATATGGGAACGATGGTTTCAAACGATTATTGAATGAGGGGTTTTCTTGTGAAAACACGTTGATTGATTATGTACCGACTTTCACTGCGATTGGACATAGTTCAGTTTATACGGGCAGTGTGCCTGCTATCCATGGCATTGCTGGCAATGATTGGATCGAACAACAATCTGGAAATGCGATGTATTGTACCCAAGACGATTCTGTAGTAGGGGTAGGAGCACCAGGTTCGGAGGGAAAGCAATCGCCACGGAATTTACTCGCTTCCACAGTGACAGATCAACTTAAATTAGCTACTAATTTTAAGTCCAAAGTCATTGGTATCGCCATTAAAGATCGTGGGGGTATTTTACCTGCAGGTCATTTTGCCGATGCGGCCTACTGGTTTGACTCCAAAACGGGTAACTGGATCACCAGTACTTACTACATGGAAAATCTTCCGCAATGGGTGAGTGGGTTTAATGATCAGAAATTGGCTGAGAAATATTTAAAACAAGACTGGAATACCTTATATCCTATCGAAACCTACGCCAGTAATAGCATTGAAGATGATAATGTGTACGAAGGGAAATGGGCAGGGGAAGCTTCTACTGGATTTCCTCGCAGAACATCGGAATTGATGAAGGATGCAGGATTGGAGATGATAAAAACAACACCTCAAGGGAACACCTTTACCTTGGACTTTGCCAAGGAAGCCATTGCCAAAGAACAGTTAGGCAATAATCCTGCAAAAGCAACTGATTTTTTATGTGTTAGTTTATCGGCTACTGATTATGTTGGGCATCGCTATTCCTTATCTTCTGTCGAAATTGAGGATATCTATCTTCGATTGGACCAAGAACTAGCGGCATTTTTTAAATACTTAGATAAAACAGTTGGAAAAGGGAATTATACCTTTTTCTTAACAGCAGATCATGCTGCTTCATATAATTCTCGGTATTTTATGGATATGCGTGGCAATGGGGGCTATTTTTTTTCTAGGCAATTGCAAAGAAATTTAAATGAGCAGCTGGAGGCTGAGTTTGGGGTTTCTAACTTGGTGAAGAGCTTGATGAATTACCAGGTGCATTTAAATTATAAAGATATCGAAAGTCATAAATTGGAGGAGGATAAAATCAAGAAATCCATTGTTAAAATGCTAAGGCATGAAGACGGAGTAGCTTTCGTAGTCGATATGGAATCTGGCGAAAATATGATGATTCCTGCCCAATTACGCGAAAAAATAGTAAATGGATACAATCGAAAACGTAGCGGAGCGATCCAAATCATTACGGAGCCACAATGGTACGATGGTTCTCCTCGTTCTACTGGTACCACGCATGGTACTTGGACTCCTTACGATTCTCACATCCCATTGGTATTTATGGGCTGGGGCATAAAAAAAGGAACCAGTAATCGGCTGGTTCATATCACCGATATTGCCCCAACCTTATCCTCATTATTGCACGTTATGGAACCAAATGGATCCATAGGGCAACCTATTGTCGAGGTATTACAGAATTAGTCTTTTATTTTTTATACTTTTGAGGAAGTAGCTTAACTAAAGCTTATCTATGCTGTCTAAGAAAACAAAATATGCAATAAAGGCCTTAATGGTACTAGGTCGTAATTACGGTAAGGATCCTATGCAAATTGGAAAAATTGCAGAGGAAGAACGTATTCCTAAAAAATTTCTAGAACAAATATTGTTAGAAATGCGAAATGCCGGTATTTTGTATTCCAAGAAAGGTGCTGGAGGTGGATATAGTTTAAATAAGGCACCGGAAGATATTTACTTATCTCAAGTGATGCGTTTAATAGACGGTCCAATAGCCTTACTTCCTTGTGTAAGTTTAAATTTCTATCGTTCCTGTGAAGAGTGTGTAGAAGAACATGCATGTGGCATCCGCGATACGTTTGTAGAAGTAAGAAATGCCATGCTGCAAATTCTTAATGATACCAGTATCTCGCATTTAATAAATAAGGAAAAGGAATTAAACTTAGATATTCCCAATTCTTAGATTTCGTATAGTTCCAGAGGTAATCCATCTGGATCCTGAAAAAAAGTAAATTTCTTACCTGTCGTTGGGTCTATTCGTATCGGTTCTACCGCTATCGCTAGTCTTTCTAAGGCTAATTTTTCCTTTTCTACATTTTTAACTTGAAAAGCAAGGTGACGTAAGCCCTTAGCTTCAGGAAAAGAAGGGCGTTCTGCTGGATTTGGGAATGAAAACAATTCGATTATATAAGCTCCCTGACAAGCGAGATCACATTTGTACGATTCACGTTCTGCTCGATAAATTTCTCGGATCACTTCTAAACCTAATACCTCGGTATAGAAAGCTTTAGAGCGTGGGTAGTCGCTACAAATAATTGCGATATGATGAACTTTTTCTAATTGTACCATTATAATACCTCCAGCAATCGTTCAAAAGCCATTCCTCGAGATGCTTTTAATAAAATGAGGTAATCTTTTAGAGGTTGATCCAGTAAATATTCTTTCACATCTGCTGTGTTTTCAAAGAAAAGTGCTTCGTCATCCTTTAATGCATAAAAGGCCTTTCCTACAAATAGCAATTGTGCTAAGCCTAGACTTTTGGCTTTTATTACCAACTTTTCATGTTCTATTGCCGATTGATCCCCCATTTCGAACATATCGCCTAATATGATGGCTTTGTTCGGTGCTTGAATGACTGCAATGTTTTCTAATGCGGCATGCATGCTGCTGGCATTGGCATTGTAATAATCGGCAATAATGGTGTTATGCGCTGTTTTTGTAATCTGAGATCGATTATTTTTTGGTTGATAGCTGGATATTCCTTGATTTATTTCTGCCTCTGTTAATCCAAAATGTAAACCCACCGCAACTGCGGCTAATATATTCTCCAAATTATAAGCTCCGGTTAATTGGGTTTGTACCTCTTGTTTTTCCGAGAGTCCTGCTTTTTTCCAATAGATCTTGATAAATGGATCAGCGACAATCAATCCGCCTTGTACATCATGATGCTCCGAAAATCCATAATAAGTAATATCGGTCAGTGCACGATCTTTACTCATGGATTGGAGAAATTCATTGTCGCCTTGTAGAAATACTTTTCCCTGATGATTTTGTAAATAATCGTACAGTTCTCCTTTCGTCTTCATGACGCCTTCAAATGAGCCAAATCCTTCTAAATGTGCTTTCCCTACATTGGTTATTAATCCATGGGTAGGATGTGCTATATGGCATAGAAATTCTATTTCCTGTTGATGATTGGCTCCCATTTCTACAATGGCCAATTCGATATCGCTGGTTAAGGACAACAAGGTCAAAGGGACTCCAATATGATTATTCAGGTTTCCTTTGGTCGCAAAGCATTTATATTTTTGAGAAAGAACACTATACAGTAATTCTTTAGTCGTGGTCTTACCATTGGTACCCGTTACTCCAATGATGGGTATGTGTAATTGCTGTCTATGATATTCTGCTAACTGTTGTAAGGTTTCCAATACATCGGGCACTAGAATATAAGCAGCTTGATCTTGATGGTATGCCTTATTATCAATAACGACATAAGCGGCACCTAAGGATAATGCATTTTCTGCAAAGCTATTTCCATCGAAGGTTTCGCCATGTAAGGCAAAAAAGATGCAATCTTTGCTGATTTGTCTGGTATCGGTACATACCGTTGGATGAGCTAGGTAAATTTGATAAAGTTTTGCAATATCCATTGATCTTGAATTTTTAACAAAGGTAAGCATGTATTCAAGGATTTGGAATAGGGGAATGAAATTAGATGAAGAGTTTTCAATTTCTGTTTGATCAGGAAATTTTATGCGGTTTCTTTGTGATTAATGTGAAAGATTCACCACATCTCCTTCGGATCTTGATCGGACCTCCTGCGGACTTTTGCCCTGTAAAAGCAAACAAGATCCGAAGGAGATCCTAATAAGGATCGATGATTTGCCTATTTAAACAGAATAGAGGGTTTACTCATCTTTTGATTTTATGCAACTATTGGCAGGGCATATCCACAAATTAATGTTGACAAAGGTAATTTCATTTTAAAGCTTTAAATTTAGAAGCTAAGCGTATTTGGGAAAAGAAGAAGAGGGCTTGTTTTTTTAGTATGCGTTTCATGAAGTGTTAAACCAGTTTAAATAGCCTACTATGAATATATTACGTGTATTTTGTTTGTTTATTTTTTTCGTTTTTCAGCAGAATTACAGCCTAGGCCAAGAAGCTGAAATTGTGGTGTTGGTTCGGGCGGATGACATGGGTTCTACTCGTTCCGCAAACTATGCATGTTTGGAATCTTTTGAAAAAGGAATCGTTAAGTCTATAGAAATTATGGTTCCTGGACCTTGGTTTGAAGAAGCTGTAAATTTGGTGAAGGATCGGAAAGAGATTGATATGGGCGTGCATCTCACCCTAACAAGTGAATGGACTAACCTCAAATGGAGGCCACTAACCCATTGCCCAAGTTTGGTTGATTCCGATGGGTATTTTCTTCAAAACACCCATTTACTGAGTAAAAGTAATTGGAAGATGGAGGAAATGGAAAAGGAATTGAGGGCGCAAATTGAATTGGCGATAAAGAAGATTCCGCATATATCACATTTATCTGAGCATATGGGCTGTCTAAGTTTTTCCAAGGAGGCTAAAGATTTGTTAAGCAAACTAGCCAATGAATATGGTTTAATCGTGAAAGATTCGGAATTAAAACCATTTCCTCAATGGTCAGGCGTGAAGGTAACAGCAGCTGAAAAACAGGCCAATCTCTTGAGCGCTTTTCAACAGCTTAAACCTGGAACTTATTTGTTAATCGAGCACCCAGCCTATGATGATTTTGAAGCAGCGGGAATGGGGCATGTAGGCTATGAACAAGTTGCGAAAGATCGAATTGCGGTATTAAAAGCGTTTACAGATAAACCTGTTATGGAGCTTATAAGCAAACGAAAAATCAAGCTTATTTCTTATAAAGACTTATAGATGCGGTCTGTATGTATAAAAAAAGGTTTTTGATAGCGAACCATCAAAAACCTTTTTTATATGCTGTATACGATAAACTTAAAGTGATAAAATTTCAACAATTCTAGTCAAATTGGTATTGATTTTATCGATATGTTTAATGGCTTTGCTAAATGGTGTAAATTGTACATTTCCACAGATAAGGCCCACCATTTCTCCACGACGACCTTCTATTAATCCTTCCACAGCCGCAACACCTAAACGACTTGCCAAAACACGGTCCATACATGTTGGAGAACCACCGCGTTGGATATGACCTAAGATGGAAACACGAACATCATAAGCCGGGAAATTAGATTTAATTTTATCTGCAACAACTAAACCACCTTCTTTATCCCCTTCTGCTACGATAATAATGCGGGAAGATTTGTTTTTTCTGGATTTATCTAGGCGTTTCATAATGGCGTCGTAATCCACCTCCAATTCAGGAATCAATACAGCCTCAGCACCGGTACTAATACCTGAACGTAAAGCAATAAGACCAGAGTCCCTACCCATAACTTCCACAACAAATAAACGGTCATGAGATTCTGCCGTGTCTCTAATCTTGTCTACGGCATCAACTACTGTATTTATTGCGGTATCGTAGCCGATGGTAAAATCGGTTCCGTTCAAATCATTATCAATAGTACCCGGTAAACCTACTATTGGAATGTCAAATTCTTCGATGAATTTAGAAGCTCCGGTAAATGTACCGTCACCACCAATGACCACAAGGGCATCTATATTATGTTGTTTTAAATTTTCATATGCTTTTTGACGACCTTCAATAGTTCTGAATTCATCACTTCTTGCCGTTTTAAGGATAGTACCACCGCGTTGAATGATATTTGCTACTGATTTAGCATCCATTGCTAAGATATCGCCTTGAACTAAACCATCATACCCTCTGCGAATGCCGAACATATTCATGCCATGGTAAATACCAGTTCTGATCACAGCACGGATACCAGCATTCATACCTGGAGAGTCACCACCAGAAGTTAAAACTGCAATGTTTTTAATGTTACTCATAATTCAAATATACCGATTTAGTTGTTGTTAATTGATAAAAAAACCTTAGAAAATCTATTTAGCATGATATGCATCTAAGGCTTGTTGTAAATAAGCTTTATAACTCGTGATATCGTAATTTGCGCCAGAGGTCGGAACCAGTAGTTCTTCATTGGCATCTAAAATAGCGTATAATGGTTGACTGTTGCTGTTGAATTTCAAAATCTGATGTTCTGAATTCTTTTTACTGACTGTTTTGACTGTTTTACCATTGATTTCAGATTTATACTGTTCTGATTCTGGCAATAGTAATACACTATCATCCACATACAATTCTACTAGGACGAACTCTTCATTAATCATTTTTTTAATCCCTGGATCAGACCATACTCCAGCTTCCATTTTGCGGCAATTTACACAGTTCCAGCCTGTAAAGTCAACAAGCAATGGCTTTCCTTGTTCTTTAGCTGCTGCTAATGCTTCATCATAATCGTAATAAGGATCCATACCTTTTAAAGTCGCTCGTGCATGAAAATGTTGATAGTATTTTCTGGAAGAAGCATCAGCATTGATAGGAGCATGATTAGTACTTCCACTGGAAATATCAAAATCTTGTGTACCTATAGGAGGTAAAAACGCGGCAATGGATTTTAAAGGAGCTCCCCACATTCCCGGAATCATATACATGACAAAAGAGAAAACCAAGATGCTCATGATGGTACGTGGTACGGAAAGGAATTTCAAGTCGCTATCATGTGCAAATTTTATTTTTCCAATTAAATATAATCCCATCATACCAAATATGATAATCCATAAGGCTAAGAAAACTTCACGATCCAAAAATTGCCAGTTGTAAGCTAAGTCTACATTCGATAAAAATTTAAGAGCTAAAGCTAATTCTAAAAATCCTAAAACGACTTTCACACTATTCAACCAGCCACCCGATTTAGGCATAGATTTTAAAAGGGAAGGGAACATAGCGAAGAGAACGAATGGAATGGCTAATGCCAAAGAAAATCCTAACATTCCGATAGCCGGGCCTAATCGGTCTCCTTTGGTTGCGGCATCTACTAATAATGTCCCTATAATTGGGCCTGTACAGGAGAACGACACAACCGCTAAACTGGCAGACATAAAGAATAGCCCTACAAAACCGCCTTTGTCTGATTTAGCATCAATTTTATTGACAAATGAACTCGGTAAAGTGATTTCAAAAGCCCCTAAAAAGGACGCAGCAAAAAAGACCAAAAGCAAGAAAAACAGGAAGTTGAATATACCGTTGGTCGATAAGACATTTAAGGCATCTGCACCAAATACAATGGTAATTAACATCCCTAATGCCACGTAAATAACAATAATGAATAAGCCATAGAGAAAGGCTTGCTTTACCGCTTGTAAATTGCTTCCGGATTTTTTGGTAAAGAAACTTACTGTGAGTGGTACCATTGGGAAAATACAAGGCATCAAAAAGGCTAAGAAACCTCCAATTAATCCCTTAATAAATATTCCCCAAAGGGAATTATCTTCTTCAGTTGAAGTTACTTTTGGATTGTTGTTTGCAGCTGGGCTAGCAGTCGTATCAACACGGCTTGTGTCCTGACCATCAGAAAATTCTACATCACTAAAATCTGTGATTAGACTGTCATCGGAAAGACTATCTTCTTGTCCTGAACTAAATTCAATCCCCTCGATATTGATTAAACTATCTTGAGCTAAAGCTGATATGGATAAGGTAGATAAGCAAATAAATACGAGCGTGAAAAAATATACAATCCTGGATTTATGCATAATGATTGATTTTAAGCGTCAAAAATAGGAAAAAATATTTCGGCAATGCTTATTTTATGCAGAATGCGTTTAAGTTGTTGCAAAACTTTGACATCAAAAAGATTAGCTTAAATTAATGAGTCAAACAAGATTTATTTTTAAATATCAGGAAAGTTTAAATAACATTTTTAATTTTAACATAAATTAGTTTCTCAATGAAGCTGCGATTGTCTTATTTTCCAATTATTTACGCTAATATTTATTTTTATGAAAATTAAAATTTTTTTGTTATTAATAACTATCGGTTCTATTTTTTTATTTTTCTCTTGCACCAAAGAAAAGGATCCTGAGCTCAATCTAGACAAATTAAATTCCCTGAAATTAAAGTACGATTTGCAAGAGACAATTTACAAGAAAGAATATGTCAGATTTCTTAATGTTATAGATGCTGAGAATTACTTGAATGATATTAATAAAAAACAAAACCACAAAGATTTTATCTCAAGCAAAATTCCAAAGGAAGATTTTATACGTCAAAAAATGGTTCAAATAAATTTGATTTAAAAAGTGATAATGAAGATGGGATCTATATCCTAAGAGGAGATGACGATTGGGCTGAAGAAGAAGATCCTTGGAGCTCCCAAATTAAAGCAGGTTTATTTAGCTCATTTAGGTTAGATTTTAATACAACAGGAGAAGGAATCAATAGAAATTTGATAAAGAAAGTATTAATTTATCGGCAGTAGGATTGACTTTAGGATGGAATTGGAATACAAATCTAATATCCGAGCAATCGAACACATCTACATTTGCTTCTTACATTATTCAAGGTACGATTGATATCGGACTAGGAGTATTGTCAGCTAATCTTGAATATCATAGGAAAATAAAAATAAAAATTGAAATTGACTTTATAAGAAATCAAGTGTTATGGACAGAACTTTAAATAAAAAATTAAGAATAATTATCATAATTGGGTTAATAATTTTTTTTATAGTATTCATGTTATTTGCCGTTGATAATATATTGTTGACTAATGTGTTTAACAATAAAACGTCGGAATTAATTCAGAATTCAAAATAAATAGATTAATACAGTTTTCAGTTTACAAAAACTAATCATCTAACTCCATATGAATATCTCAAAGGGTATTTTTTAGGCAATATAGTTGGTTGTATTTTTGCTTAGCAATTAATTATGTCAATGGGTATATTGACGAATAATATGATTTTGAAAATTCAATTATTTTCAGGTATTGAAACCTTTTCTGAAATCCTTCAAAAGAACGAAGTGTTGTAATCGTTGAAATGCTTAAAAAAAAATAGGCCTCGATTGGAGGCCTAATCATATTTTTATACGATTCGTTATTTTATAGTCACCGCGAATTCATATTCATCTGGTGGTAAACAACGCTCTTTATCACAAGCCATAAAAGTTGCTACACCTTTAATTGTGGTTGGTTTATTGTTTGCTAATTTCACTTTTTGTTGAAAAACTACCTCGCCATTGTAATAAGGAACTTCCATTTTAAATACATCTTCATATTTAGTTTTTGCTTCTTTAGCAATTGGTTTCCCAGTTAATTTTGCGCCATTAACAGGAGTGAATTCAAAGGATGTAGAAATTGGACCACCTGCAGGAACAGTTAATCCGTAAATGTGCCAGCCTTGTTCGATAGTTGCTTTCACTAAAACTACGGCTTCAGTTTTGCTAATTTTTTTGGTCGCAACAGACCACTGAACGGGATTGAATACTTGAGCAAATGCACCAGCTACGGTGAATAAGACAAAAGCGATTAATAAATTAAGTTTTTTCATAAACAACTGTTTTTTCTATTGACTAGAATTGATATTTAAAGTTTAATTCAAAGTTAATACTAATAAATTTAATATACTTACTGTAATCAATTTATTGCAAAAGGAACGAGACTTCCTTGAAATAATAGGCTCTTTCTTGTCCGTCTTCATTTAATAGGAGACGTCCATCGGACTCCACACGGATTATTTTAGCAAGGAACTCTATATTATTAGACGAGTAAGGAGCGGAAATGTCCCGAAGAAATAATAAATTGTTATATTCCTGTAAAAGGTTTTCGGCCGATAGCTCCAATTTTTTGAATGCAATAATGCGTTTTTGAATACATAAAAGGACATCATGGCATGATTCCTCCAGATTGGCAATAGGAATCCCTGTCTCCTTAAAAAGTGAACTCGCCTTATTTATTAGCTCATTTGGAAAATCGACTTGGTTGGCATTAATCCCGATGCCAATAATAGATTGGACTATTCCTTTGGAATTGACTTTATTTTCAATTAAGATCCCTGCGATTTTTTTATTAGCAAGCATAATGTCATTAGGCCATTTGATTTGAGCCTCGATATGGATGCTTTTCAGCCAATCGATAATACCCAAACTAACGAAGATGTTGAGGTAAAATTGCTGCTGAGGCGGTAGGTATTTCGGATATATAAGAAGACTGACAGTGATGTTTTGGTCGGCAGGAGTATGCCAAACATTGTCTCGTTGTCCTCTTCCACGGGTTTGGTGCTTTGCCATAATGGCAGTCCATTCGGGAAGTGGCTTGAAATTTGAGACTTGTGACTTTAAATAATCATTAGTAGAGTCTACTTCGTCCAAAACAATTAAATTTAGACCTAGTGAATCTCCTAAAAATGTGTTATTTTGCAAAAGATAATATTTTTAAATAGTTTATTTGTCAAAAGTATAATAAATCTTAATGA
The DNA here is from genome assembly GCF_049316305.1 of Sphingobacterium sp. HJSM2_6. Lineage (NCBI taxonomy): Bacteria > Pseudomonadati > Bacteroidota > Sphingobacteriia > Sphingobacteriales > Sphingobacteriaceae > Sphingobacterium > Sphingobacterium sp. HJSM2_6. The sequence continues at coordinate 148,508 of NZ_JBMOXB010000013.1, forward strand.
GTAAAAATAAAAAAAGTTCGTTATCTGAAATGTTGGCTGAAGTGGTTATCCACGGGATGCAAGAAAAAAAAGGTAACGAAATAGTGCGGATGGATATGCGTGAAGTGAATAGTACTTTATCTGATTTTTTTGTTATCTGCCATGCTGATTCCACTGTTCAAGTTAATGCTATTGCTAAAAGTGTAGAAGATGAGGTGTATAAAACATTAGGTCAAGATCCTTGGCACAAAGAGGGACAAGGAAATGGAGAATGGATTTTACTAGACTTTATTGACGTCGTTGTTCATGTGTTTAAGACCGAAAAACGTAGTCATTTCAGATTGGAAGATCTATGGGGAGATGCCCAGGTAAGTAGTTATCAGAGCGCATAATTGATTAAAAACGTAGTTTAAGATTATAAATGAAGAAAATTCCGAGTAAGAAAATAACACCAATGCCACCTAAGTTTAATACAATATGGCTATGGATTGCCATTCTAGTAGGGTTATTTGGTATTCAATATTTATTTAGTGGAGAGGCCACTAAGAAAATTACCTATCAGGATTTCGAAACCAAGATGTTGATTCCTGGAGACGTAGAGAAGTTAGTTGGTTATAAAACGAATGAATTGGTTGAGGTCGAAGTTTACATAAAAGCAGATCGATTAGACCAAGAGAAATATAAAGAGTTAATTGGAGGAAATAAGCCATTCAATTTTGGGAATGCTAAAAACCCTCAATTTACCTTTACAGAAGCTTCGGATGTTTTATTATCGGCTAAATTAAAAGCTTCTCAGGATAGTCTTGCGGCAAATATTCCGCGTTTGGAAGTGAGCTATGAAGATCGTTCCAACCCATGGGCTGGATGGTTTATTTCCTTTATGTTGCCTTTGCTAATTATCGTTGGTATCTGGATTTTTCTAATGAGAAGAATGAATGGTGGTGCTGGCGGCGGTGGCGGTGCCATATTTAATATTGGTAAGTCAAAAGCTCAATTGTTTGATAAGGAATCTCAAATCAATATTACTTTTAATGATGTGGCTGGGCTTGAAGAAGCTAAACAGGAGGTCATGGAAATTGTTGATTTCTTAAAGAACCCTAAAAAATATACCGACTTAGGTGGTAAGATTCCAAAAGGAGCCTTATTGGTAGGTCCTCCAGGAACTGGTAAAACCTTGTTGGCTAAGGCTGTAGCTGGTGAAGCTCAAGTTCCGTTTTTCTCTTTGTCAGGTTCTGATTTTGTGGAAATGTTTGTTGGAGTAGGTGCTTCACGTGTTCGTGACTTATTTAAACAAGCGAAAGAAAAAGCGCCATGTATTATTTTCATCGATGAGATTGATGCTATAGGTCGTGCTCGTGGTAAAAATTCCATCATGGGTGGTAACGATGAGCGTGAAAACACATTGAACCAATTATTGGTTGAGATGGATGGTTTTGGTACCAATGTTGGGGTTATTATCCTAGCTGCTACCAACCGTTTGGATGTGTTGGATTCTGCTTTATTGAGACCAGGTCGTTTTGATAGACAAATTTCGATCGATAAACCTGATTTAATAGGACGTGAGCAGATCTTTAACGTGCATTTAAAACCGTTGAAATTAGCAGAAGAAGTGGATGCGAAGAAACTTTCTGCACAAACACCTGGATTTGCTGGTGCAGAAATTGCCAACGTTTGTAACGAAGCAGCATTGATAGCCGCTCGTAAAAACAAAAATGCAATTGAAATGCAAGATTTCCAAGATGCGATCGATCGTGTGATTGGCGGTTTGGAAAAAAGAAATAAAATTATCTCTCCTGAAGAGAAGAAAATTGTTGCTTATCATGAGGCTGGGCATGCGATTGCAGGCTGGTTTTTGGAACATGCCGATCCATTAGTGAAGGTTTCTATAGTTCCACGTGGTGTGGCGGCATTGGGTTATGCACAATACCTGCCTAAAGAACAATTTTTATACACGACTGAACAATTGATTGACAGTATGTGTATGACCATGGGAGGACGTGTGGCAGAAGATATTACTTTTGGTCGTATCAGTACTGGTGCACAAAATGACTTAGAACGAATCACTAAATTAGCTTATGCGATGACTGCTGTTTATGGGATGAACCATAAGGTAGGTAATGTATCATTCCGCGATAGTTCTGGAGAGAGTCAATTTCAAAAGCCTTATTCTGATCAAACAGCAGAGTTGATCGATGATGAGGTGCGCATATTAATTTCAGAGGTGTATGAACGGACCAAGAATTTATTGTTTGAAAAACAAGATGGTCTGGTAAAGATTGCTGAGAAATTGTTAGAAAAGGAAATTTTATTCCAAGCGGATTTGGAAGAAATTTTAGGAAAACGTCCATTTGCCAATAAAACGACTTATGATGAGTTTGTGAATGGTGGAGCAGATGGCGGCGGTGTTCCTCAAACGGATTTACCAATACCTGCAACAGATCATGATGATGTAAAACCATCAGAAGAGGAAACAAAATCAAATCAAGAATAATTAGATTAATAAGTTAAACAAGCCTCCAAAAGGCTTGTTTAACTTTTATAGCATGAACATAAGAAATACGACTGCCAAAGAGAAAATGCTGAAGAAAATTCGGCAAGCTTTACTTCAAAAAAAGGAAAACCCACATCCTGCCTTTGAAGAAAACCAGTTGTATAAGGATGAAGAAGATCCACTTGATGTGACCTTTGCTAGGGAATTCACCGATGCTTCAGGGAAATTTATTTATTGTGATGGAGAAATCAATTTGATTGAAAATTTAATCATACTAATAGAAAAATTAAATATCAGCAAATTGTATGTGTGGGAAAAAGAGGTTCAGTCTTTACTCAAGCAATATGGTTTTCCGTTCCGGAGCACCTCGCATCATTTTGAAGAAGCTGAGGCTTCAATAACGGCTTGCGAGGCCTTAATAGCTCGAAATGGAAGTATTCTTATCAGCAATGCAAAGGATGGCAGTAGGCAGCTTAGCGTTTACCCTCCGGTGCATATAGTGATAGCTCGTGCCTCACAGCTGGTGATGGACGTAAGACATGGCTTGGCAATAATACAAGACAAATATTCAAGTCATCAGTTCCCCAGTCTAATTAGTACAATTACAGGCCCAAGCCGAACTGCTGATATAGAAAAAAGGTTAGTATTAGGAGCCCATGGACCAAAAGAATTATATTTATTTTTACTAGAAGATCGATTTTAAATGCTGCTTGATTATTTAATAAACCTACCAGTTGCCAGTTTAATTTTTGCCCTAACTATTGGCTTAAGTATTTATGTGTTTTCCAATCCCGAATGGTATGGTAAATTAATGTTGCATCCTTACAGCATTTACCGGGATAAATCGAAATCTTATTTAATATTAACTAGCGGTTTGATCCATAAGGACTGGTCTCATCTCTTGTTTAATATGATTACCTTTTACTTCTTTGGCTTTGGCTTAGAGGCTATTTTTGTTAGTATCAGTGGGTCACTAGGGCATTTGTTATTTGCGCTTTTATATATTGTAGGATTAATTTTAAGTGATATTCCTACAATTATTCGTCAGAAAGATCAATATGGTTACCATAGTTTAGGAGCATCTGGAGCCATTTCTGCTGTATTATTTAGTTATATTTTATTTAATCCGACGACTAAGATATATATCTTTTTTGCGTTACCATTGCCTGCTTTTGTATTTGCGGGTCTTTATATAGGTTATTGTGTATGGGCTTCCAAAAATGCCCGTGATGGTATTAATCATGATGCACATTTATTTGGCGCATTGACGGGATTGATACTTACTATATTAATCTTTCCAGATGTTATTCAGCATTTTATAAGTCAGTTTTAGGAGCTAGCTTTTTTATTTTTCTAGTTCAATGCTGTTGTTGCATTATTAATTGTACTCTTCCTGTAGGTTATGCTCATTCTATTCGCTAAGTATGAAAGCGTAGCCAATTATTATTTTCATTTGTTAATTGTAAATGGATGTGTCCTTTTTGGTCTGAAGGGATATTGTTGAAAATTCTTTAACAACGAATGTTTTTTCTTAGAAGTGGAGTTTATCTCATGTTCCGCTGATTGGAATTTCTGAAAATAGGGCAAATCCTGATTTTAGGACACTTAGTAGGTTACAATTAGTTCAATAGAATCTAAATAAAAGTTTCCAATATATAGCTGTGGATTGAAAGTAATTTACGGATACAATGTATACTCTAAATCATAAAGCGATTCCTAAAAGAGATTTGCAAAAGATTAAGGCTGTCATTTGGATATTTTATACGAATATAGCGTTGAAAAATAATAAGTATGTAGTTCTGCGTCAAAAAGGATCTGATAGCAACCTATCTGAAAGCTTATTTACTCTATATAAATAAAACATAGATTTTATAAATAAAGAAACGAATGTATTTGGAGAAAATCTGGCAGCAAGCAGACAAGCATTAATATTCAATCTTGTTTTAAGTCAATGTTATAGGGATTACCCAGTCCAGTTTTCACGGTCTAAACTTCTGAATTGAATTGCTTCGGC